>CACZQF010000185.1 GCA_902783245.1 uncultured Spirochaetaceae bacterium | reverse complement strand
TTTTATAAAAGGGACTAAAGAACTTTGGTGCTTGTACGCAATATAAGCTTGCCGCCTACTTTTGTTTTATAGTAGGTGGGGTTTTTGTGCTTTATTTCATTTACGAGCGTCATGGTGGCCATGGTACCGATCATACTTCCCTGAACCTGCATTGTAGAAAGCGGCGGAGATGCTGTTTCTGCAAGGTTAATGTCATCAAATCCGATGATAGAAATGTCCTGCCCGATTTTATATCCGTATTCGGTCAATGCTTTCATTGCGCCGATTGCGATCGTGTCATTGTCTGCGAACATGATGCGCGGAACTGCTGTTTTTTTATCAAGATACGCTTTCATGTCTTCATAGCTTCCCATGACGGTGGGCGTAAGCAGGAATTCTTTTTTTGCGGAGAATTCAAGATGAAAATCTCTGATGGCGTTCTGCATGCCGATATGCCGCTCCAGAAAGTTCTGACAGTAAATATTACCGCGCAGATGCCCGATGTCTTTTTCTCCTGTGTGTGCCAGCTGCTCTATAGCCGTGTAGGTCATTTCTTCGTTGCTCATGGTTATTGTGTTACAGGGAAAGTTAGGCATTGAATTGTCAATGACGATGTACGGGACTTTTATGGCGTTGAGCGCATTGTAATCTTCGGCACCGATCTCCGTTCCTACAACAAAGATACCGTCTATGTTCGCATAGTTCAGCTCGGATATGTTTTTTTCAAAGTCTTCATGTATGAGGTCAACCTGCAGCGTATAACCGAGTTCTTTGCATTTTTCTTGGATGGAATCCATGATTTTTGAAATGAAATTGGCATTCTGCTCAATAAGAAGACTGTGTTTGGTCAGCTTAAGGAATACAAGATTGTTTGAAGTATCTGCTGCTGTTTTGTGCGGCATCGTAAAGTCGGATGATGCAATGATCGCAAGAATCTCTTTCCGCTTTTTTTCACTTATTCCCGGTTTGTTGTTGATGGCAAGGGAAACTGCTGCCGGAGAAACGTTTGCCAGTTTTGCGATGTCACGAACAGTCATATAGTAAATCCTTCTGTAAATATGATAACCGATGTTTTTAATTTTGTTAAGTGTGTTTAGTTTGTTTAGTTAAATAAACATGAAAAAATTTCTTGACGGCTGAAATAAGTGGATTTATACTTTTGTTTAGTACTAAAAGAACTAAACATAAACTAAATGTTTAGTAAAAAAGGAGGCAATATGAAGAAAGTACTTATAGCTGCATGTTGTGCAGTACTGGCAATGGGAGCTGTTTTTGCAGGCGGATCAAAAGATAAGGCTGCCGGTAAAAAAGGATACAGAATTGCGGTTGTGCCTAAGCTGACCAGTATCTCCTGGTTCGAGCGTATGGAAGTTGGTGTAAATGAATATGCAAAGGCTACGGGCGTTGATGCTTTTTATACCGGTCCGGCAGAAGGTGACGGTGCGCTTCAGGCACGCTTTATAGAGGATCTGATCAGTCAGGGTGTTGATGCTATTTGTGTTGTACCTTTCTCAACGCAGGCGCTTGAGCCGGTATTAAAGAAGGCTCGTGAGGCCGGTATTGTGGTTATTTCACATGAGGCGTCAGGAATGACCAATATCGATTATGATATTGAGGCATTTGACAATGATGCATACGGACGTCATTTCATGGAGAAACTGGGAGAGCTTACCGGCGGTACCGGTGACTATATTTTTGAAGTCGGTTCTCTTACAAGTGAATCACACAACCAGTGGGTTGACGCTGCAAAAGTTCTGCAGACTCAGAAATTCCCCGGCATGAAACAGTACGGCGATAAGATTGAGACTGCTGATAATATGAACACTTCTTATAACAAGGTAAAGGAAGTTCTGACTGCCAATCCGAACCTTAAAGGAATTCAGGGTTCTGCAATGCCTGATGTGGCCGGTGCCGCACTTGCTGTAGAGGAACTTGGACTTGCAGGTAAGGTTAAGATTGTAGGAACTTCATTGGTTTCTGTTTCCGGTAAATATATTAAGGACGGCACCATCTCCATGGCTTCTTTCTGGGATCCTGCTCTGGCCGGCAAGGCGATGATCGAGCTTGCTCTGAAAGTTCTTAATAAAGAAAAGATCGAGAACGGACTGAATCTGAATGTTCCCGGTTATACGAATCTTTCTCTGACAGGTAAGGTTTTGAGCGGACAGGCTTGGATTGACATTACAAAAGACAATGTGGACGATCCTGCCATTAACTTTTAATCATTGAATTCATGTGGGGCTGTTCTTATTCCTCCAGACAGCCCCATTATTTAATTTGAAAAGGTGCTGTAAAAATGAAAGAAGAATTCCTGCGGTTATCGGGTGTCACAAAAGAGTTTACGGGGGTAAAAGCTTTAAAAGGTGTTGATTTGACGGTGTATCCGGGAGAAATCCACTGTTTGGCGGGTGAGAACGGATGCGGTAAGTCCACTTTAATTAAGATTATTTCCGGTGTAAAACAACCTACTTCAGGACAAATATTTATAGAAGGAAAAGAAGTAAAAAATATAACGCCGATAGACGCAATCCATGCAGGCATTCAGGTTATTTATCAGGATTTTGCGGTTTTTCCGAATCTGACGGTTGCAGAAAATATTGCCATGAATAAGAACCTGCTGGAAAACAGAAAATACATGAACTGGAAAGAAGCCCGGCAGCTGGCCGTTAAAGGGCTGGCAATGATAGGTGCGGAGATTGATCCAGATGTGCTTGTTGAGCGTCTGAGTATTGCAAAAAAGCAGATGGTCGCTATCTGCAGGGCAATCGTAAATAATGCTAAGCTGCTTATTCTTGACGAGCCGACGACAGCTCTTACCCGATGGGAAGTTGAGCTGCTTAATAAAACATTGCGTTCTCTGAAAGAGAGCGGTGTTGCAGTTGTCATCGTTAATCATAAATTGGAAGAAATATTTGAAATAGCCGACAGGCTCACGATCCTGCGTAACGGCGAGAACGTGGCCAGCGGTCTGATTCAGGAATTCGACAGAACTCGGTTTGTAGAATGTATGACGGGACGAACGCTGGTGGATGAGCGGTATGTTCCTGAAACCGGTTCTGATTCTGTTGTATGTGAAGTGAAAGGACTCCGGCGTAAGGGCAGTTTTGAGGATGTGTCTTTTACGCTTAAGGCCGGTGACTGTCTGGGTATTACCGGTCTGCTTGGATCCGGCAGAAGCGAGATAGGTGAAACGCTTTTTGGTATTACACCTGCTACGGACGGAGAGGTAATTGTCCGGAATAAGAAGCTTAAAATCCGTTCGATTGCTGATGCGGTGGCACATAAGATTGCGTATGTGCCTGAAGACCGTCTGACGCAAGGACTTTTTTTAACAAGATCGATCTGTGACAATACGGTGGCGGCTTCGGTTGCTGATTATATGGAAAAAGGCCGTCTGAATCTGAAAAAGATGGTAGATGTGACATACGCCTGGATAAAGAAAATAGGTTGTGTCGCTTCTTCCGCAGAAGCTCCTATAAAGACGCTGTCCGGCGGTAATGCGCAGAAAATGGTCATTGCAAAATGGCTTAATACTCATCCTGACCTTTTAATTCTAAACGGACCTACGGTAGGAGTGGATATAGGTGCAAAGTCTGATATCCATGCAATCCTTCATCGGCTTGCTGCTGAAGGCGTAGGTATAATCATCATTACTGATGATCTGAATGAGCTGTACTACAACTGCAACAAGTTCATAGTAATGCGGAATGGAAAGAGCTCCGGTGTTTTGGATATGTCTGCATATACGATGCAGGATATCAGCATGATGATTACAAAGCAGGGGATATAAAATGAATAGAATATATAAAAAAGGGATGCTTACCTCCAATGAGGCTATCGTTGCATATACAATTTGTATATTGATTGTTCTTATAGGAATTG
>CACZQF010000184.1 GCA_902783245.1 uncultured Spirochaetaceae bacterium | reverse complement strand
TAAATTCTATAGTAAGAAACTGTATGCGGCGCAGAAAATGATGTATACCGGATTACATGGCAGATTACCTTTGTGCCTGCGCTGCGGGCGTTGCCTCCGGGCAAACTGCTCGTGCCTGCACGTTGAAGCCTGTCCCGGCGGCTGAGGTGTGCCCGCTGCAGAAAGAAAAAGCGTAAAAATCAATAATATTGAAGCAGTATTGATTTACTTTTTCGCAATCTGAGTTTATAATAAAATATATGGCCGACTTATTAACTGATGTTGATTTTGACATGTTCCGCAAGCTTATTTATGATGAAAGCGGTATAACGTTTTCTGCTACCAACCGTTCGATTCTTGACAGCCGTCTGAAGGAAAGACTGCGTGAAAAACAGATGACATCGGTGCAGGACTATTATAAGCTCGTAACGTCTGATGCTGGTGAAATGAAAACCATGCTTGATTCGGTGACTACGAATCTGACGCGCTTTTTCAGAAATCAGCCGCATTTTGATGCTCTGGTCAATTATGTTATTCCTCATATATTGGAGGAAAAAAAGAAGACCGGAGATAAGACGGTACGTATCTGGAGTGCCGGTTGCTCTACCGGCGAAGAGCCGTACACGATCGCAATGATCCTGAAGGACGTGCTGCCCGCGCCGTATACTTTCGTGGTGACGGCCAGCGACATTTCCCTGAAGTCATTGATGGTCGGACAGCAGGGATTCTATCCTGCCAACCGCGTGGACGGTATTCCCGAAAAATATCTGACGAGATTTTTCACAAAGACGGACACCGGCTATCAGGCCACCAAGGAACTGATGTCATGTATCCGCTTTGACTACCATAATCTGCGCAATGATTCCGGAGCACGGAATCTTGACGTTATTTTCTGCCGGAATGTTCTGATCTACTTTGACGAGGCCGCTCAGCTTAATACGATAAACCGGTTCTACAATTCATTGGGCAACCATGCATATCTGTTTATCGGACACTCGGAATCTCTGTTCGGTATGAAGACGCCGTTTGAATTCCTTAAGACTGACTGGGCCTGCCTGTACCAGAAGAACGTTAACTAGCATTCCTGCGGTGTAACGCCGCGGGAAGTCAGAGGGTGGATTGTCTGCATGCTGTTGTTGCAGCCCCCTCTGTTTTGTAAGCACAACTTAGGTAAAGGATTACTTGCATATGGATGATATTTCTGTTTTGATTTGCGATGATTCCGCGTTGATGCGGAATCTTATTTCCCGTGTTATTGAAGGTACTGAAGGTTTGTCCATAGTCGGCAAGGCTATGAACGGACAGTTTGCGCTTGAAAAGATTCCTCTTGTAAAGCCTGATGTCATTATTCTTGACATTGAAATGCCGGTTATGAACGGCATTGAATTCCTTAAAGAACGTAAGAACAGGAAGATTGATATTCCTGTCATTATCCTTTCCAGTATCGCCACGCAGGGCGCCGCCGTCACGATCGAGGCGCTTGAGCTCGGCGCGAGTGATTTTATCACCAAGCCGAACGGCTCAGTCTCTGCGGATCTTTCCTCTGTTTCAGAGCGGCTTGTGGAACTGGTATCCTCCTACGGCGGCACTTATGCCCGCAGGCACGGCAAGCAGCCGTATTCCGTTGATTTCTTCAACCATCAGATAAAGATGAAGGTGGCGGAGCATTTTGTCTCCGAAAAGAAGGGCGACTCTATCGCTCCTGCTGCATCTGCGAGTGCCGAAACGTTCCATCCCTCACTGTGGAAGGAGCCGGAGAAAAAAGAGCCGGAGGTCATTACCCCCGTTCGTCAGGGCGGCCGCATCGACATTATTGCGCTTGGTATTTCTACCGGCGGCCCCAACGCGCTGCGCTGCGTGTTCAAGATGATTGATCCGCGTCTGCAGCAGCCTATTCTGGTGGTGCAGCACATGCCCGCCGGATTCACCAAAGAATTTGCAGGCAGTCTTGACCGCATCTGTCCGCTCAGCGTAAAAGAAGCTGAGGACGGCGATCTGATCGAAAACGGCCATGTCTATATTGCTCCGGGCAACTACCACATCTACGTTGAGCAGCGCGCTACCGGCAATGTGATCAGACTTTCAGAGGACGCCCAGCGTAACGGCCACCGTCCGTCAGCCGACGTGCTGTTTGAATCGGTTGCCAAAGTATACCAGAACCACGCGCTCGGCGTCATCATGACGGGTATGGGCCGCGACGGTGCTGTTGAGATTACGGAGATGCGTAAGCAGGGTGCGTGGACGCTCGGTCAGGATCAGGAGTCTGCGGTTGTGTACGGCATGCCGCGGGTTGCGTGGGAGCTCGGCGGCGTTCAGAAGCAGGTCGGCCTTATGGAGATGGCCGATGCTATAAGCACGCTTGCCAGAGAACACCTTAAGAACTGATAACTTCGGTAATCAGCGGCTTGGTGAGCCGTATTCTGAAGCGGCTCACCGAGAATACGATAGTGCAGGAACCGAGCAGACAGATGAGCACAGTTCCTGCCTGAAACGCATCAGTCACGGTAAGTCCTAAAAGCGATGCTGCGGGCGTTGCCGCAAAATAGCCGGCTGCGGCGCAGATCACGGGAACGAGCAGCGACAGGATTCCCTGTACGATTGCCGCCATCGGCGAGCTTCCTATCTTTACGACAGTTCCTTTTTTTACGTCCAGATTATTTGGGTTCGCCACTGCGAACGGATGACCGCGCTGCGCGCAGCCTTCCTTGCAGCTCATGCATGCGCCGGTGATAAGCGGAATGACGGTTATCGTGCTGTCTGTTATTTCGGTGATGACGGCTGTATCTTTCATGTCAGTTTCCTTTTGAAATGCTTTTCATGTTCTTTTCGCATGCGGCCTTGCCCGCCTGATTGCCCAGCTCATCGTAAGTGTCGCGCAGGTTGTACAGCGCGTCATAGTAGTATGGGTTCAGGGTAACGGCGTGCTCGAAGGCTGCGCAGGCTTGGGTGTGGTTTCCGTTGTTGAACTGAATCACGCCGAGCGTGTTCCACATGTGCGGATTTCCCGGAAACAGGTTGGTGCCGTATTCGCAGTAGAACAGTGCTTCCAGCGTGTCGCCGAGCGCATTGTTTACGTGCGCGAGCGTTTCTATAGTATCAATATCATCGTCCTTCAGTTTGAAAGCTTTTTCAAGCGCCTTCTTTGCCTGAGTGAATTTTCCGGCGTCACGGTAGGTGATGCCCAGATTGAACCAGAGCAGATGGTTTGTGTCTGATATGGCGAGCGCACGCTTCAGACAGACGATGGCGTCTGCATAATTTCCCTGTGCGGCAAGCTCTATGGCCTGCATGTTAAGTAAGTCCACGTTCTCTAACATATAGTGTTCCTATGTACGGTACGGCTTTTGCGCGTGCTACAGGGAGGGCAGCATGCCGGAAAAAAGCTGCGGAATGAGCTTGTCCTGTGCATGAAGCAGATCGGCAAGCTCCGCACTCTTTTTCTGTACGAGCGCCTTTCCCTGTTCGAATGATTTTGAGACGGATCCGCTGCTTTCAAGCAGCTTGATGCATAATTCCACCTGCGGCGCATCGACGCCGTCACGGGCGGCGGCCTCCATATATGAGGCGATGAGCGGCGCATCCTGCGGATTTTCCTGCAGGTGCATCAGCACGGGCAGACTCTTTTTGCCTTCCACTATGTCGTCACCGCGTTTTTTTCCCGGATTGCCCGTGGTCAGGTTCTGGACGTCATCCAGAATCTGGAATGCGGCGCCTATATCAGCGGCTACAGTTCCTGCGCGGAGAGCTGTTTCCTGCGTGCCGCCGCCTGCAAGCACTCCTGCCTGCGCGGCAAATGAAGCGAGCGTACCCGTTTTGCTGCGTACCATGGCCATGTATTCATCTGCCGTAGGCAGCAGTCGCGGGTTGCGGTGCCAGTGTATGTCCATTGCCTGGCCCAGATGCAGCCGGCGCAGCTCCCTGACGTACAGCTGGAAGAGTTTGAGTCTGAGCTGCTCGGGCACTGCGTCGTTTTCAATGCATGCGGTGGCGGTGAAATAGAGCCATGAGCCTGCATTGAGCGCAGTATCCAGCCCCCAGGTAATATGTGCGGCCGGCTTGCCGCGGCGGGTATCGGCGTTATCCTCTATGTCGTCATGGATCAGGCTTGCGGTGTGTACGAATTCTACGAGCGGCGTAAGCGCATAGGCGGTGTCAATGCTGCCGCTGCCGCCGGACACTGCTTCGGCGCAGAGCACGAGCAGGAGGCAGCGCCACCGTTTGCCGCCCTGTAAGATAAGCGCGCGGCACGGCCCGATAAGATCGGTCATATGACCGGCATTGACGGCGGCAGGAAGGGTGCCGAAAACTTTTTCAGCCCATGCTGCAGTCTCACGTGTATCGGCAGCTTCCGGCAGCGCCTGTGCCAGAACCTGTTCTATCCGTTCAAGCTTTGCGGCAAAAATCGTATCCATATATATATAGTATACCGAAAAAGATTATAAAATACAAATTTTTACCGAAAATAAAACTATGGGATCCAATTCATATGAAAAGCCTGATTTCTGGTCGCGCAAGGCTTTTTCCGAGGGGTATCCTGCCCGCTCGGTGTACAAGCTTAAGGAGATGGACGAGAAGTTTGGTCTGATAAAAAAAGGTTATACTGTGCTTGATCTGGGCGCAGCCCCCGGCAGCTGGACAACCTTTCTGCTGCGCAAGCTTGACGGCAGCGGCCGGGTGGTGTCCTGCGATTTGAATCCGCTTGCAAAGGATGTAAAAGGCGACAACCTTGTGTTTATACAGGGAGATCTGAACGAAGCTTCAGTCCGTGATCAGATAAAACAGTACGGACCGTTTGATCTGGTGGTATGCGATGCGGCGCCGCTGACCACCGGTAATCGCACTGTGGATACTGCACGGTCTGAGGGACTGGTTGAGATGGCGATCTGGTACGCGCAGTCCATGCTCCGTACGGGCGGCAGCTTTACTGTAAAGATTTTCCAGAACGGAGATCAGCAGGGATTTCTTAAAACGCTGCGTGGTATGTTCACGTCCGCGCGCGGATTTAAGCCCGAAGCGTGCAGATCTGAATCTTTTGAGACTTACTTACTAGGCATTGGTAAGAAATAATATTAGAATAGCAAAGGTTATATATATGAAGATTACAAAAAAGTGCGTGGTGATACATTCGATTATTTTTGCTGCTGTCCTGGCGGGGGCGGGCATCACTGCTGCAAAGCTGCATGTGTTTGAAAAAGCAGACGGCCGTGGCGGTCTGGAAACGCCCGGTCCGGAATTTGATCTTGAGGGATTCAGCTCCATGGAAGACGGCATGGAGCTTGTGCAGGATACTCCTGAGCTGAGCGTGCCCGCGCTTACCTATGAGTCATACCGGGTTGAGCCCGGCGACATGGTGGGCGTAATAGCGGAGCGTTTCGGTATCACGCAGGATACCATCATCAGCATGAACAATATCCGCCAGTCGCGGCTGCTGCAGGTCGGCCAGTACCTGAAGATCCCGAGCATGACCGGCATTCTGTATACGGTGAAAAAAGACGGCGAGACGGTTGCTGCCGTTGCCGAAAGCTATAAAGTTGATGCGGTAAAATGCGCGCAGGTTAATAATCTGAAAGAATCTTCTGAGCTGAAGGCGGGAGAGACGCTGTTCGTACCCGATGCGGCGCTGGACTGGGTTACGCGGCAGGAAATCAACGGAGACCTGTTCACCATTCCGATCCACGGACGCTACTATCTGTCTTCTTACTTCGGCTGGCGCTCAAGTCCATTCTCTGGAAAGCGCTCCTATCATGGCGGTGTTGACCTTGCGATCGGTATGGGTACGCCCGTATATGCGGCGCTTACCGGTAAGGTGACCGCTACGGGCTTTAACGCCACCTACGGCAACTATGTGATCGTTGCGCATCATTCCGGCTATAAGACTTTGTACGGTCACTTAAGCCAGATCCTTGTTACGCAGGGCAAATCTGTTTCAACCTCATCGGTTATCGGCAGGGTAGGCAATACCGGCCTGAGCACCGGTCCGCACCTGCACTTTGCCGTATACAAAAACGGCAAGGGCGTGAATCCGCTGAATCTGGTCAGATAATCTCTTTATTACGCCATACCGGCCGCTGCGCTGCGGCGGCTAGGATATGGCCGGCTGCCCCAGATGCAGCGTTTCTATCTTCTTTACAAAAAAATCCATATTACAGCCTACGAACAGCGCACAGTATCCCGTTACGAGCAATGCAAACATAAGATAGAAAATAAGCATGAGTTCCTCGCTGCTTGAGCTGCGCGTTATGATGCCGAATGCTATGAGCAGTACGATCATGAGTATGCCCGATACAATCCATCTTGTGAGCGAGATCGGGCTTTTCATGGTTTCTGCGTTGTAGACTTGTGCCGCCTTGAGCACGTTTTCGATCGTGTCGTCCGTAAGCGGCGTTGCTATTTTGAGAGGCGCAGCTATCAGACGTTCCGCCTGCGTCATGCGGCGAACCTGCGTCCTGCATTTGCTGCAGAACAGCAGATGCAGCGTTACCGACAGCGGTATGCGCTCGTTTTTATCCAGCTCAAGGAATCGATCCATTGTACGGCTGCAGGAATCCGGGTTATGTATGCTAAGCTTCATGTATCTGTACTCCTTCCAGTTTTTCACGCAGTATTTTTTTTGCGCGGAAAATGTGGGATTTTATCGTGTTTACAGGAAATCCGGTTATGTCGCTTATTTCCTGATATGACATGTCGTAGAAAAAATACATATCAAGGCAGACGCCGTATCGTTCGGGCAGTTCCTTTACGGCAAGGCGTACAGCTTCGATCGTAATGTTGCGTATTTCCTTTTCCTCTGGGGTAAGTCCCTGATCCGGCAGGGTGGTTTCATCAGCGATAGACGTGTATTCTTTGCGCCTGTTTATGGCATTTATGGCGATATTGTAGGCGATTCTGGTTATCCATGTAGAGAAAGCGGCTGTGCCCTGGAACGTGCTGAGCTTAGTGTAGACACGGATAAAGACGTCCTGAATAAAGTCCTCGGTATCGGTTTCATTTTTAAAGAAACTCATGCCCAGCGCTTCTATGCGCTGCCGGTACAGTCGCATAAGCTGGCTGAACGCCTGGGAGTCGCCCTTGAGCGTTTTTTTTATGAGGATAGCGTCCCGCTTTTGTGCAATGATGGTAATTGGGTTTTCGAATTTTTTCATTCACCGTCTGCCGGGGCAAAAGCAGCTGCGCCTGCGTTATGCCGCTTTATATTGCAGGCACTGCATGGCGTACGCCGTTTAGTCGTTGCTGCCGTTGTCGGTGTGCTGTGACTGCTTGAATTCAGGGTTTATCTTATAGAAGATAAGCAGACAGAGTCCGAGTACAAGCGGTATAAGACCGCCGAGCACCGCATAGGAAAATCCGTTGAGCAGTGAAAAGAACAGTGTCAGGCTGATGCCGATGCCTGTGAGCAGCAGGCCGGTCAGAAGCGAAAAGTTCTTGAGGTCGAACTTACGGTGCTGGTAAGTGCCGGTTTGAATCTGTAGTTTTATTTCATGATGATGCCAGAGAAGATAGAAGAAAACTATGATACCGCCTATAACAATTCCGACGATAGGAATTACCGCAAGTACGACCTGCGCTTCTGCTGATGTAACCGTTGAGTGCATCCTGACCTCCGTAT
>CACZQF010000183.1 GCA_902783245.1 uncultured Spirochaetaceae bacterium | reverse complement strand
TCCTTAGATGTAGATCGTGAATTATTTTGTGTTTCTGAGTATGTCTACCGTATGGGAACTGGCACCTAAAAGCTCAGGCCGCTCGCAGGTTGCCAGCTGATAATCCAGAAACAGCTGGAATGCTGCGTCGTCCATGGCGTTGAGCGTCTGTCGCATATAGTCCGCGGGACCGTCAGCAGCGATAATCTTTATGCGCTCAAGCCCGGTTTTACTGTTCAGCGTGTTGATATCTTCCAGACGCAGATAACTGTACAGCTGGTCGTCATTTTCTACTGTATGGAAATCTTTGGTAATACTTCCCTGCGTCATGCATTCCTGTATATGGTTCTGCTTAAAGCAGTAGGTGAGTATGCTGTATTCGTTCATGACATAGGCGGCAAAGATGATGCCGCCTTTTTTTGTTACGCGGCTTGCCTCTGAGAACGCTTTGAGCCGTTCCTGCTCTGAATGCAGGTGGTACAGCGGTCCGAACAGCAGCGCCGCGTCAAACGTGTCGTCGTCCAGAAAATGCAGATCAAGGGCGTTGCCCTGCCAGGTGTTCACGGGCGCATGCTTTGAGCGCAGTACTGCAAGGTTCCGTGCGACCGGCTCCACCGCAGTTACGCTGTGGCCTGCTTCGGCGAGCGCTATGGAATATCTGCCTGTTCCTGCCCCTATGTCTACGATGCGCGCCTGCGAGCGCGCAGGCAGGTAATCGTGAATATATTTCATGGTGGTTGTATATTCTACAATACCATGCCTGGTGGTAAGCCTGTGATCCTCGTTGAATTTATTATAGTAGGCTTCCAGCGCAGATGCATTCATAGGTTATTTGAACAGCGTAGCCTTCAGGCCGATGAAGAATATGCAGAGGATGATGAGCGGCAGTATATAGCTCATGTAGAACCGCAGCAGATTCGGAACCTTGAAGCCTTTTCCTGTGTTCGCTTCCTGAATAAAATTGTTCCATCCCCAGCCTTTACGTGAGGTACAGAACAGCAGGTAGATCAGGCTGCCGAGCGGGAGCATGAAGTTTGATACGATCAAGTCCTCCAGATCCATGATGGTTGAGCCTGCGCCGAGCGGCTGGATACCGCTGAGCAGATTGAAACCGAATGTGCAGGGGAGCGAAAGTATGATCATAACAGCTGCGTTTATGCCGGCTGTTTTTTTACGTGACCAGCCGGTAAGCTCCATGCAGCAGGACAGGATGTTTTCAAACACTGCCAGCACCGTTGAGAATGCGGCGAACGCCATGAACAGGAAGAACAGGCTGCCCCACAGGCGGCCGCCCGCCATGTGGTTGAATATATTGGGCAGCGTGATAAAGATCAGGCTTGGGCCGCTGTCTGGGTTCAGATTGAATGCAAAGCAGACGGGAAATACGACCAGGCCTGCGGTGAGCGCTACGCCGGTGTCCAGAATGGTAACCCATATGGATTCGTTGAGCAGCGTATGCTCTTTCCCGATGTAGCTGCCGAAGATGGACATACAGCCGATACCGAGACTCAACGTAAAGAACGCCTGGTTCATGGCTGCTATGATGGTGTTTGCTACGCCGTTTTGTATAAGGCGGTTAATATCCGGCAGCAGGTAGAATTTCAGACCGGCCATACTGCCCGGCAGCATGATACTTTTTATTGCAAGCGCTACGATCAGAACCAGAAGGGTAGTCATGACTACTTTTGTGATTTTTTCAGCACCTTTCTGCAGCCCTATGGAGCAGCCAGCAAAGCCTGCGATCGTGATGACGGCCATCCAGAATACCATAGAGCCCGGCGTGGAAAGCATTCCGCCGAACATGGCTCCGATCTGGTCAGGACTTGCGCCCGTAAAGGCTCCGGTGCTCATAAGATAAAAATAGTGGAGCATCCAGCCGGAGACGGTGGTGTAGTACATCATCAGAAGATAGGCACCGATAAAGGAAAAGATTCCGCGCCAATGCCAGCGGGTGCCCTGCGGCGCAAGCACGCGGCATTCGTTGATGGGGCTGGTGCGGCTGGCGCGGCCTACCGCGAACTCTATGGTAAGCAGAGGAATGCCGAGTATAAGCAGGAAAAAAATGTATATAAGGACAAAGATACCGCCGCCGTACAGGCCGGTGATATACGGAAATTTCCAGACGTTGCCGATGCCGATCGCACATCCTGCGGACAGCATGATAAATCCAAGGCGCGAAGCCAATGTTTCTCTTTTTTGCATAATAAATCCAGCATACTGTAAAGTTTGTGGAATTTCAACGTTACGGAAGGGGATGTTGCGGAAGTGGCTGTGTTTTGTTGCGTCAGCAACGCAGCAGTATACTGCTGCGTTGCTGACTGGATGTGATGATCTTCAGCCGCTGTTATTGTGCCGCTTCTGAAATTGCGGTTTCCAGCGCGACTTGAATCATGTTTTTGAATGTCAGCTGCCGTTCCTCGGCGGTTGTCGCTTCGCCGGTTACGATGTGGTCGCTGATGGTAAGGATAGAAAGCGCCTTGCGGCCGAATTTTGCTGCAAGCGTATATAGCTCGGCTGTCTCCATCTCAATGGCAAGCACGCCGTATTTTGCCCACAGCTTCCAGTTGCTGTTTTCATCATAGAACAGGTCGCTGGATGTGCACGGACCCACCTGATAGCGGATTTTCATTTCTTCGGCTGTGTCATGGGCTTTCAGCAGCAGGCCGAAGTCTGCGCTCGGCGCAAAGTGCAGGCTGCCGAAGCGCTGGTTCATCAGCGATGAGTCAGAGCAGGCCGCGTTGACCAGAATCGTGTCACGGACTTTTGTGCTCTCATGGATGGCACCTGCGGTTCCGATACGGATGGCAGTCTTTACACCGTAGAACTGGAACAGCTCCGTTGCATAGATGGAAAGCGAAGGCTGTCCCATTCCTGTTCCCTGTACAGAAACCTTTTTCCCTTTGTAGGTGCCGGTAAAACCGAGCATACCGCGCACATCATTGTAGCATGTTGCATTCTCAAGAAAATTCTCCGCTATGAATTTTGCTCTCAGCGGATCTCCGGGCAAAAGAATTGCCGGTGCGATTGCACCCTGCGGTGCATTGATATGTGTACTCATATGCTCAGTATATCACAGATTCATAAAAATAGTATACCAAAAACTGCGCCTGCCGCCACGATGAGAACCGGATGAATCTTTGTTTTTGCCAGCAGGACGATCGCAATCAGATAGAACAGTACGGACTGCCATCTGAACAGCGCAGCCCAGCCGCTGATACTGGTAAGCTGCATAAGATCCTGCGGGATGATGAGCAGCGCCAGACTGAACACCTGTGCCGCGGCAACCAGAATGATGCCGGTGGTTGCGGGGCGCAGGCATGAGAACGCGGCTTTTACAAGCGGACGTTCCTGAAACTTAGAAAAGAAATGCGCTATGAGCAGAATGCAGATGATTGAAGGCAGCACCTGACCTGTGGTGGTTATGAGCGCTCCCGGTACTCCGTAAAATTCATTGCCGATATAGGTGGCCATGTTCATGCCGATGGGACCCGGCGTGGATTCTGAGATAGCCACCATGTTGTAGAACTGGTCCTGCGTGATGTATCCGCGGGAAACGATGGTCTGCTGCATGAGCGTAAGGGCCACAAGCCCGCCGCCGATGGTGAACAGGCCTACATAAAAAAAGATGCCGAACAAAAGCAGCAGCGAGGGCTGGTTAGTCATTGCCGTGTTCCTCCGTTTTTGAAGCAGTGTGCTTTATGCGCAGCGTGCCGCTTGCCCAGGACGAAATGATGCCGACGGCGGCGGCGCTGAATATGACGATGATCGAGCTGATATGAAAGAAGTAGATGGCTGCAAAGCCGATGATGAACAGCAGCAGCCCGAGCAGATTTTTGACCGTGCGCCTTGCCATCTTATAGGTAGCATACGAAAGGTTTGCCGCCACCGCAACATTGATGCCTTTGAGCGCTTTCTGCACCCACGGAATGGTATTTACTGCACCGATAAAGTTCGCGATGATTGAAATGATGATGAGCGAGGGTGTCACTACGCCTGCGGTGGCGACGATGCCGCCCAGATTGCCCGCCTGCTTGTATCCGATGAACGTGGCTACGTTTACGGCGATGATGCCCGGCGTTGACTGGCTGATGGCATAGTAGTCCATCATTTCTTCGCTGGACATCCAGTTCCGCTTGTCGATGAGCTCCCGCTCCAGAATCGGAATCATTGCGACGCCGCCGCCGAACGTAACGGCTCCTATCTTACAAAACGTAAGGTACAGATCCAGTAATTTATTTATCTGCATGCTGCTTCCTCTGTGTGAAAATCCTGTCTTTGGTTGATCTGTTTGTTGCGGGCGAACAGTCCGCTGGTGAATGCAAGCTCCTGTGCCGCCTGCGGAGTAAGGGCATCGGCTGCAAGCCGCCATGTCCAGTTCGTTCCCGATGTGGACGGCATGTTCATGCGGCCTTCGTCTCCGACGGCGAGTATGTCCTGTACGGGAATGACCGCAAGCTTTGCTGTTGATGCGATCGCTTCCTGCACGAGCATGCGGCACATGCTTTTGTCCTGCACCATGGCATCAGCCTGTTCGGCGGAAATGTTTCTGCGGCACAGGTAGGATGCTATAAGAACGCGCAGCTTCTGCGGCGCGGACTCCAGAAATCCCTGCATGGTCTGGTTGTCATGGGTTCCGGTATAGACTACGCAGTCGGGCGTATATTCATGCGGCAGGAACTGGTTTTCCATGGCGCTTGCAACGGGCTCATCCGCATTGAATGCGAACTGCAGCACCTTCATGCCGGGAAAGCCGCAGCCGTCGCGAAGCTGCCGTACCTGCTCGGTGATGACTCCAAGATCTTCCGCAATGATGGGAATGTCGCCGAGCACACGTGAAACGGTGTCGAACAGCTGCCTGCCCGGACCCGGTTTCCATTCGCCGTTTACTGCGGTGTCATTGCCGTAGGGAACTGACCAGTAGGATTCGAATCCGCGGAAATGATCTATGCGGATGCAGTCCACCATGGTGAGCGTGTGGTTGATCCGCCGGACCCACCACCGGTAATCGTCTTTCTGCATGGCGCCCCAGTCATAAAGGGGATTGCCCCACAGCTGCCCGGTGGCGCTGAAGTAGTCGGGAGGAACGCCTGCCACCGCAAGCGGAGTACCGTGCTCATCAACTTGAAAAAGCTCCTGATTTGACCAGACGTCCGCTGAGTCCGGGGCTACGAATATCGGGATGTCGCCGATGATTGAGATACCGCGGCGGTTGGCATAGGCTTTGAGCATGT
>CACZQF010000182.1 GCA_902783245.1 uncultured Spirochaetaceae bacterium | reverse complement strand
GCCATCTATACCGGCTATCTCGGCTCCTTCCGTCAGCTGGAGCTGGTTAAATCCCTGTTCGACATGTTCCGCACGCCTGACACCCTTATATTCGTAGACCCCTGCATGGCGGACAACGGCGCGCTGTACGCGGGCTTTACGCAGGAATTTGCCTTTGCCATGGCAAAGCTTGCAGGCCTTGCCGACGTCATAGTGCCAAACCTTACGGAAGCTTCATTCATGCTCGGCATTCCCTACCAGGCGTCCGGCTATGACGAGCAGTATATACGCGATATTCTGACTCGGCTCGCCGCGCTCGGTGCTAAAAAGGTAGTGCTCAAGGGCATTATCTTTGACAAGCCGCAGCAGTCATTCCCCGATGTAGAGAATAAAATCGGCATCGTCGCCTATGACACGGCTACCGGCAGCTGTTCCGGCTACTTCCATGAGCGGCTGGAAAAAAGCTTTCACGGTACGGGCGATATCTTTGCGAGCGTCTGTACGGGCGCGCTTATGCGCGGCATTCCGCTTGAGCGTGCGCTGGCGCTGGCCGGAGACTTTGTGGTACAGTCCATCAAACTTACCGTTGCCCATGAAAACTACAACTGGTACGGCGTTGACTTTGAGTCCGCATTCCCCTTCCTGCTTGACCGTCTGGCAAAGGAAGCACAGTAAACACGATAAATGCTGCAGCCGCCGGCAATCGATATAAGCCGCGCGGCCGAGTACTTTAAAACACGCACGCCCCGCCGGTCTCAGAGTCCGGCGGGGCGTGTGCATTATGCGGCAGGCGCAGATTCAGATCCTACAGCGCCTCAACCACGAGCTGGCCCATCTTTTTGGTACCTACCAGCTTGCCGCTCTTCTTCAGCTCTTCCGCAGTGTCGCCGGCAATATCACCGGTGCGCCATCCTGCATCAAGAACTTTGTCCACTGCAGCTTCCACCGCTCTGGCCTCGGTCTCAAGCTTAAAGTCATAGCGCAGAAGCATGGCCGCAGACAGAATAGTAGCAAGCGGATTCGCAAGGTCTTTGCCCGCAATATCGGGAGCGGAGCCATGGATCGGTTCATACAGGCCAGGACCCGTTCCATCGCCGAGCGAAGCGGATGCAAGCATGCCGATTGAACCGGTTATCTGGCTTGCCTCATCACTCAGAATATCACCGAACATGTTGCTCGTAGCGATCACGTCAAACTGCCGCGGATTTCGCACCAGCTGCATGGAGGCATTGTCTATGTACAGATAGGAAAGCGTTACGTCAGGATAGTCGCCCTTTACGGCTTCAGCCACCCGCCGCCACAGCTGGCTTGAGTTAAGGATATTAGCCTTATCAACTACACACAGCCGCTTCTGTCGCTTCTGCGCGGCCTCAAAACCGAGTCGTATAATACGCTCAACCTCAGGCCATGTATATTTTTCGGTGTCCCATGCCGTTCTGCCGTCATCGGACGTACCGCGGTCACCGAAGTAGATACCGCCCGTAAGCTCGCGCACGATAAGGATATCAAGTCCGCTGCCCACAATTTCGTCCTTCAGCGGGCAGGCCGCACTGAGCTGCTTGAACATAACGGCAGGACGCAGATTCGCGTATACTTTGAGGCCGCCCCGCAGCCCGAGCAGAGCTTTTTCAGGACGAAGCTCAGACGGCATGGTGTCCCATTTTGGGCCGCCCACAGCACCGAGCAGCACCGCGTCAGAATCCTTACAGATCTGCAGCTGATCCTGCGGCAGCGGATGGCCGAATGCATCGATGGCACAGCCGCCGGCCGTCACCTTTTTATATGAAAATGAATGTCCGAATTTCTTAGCCACGGCGTCAAGCACATTCACCGCTTCCGCCACTACATCAGGCCCGATCCCATCGCCAGGAACAAGCGCAATCGTTTTATTCATAGATCCACACTCCTTAGCGCCGCATCAGCGGCATTCAGTACTTTAATAATACTACAGATTATACATAATTACAACAGCACGCAACTAAAGCTGCAGCAAAAGTACAGCTATATTACAGCTAAGGAACTGTAAAAATGAGAAGATTAAAGGGAACCACGGAAAAACCACGAAAGTGAGTTTTTCGTGGTTCCCTTAACTGTGCGGAAAGTCTATCAGGCCAGGAGCTTACGGAATCCCTGGCTCCAGCTCTAACCGGAACCCTAGCTAAAGCCCCGGCCGGAACCAGATTCTATATCAGCTTGCGGTAGCGTTTTTCCACGTCTTTGATAAGCTTGTACTCAAAGGAATCCACAAGCGCCTTAAACGAAGCTTCCATAACGTCGGCGGAAACACCGATAGTCGTCCAGGTATTCTGGCCGTCGGAACTTTCGATTAAAACACGTACGCGGGACGCAGTAGCTGATTTACCGTCAAGCACACGGACTTTGTAATCGATCAGGCGTATCTGCGACACTGCCGGATAGAAATGCTCCAGCGCCTTACGCAGAGCAATATCAAGGGCGTTCACCGGACCGTCGCCCTCACCCGCCGTCACTTCTATCTGGCCGTCCACCTCAACCTTGATCTGTGCGCAGGCGTTCACGCCTTCTTCCGGGCGAGGATTCACGCCGTTCGTCTGGTAGTAGTGGAGCGTAAAGAACGGCTGGTACTTACCGATGATCTTGCGCACCAACAGCTCAAAGCTGCCGTCCGCGCCCTCGAACTGGTAGCCTTCAAACTCAAGCTCTTTTACGCGCTTGATAATCTCGCCGACTACCGGGCTGTCTTTGGTGATGGCGGGGTCAAATTTACGGATCTTTTCTATTATCATGCTGCGCCCGGCAACCTCGCTCATCAGGAACACGCGGCTGTTGCCCACGGATTCGGGCGCCACATGCTCATAAGCAGAAGGATTCTTAAGCACCGCGTCTATATGCATGCCGGCCTTATGCGCAAACGCATGGGCGCCGACAAACGGCATGCCGGGATTTACATTGATATTGGAAATTTCGCCGATTTTCTTTACGGCGGGAGTAAGCTGCGCCATTTTATCATCAGGAATACAGCTGTACTTCATTTTCAGCTGCAGATCAGCAATGATAACGGCAAGATTGGCATTGCCCGTACGCTCACCGAATCCGAGCAGCGTGCCCTGCACATGGCGGGCACCTGATTCAACAGCGATCAAAGAATTAGCCACAGCCAGACCGCTGTCATCATGGGTATGGATGCCTACCGTCACGCGGTCGCCGAACTTCTGCACCACTGCGGACGTTGCGTTCTGACATTCATGGAGCAGGCATCCGCCTTTAGTCTCGCACAGGCAGATAACGTTTGCGCCGCCGTCTACGGCAGCCTGCAGCGTCTTCATTGTATAATCTGGATTTGCCTGATAGCCGGTGAAAAAATGCTCCGCATCATAGATGACGGTACGGCCGTTCTCGCGCAAAAAGGCAACCGTTTCCTGTATCATGGCCAGATTTTCTTCCAGCGTAGCATGCAGGATTTCTGTAACCTGAAAATCCCAGGACTTACCGAACACCACCACCATCTCCGTTTCTGCAGACAAAAGGCTCTGCAGGTTCACGTCCTCGGCACAGCGGATACCCTTGCGGCGGGTAGAACCGAATGCGCACAGCACGGCATGCTGCAGGCGCAGTTTTTTCATCTGCTGGAAAAACTCCATGTCCTTGGGATTTGATCCGGGATTGCCCGCCTCTATATAGGTAACGCCGAGCTCATCAAGCGTGCGGCAGATATTGATTTTATCCTGAATGGAAAAGCTGATTCCTTCGCCCTGCGCACCGTCACGCAGCGTGGAATCCAGTATATCAACAGTTTTTACAGTGGTATTCATTTTTTTAGTATGCAAGTTACACGGAGAATTGTCAATCTTTCTTGCAGAAGTAGAAAAAGTATCTACGCGTCCTGAAGCCGCCTCAAGCACTGCCCGAGGCATAAAAAAAGCGCCGTAAGCG
>CACZQF010000181.1 GCA_902783245.1 uncultured Spirochaetaceae bacterium | reverse complement strand
TGTCCCGACCTAGGTCGGGTCTGAGGCCTGCGGGCGGATGGCGGGTGGTCGTAGTCTAAAGTGACGTTATGTCAGCCACCATTTTGTCCCGACCTAGGTCGGGTCTGAGGGAAACCGGCCGCGCTCAGTTATGGCAGCCGTGCCCGGCACGCCGGACGCAGCGCCTACTCATCATCAATACCAAGAATATGCTTTGCTTTGCGCTGGTTCGCGCCTGCCCGGTCGTTGGCGGCAATTTCCTTTACCTTTTCCGTCAGCTGCGAGTATTTTCCCGCCGCAAAGATATCAAGCCCGGTACCTACGGTCGCCGCGTCCTTTGACACCAGATATTTACCGCACATGTCGCCGTACTGCGGCCGCGCGTATTTGACGAACAGCTTGCCGATCGCATAGCGCAGCGGCTTGCGCTTGTCGTCTTTCAGGCACTCCTCCGCAAGCGTAAACACGGTATTCTCATCAACGTTGTCGGCCTCAAACAGTGCGTCGCAGACTTTCGCCTTGGTGCTGTCGGACGCTTTTTTGTCCTTCAGCACCGATGACAAGTATTCGTTTCCTTCGGAAGTGTTAAGCTTGGCAATGACCGGATAGCAGGCTTCCTTGACCACGCCTTCGGGATCATGCTTGGCTCGGTACACAAGATACGGAACTGCATCGGCTATTTTCAGTGAATCGGCCGCCTTGATGGCCTCAAGCCGAACCCGGTAATGGCCGTCCTTGATCCCCTGAATGATCGTATTCTGCACGGAGCTCTTCGGATAATGCTTTATGCCGGAAATGACGTACTGGCGCACGATGGGATCGGGGTCGCCGAACAATGACTCAAGCACTTTGAGCGAATCCTGTACGCCGATCTCGCCCAGCGCCTGGGCTGCATAGGCGCGTGTAAACGACGTTTCATCAGTGTCCTGCGCAAGCGTCGTAAGTTCGGGTACGGTCTCCTTTGCCTTCAGCTTGCCGAGTACCTTCACTACATTCTGGCGCTGCGGCACCGACAGATCCTCCCTGTCCAAAAATCCGGCGATTACCTTTGCCTCAGGCTCTCCGCCGATCTCGCCCGCCGTAGTCAGCGCGTTGTTAAAATAGGTTTCATTATCGCTCTGGAGCAGCTCCATCACCGCGGGCAGCGCATCCTTACACTTTACCGCAGCGGTGTACTTAAAGACTTCGGTCACCAGACTGTCAGATTCGTCATAAGGATCGTTGAGCATGGTTACCGCATAATCTTCAAGACAGGGATCCTCCATCTTTGAAAAATAAGCGAGCAGCTTCTTTTTGACCGTTTCATTCTGCGTCACCTGAAACAGATCATACGCTTCTTCCATAAAGCGCGGGTCATCGTTTTTCATCAGCGTGTCGAACAACGTAAGGATGTCGGACTCTATGCCGTATTTTATGGTCTCGCGGTTGTCCTTCACCGTATTCTTGCCGCTGTCTTTTTTCTCAGCCTCCGCAGCCTTTTTGCTGTCGGGAGATTTCGGGCGCTTTGCCGCAGGCACATGCGCCTTTACCGCAGCCGGCGCGGATCCCTGCTGAGCGCCGGATATCGCGTCAGCAGCGTCATCAGCTGCAGCTGCCGCAGCCGATGGCTCAGGCACAGCGGAAGGAGCTGACGCCTCCTGAGCGAACACAGGGGCAGCAGTCTGGCATACCAGAAGTAAGCTGAGCAGCGCAAAACAGATACCGGCTTTTTTCATCGAAATCTCCTTAATAAAAACTCCACGCAAGCAGTGCTTCGCACGTGTATTGCACGCCTGACGATGCATACCCTAGCGGATCTCTCCGGCAGTGAAACGTCTCATGAATTCCGCCCTGAACGATGCGAAACGGTTCTCACGGATAGCCGTCCGGGCGTCCTTTATCAGCGCATGCAGGAAATACAGGTTATGATAGGAAGCAAGCATGGAGCTCAGAATCTCCTGATCCTTGAACAAATGGCGCAGGTATGCGCGCGAATAGTTCCGACATACCTTGCACTGGCACTCGCCGTCTATCGGTGAAAAATCATGGGTAAACCGTTCCTGCTTTATGGACAGCATGCCGTCATGCGTAAAGTACGAGCCGTTGCGCGCATTTCTGGTGGGCAGCACACAGTCAAACATGTCGATTCCATCCGCAATGGCCTCAAGTATGTACTCGGGCGTTCCGATTCCCATAACGTATTTCGGTTTTTCCGTCGGCAGATATTGCACCGTATACTGCAGGAACTCGGCGAATTTGTCAGCAGGCTCACCGACTGACAGGCCGCCGATGGCCAGTCCGGGCGTATCAAGTCCGCCCACAAATTCCGCGCTCTCGCGACGCAGGTCCTCAAAGAAATTTCCCTGTACGATGGGAAACAAGATTCCCTTGTAGCCTTCATCCTGCTTTTTCAGCCATTCTTTTTTAGCGCGCTCAGCCCAGCTCGTAGTGATGGTCAGCGCGCGCTCGGCCTCTTTCCGCTCCACACCCCACCCCGTACAGACGTCGAGCTGCATCTGGATGTCGCTGTTGTACTGGCTCTGAATGTCAACCACATTCTCAGGGGTAAAATATTTCCGTGCACCGTCAATATGGCTGCTGAACGTTACGCCTTCCATGGTAATTTTACGCAGCGGTGCCAGTGAGAATACCTGAAAACCGCCGGAATCCGTCAGGAAATTACGTTTCCAGCCGGAAAAACCGTGCAGGCCGCCGGCTTCTTGAATCAGATCAGGGCCGGGGCGCAGGAACAGATGATATGTGTTCGCAAGGATAATCTGAAAGCCTATCTCCTCCAGATCATCCTTTGACACGGCCTTTACCGTCGCATTGGTTCCTACCGGCATAAAAACCGGAGTCTCCACATCACCATGAGGAAGATGCAGGACGCCGGTACGCGCGCGTCCGCCCGGATCTGCATGTGTAATATCAAAAAATGCCATTCTGTTACGTCCTTGCAAAGCGTAATAAAATAATACTGATAATAACAAATAATATCACCGGTGTCCAAGCCCCGGCGAACGGCGATATGTATCCGAATTTAGCAAACAGCATCGTCACCATCTGGGTTACATAAAACAGGACGGCGGCACCGATACTCAGGGCAAAACTCATGAGCAGTACGTTTTTTCTAGTCTTACCAGACAGTCCTATAGACAGGAATACGACGATAAACAGGACGAACGGGAAGGAATACTTTTTGTAGTACAGCGACAGCGCCTCCGCGTACGGAAGTCCCGTCCGCATAAGATGATGGATATATTCCCGAGCCTGACTTGTATTTACTTCCTCTACGGAAATTGTGTTGTTGCGGAACGTTTCCGGCGGCTCCACCAGCCGCTCTTCATATTTTTTGTCCGTCTCTACCGCACGCAGCAGCTCCGTATCTGACGGCACGTACAGCATGGAATTCGACAGCACCCAATGCCCGGAAAGATGATCCCACAGCGCTGATTCAGCGAAAATGATCGCCTCCAGCTTTTTCTCGGGACTGCGCAGTACCACGTACAACGAGTAAAGCCGCTGGGTTGAATCCTCGTAGAATTCGGCCTTGTATACGCAGGCGCCGCCTTCGGACAGCACCACGATCCGGTCATTGTTTTTTGTCGAAGTCTGCTTGAGCAGCGTCTTCTGCAGCTCCTGCTTTTTTGCATATGTCGGGACGACCACCGTATCCTCAAAAAAGAATTCGCCGAAACTCAGCAGCAGGGAAAGCAGCAGCAGCGGAAGTGTGAACCGGAACAGGGAGATTCCGGACGCAAATACCGCGATAAGCTCGTTGTTCGCATAAAAGCCGCTCAGCGTATATGAAGCAGCGAACAGCACCGCAAGCGGCACCGCATAGGACAATGATTTGGGCGCATAGAGCATCAGGACATGCGCGACAGAAAACACCGGAGCTTGGTTTACAATATACTTCCACAAGTTCATCAGGAGATCGACCAGCTCAAGCGCGAACACAAAGAAAACAAGGGCTCCAAGAAACACCGGAATAAACCGGCGGCAGATATAGACCGCTAATTTCATTTACGGACCAGCGCAGTATAAAACAGAACCCCGGCAGTACCCACCACCAGATTCGGCAGCCACATGGTCAGCATGCCGCCGGATCCCGTTCTGCTTGAAAACACCTGCCCAAGAATCATCATCGTCCAATACAAAAGGCAGAGTACAAGGCCGATTATAAATCCGATCGTCTGTCCGTTATGCCGTCCGAACAGGATGGCAAGCGGCAGTGCGAGCAGCGCAAAAAACAACGAACCGAATGGAAGCGAAAATTTTTTATGGTATTCCAGCACATACAGGTTTAAGTCCTTTTTCTGTGAGCTGGATTCTATATTCTTACGCATTTTAACTATTTCCTGATGCAGATCGTAGGACGTCATTTCATTCGGACGGATTCCCATGGACGTATCAAAAATAGAAGAATCAAAAATATTGAGCGTGACCACCGATGACGAAAGCACGTCAAAGTCCGTTTTCTTTGACCGCTTAAAAAAGCCTACCGTCGCGTCATCCATTTTCAGCGTCATGGCGACACCGGGAACTTCTGATTTTTCTACTACGGAATGTTCTGCCGCTATGATGCGCTGCGTACCGTCAGTATCAGTGTTAAAAAACACAAGATCGGACACGGACGTTCCCTTCACATCGCCGATGACAAGCACGGAATCGTTCATACGTTTGATGGAAAACGGCTCAAGTTCGACGGCAGGATTTGACATCAGTATCTGTCTGCGCAGCTGGGTAAACCGGATCGTTCCGAGCGGCAGCAGGTAATCATTGACAAAAAAAGACAGCAGGGAAATCAGCAGGCCCAGCACCAGCACCGGCAGCAGTATCAGATGATACCCGATGCCGGCGGCCCGCATGATAAGTATTTCGTTTGAGCTCATCATGCTGCCGATACACATTAAAAAACCTACAAGGGTAGCAAACGGCGCGGACTGCGCGATAATCACCGGAAGGCAGTATGTTATGAGCTTTATGACGTCAAGCACGGGTACGCGCTTTTTCAATATACTCTCTGCAAGCAGAAGCATTTCATTCAGGAAAAAGATTGCAAAGAAAAATAAAAATAAAATTCCGAAATACTGTAAAAGCTCTTTTACCAAATAGCGATACAGCGTATGATCGTGCAGG
>CACZQF010000180.1 GCA_902783245.1 uncultured Spirochaetaceae bacterium | reverse complement strand
GTTACGCAACGAAACACGGGCAATATCCCCCATCGTGCGGATACAATGCTTTTTAAGCCGCTGCGCAGTTCCTCTTCCTATCCGCCAGAAATCGGTTATGGGCTCGTGATTCCAAAGCAGCCTGCGGTAGGATGCAGCATCAAGCTCCGCAATCCTGACCCCGTCTTTGTCCGCCGGGCTATGCTTTGCCACAATATCCATAGCGACTTTACACAAGTACAAATTCGGCGCAATTCCCGCGGTGGCCGTAATTCCGGTTTCAGAGAGAATGTCACGGATCACCCTGACAGCAAGCTCGCGCGCCGTAACATTATAAAAAGGAAGATACGTTGTTGCATCTATAAAAACTTCATCAATCGAGTAAACATGTATGTCTTCCGGCGCAAAATACCTGAGGTACACATGATAAATACGGGCAGAATACTGAATATACAGCGCCATACGCGGAACAGCCGTAATGTACTCAAGCTCTTTCCCTGTCTGTCGTTTTATCTCACGTGCTTTTGCCTCAACTTCAAAAAGTCTGCTCCGCCCGCTCAGTCCGTATGCCTTAAGCGTCGGCGTAACCGCAAGACAGATGGTCTTGCTCGTCCGGCTTTTGTCAGCTACTACAAGGTTTGTTGTCAGCGGATCTAAATGGCGTTCCCGGCATTCTACGGAGGCATAAAATGATTTCAAGTCGATTGCTATGTAGGTTCGTTCCATTTTGTCCTCCTTATACCGCCCCGGCGTCAGCCGCGCGCCATACCTATGGATATTATACAACAGGGGGTGTAGCAGGAAATGACACAGGCTTATTTTTTTTACATGCAGCACACTTATCCGGCAGCACCATCCGCATGAGGCCTCAGTTTTATCTGCACCACGGAAATCAAATTTTGTGCCTGGCAGCCGCGGAGCCGGGCGCTTGCCGACAAAGATGCGAATGACGCGCGCGTGGCCGCAGAACTTGAAATTGCACAGAAGCAGAATGAGCTTGCGCTCAAGCGGGCATCGCTGAAAGCTATGGCCGACACGGAGGCTGCAAAGGCAGAGGCGGCAGTCTGCAATGATGTTGCGTCAGCCGCCATTTTGAGTCCTCTTGAATCGTATGGGAACCTCCAAAAACTTCAGACATCTACGATGTCCTTTTTCGAGGTTCCCTTACTGTACATTCCAAATAATATTGAATGTACAATCCCCAAAGTACTGAATATACATTCCGGATAATGCGGAATGTATATTCTGGATAATGCGGAATGTATATTCTGGATAATGCTGCATGTATAATCTGTAAAATACCGAATGTACATTCCGGATAATACGGCATGTATAATCCGGAATGTATGGAATGTACATTCCAAATAATGTTGTATGTACATACGATAGTATTCTGCAGCATGGCATGTACAGGCGTCTGACGCTCAGTGCTTCTTTCCGATGCTTGTCCTGTCACGGTAAACATGGTACAGTATCGGATATGGTAGAAGTTAAGAATATTCAGGTATTCGCCCTGGACAGGGCGCTCAATGCAAAGGCAAATTCATTCAACGTAGGCGACATAGACACCACTGTACCGTTCGCAAAAACAGAGGACAACCGCCAGTGGAAGGTTGCCAAAATGCTGGGCTCAAACACACTGCCCCACCAGTCGCACGATGCCTTCCTTAAAGGAATCCTTGTAGAATTCGACATAAAATATGAGCAGGCGTTCACCCCTGAGCTGCAGCGCTACCACTTTCTGGAAATCATCATGAGCCAGTCCACCATGCACTCGCTTAAAAAGTTCATGGAAAAAGGACTTGATCCCTACAGTAAATACGTCACCGAAGAATCAAAGGAGCAGGTGCGCCGTCTGTACAACGAATATGACGCACTCAGCAAAGAGCTTACCGAAGCGCAGAATGCTGCCGGCGCCGATGCGCCCGGTGCAGAGGTCATAGCACAGAAACAGCGTGCAGCCTACGAAGCGTTCATGCGCCTGCGCCATAATATTCCCGGCGGCTTTGAGATGTGGGAAACAGTTTCCACCAATTACCTGCAGCTCAAAACCATCTGCATACAGCGCGCAAACCACCGGCAGCGTGAAGACTGGAACGCATTCATCCGCGCCTGTCTGTCCATGCCGCATTTCAGCGAGCTCACCGGGCTTACAGAAGAAAGTCTGGGACTTACGGATCTGTAGCCGCACCTGACTCTGCACAAACGGCAAAACCATGGTATACTATACAGGCTATGGTTTTGCTCGATACCAAAGTTAAGCTGCCCTTTTTATGGGGCAAAGCAGTTTTCAAAAAATCGCACTGGCCCCAGATTAACCTTATCGTAGGGCCAAACGGCTCCGGTAAAACGCTGCTGGCGCAAAGCCTGTCCGAGCAGTTTGAGCAGGCGGGCTTTTCCGTCCGCTTTATCAGCGAGGCCCGCCAGAACCAGCAGGAGCAGCTGTATCTGCTTAAAACAAATAAAACCATCCGCACTAAAATTGAGAAAGTACTTTCCGACATGTTCGGAAAAACCATCATATTTATAGAAGATATTAATCACGAGCTCATACCGATCGTAAAGAACCGGGCATGGAACGTGGAATACATGCTTGAGGACGCGGAGTGCCACGGGCTCAGGGATATTATCTCACTGCTTGTAAGTCTGCACACAAAAAAACGGCATCCCGGCAGTCTGGGAGAATGTCTGTTCTTTGATGAGCCGGAGCTGCACCTGCATCCGCAGTTTCAAAGCTTTTTTATGAATGAAATCAGAAAGGAAGTACGGCACAGCAGCCGCAGGATTTTTTTTCTGATCTCACACTCGCCGTTTTTTATTGATCTGCGTACATCCGAAGATCTTACGGGCGTCATAGCCTGCCACACGAACACGGTACCGTCAACCATTGAAACCCTTTCGGCAGAGGATGAAAACCTGTTCAGACGTTTCCTGCCCCGGTTTAATTCATACCATAAGCAGTTCTTCTTTTCTGACAATCAGATTTTCGTAGAAGGATACACTGACCAGCAGATGTTCACCCACCTGCTGCCGTTCATCAGCAACCAGTCCGATGCAGCCGGTACGGGAATTATAGATGTGGGCGGAAAAGATGAGCTCGGTGTATTCTGTAAGGTATGCGCGCTGCTCGGAACCAACAGCCGTATCATCACTGATCTGGACTCGCTGTTCAGCGGCAAGCTGCGCGATGTATTCTGCGATGACATACGGGTAAAGCAGTGGCTTGAAAAACAGCGCGACAAACAGGACTCGTTCTACAGGACATTCTTTACGCCTAAGGAAATGCACGGCGATATAACCATGGCAAAGCTTATCTACGTATTCGAGCGCATGCTGATCGCCGTGGGCAAGGAACTTACTGACAGTCCGCCCGCGGCAGCGTCTCCGCGCCTTAAGCTGCTCATCACCAAGCTCAGTTTTTTGCTGGAAAAACATAATAACGCTGAAAACGTAGACACCTATAAAACGGTCCTGCTGCAGGGTATCAACACGATTCAGGACGAAATCGCCGCTTTCATCACGCCCAAAACGGCCGCAACGCTGCCTGTCATAAAAAACCTTGCGGCCTATATTCTTGCAGGCGCGGAAGCCGCCCGCGTTTATATTCTGCCCCGCGGCTGCATAGAGCATTACTATACCCGCAGCGACATTCAGTACATGCCTGTGTCCGCAAAGGACAAACTGTTCCGCATGGAGCTTGAGTACATACAGACCGCTGCCCGCCGCAGCGTACGCGCAAGCTTCCGCGAGCTTATCACTATTCTGGAAAAAGCCTGCAGCAAAGCCTGACCCGGCGATACCAGCCGCCGCATGTTGCAACTTACCCTGCAAACCGCTACTATGTACCATATATGCCGCTGACATATCAGCGGCGCCGCCGTGCGCAGCGTAACGGCGGTAAAAAACTGCGGGAGAATTTATCTATGAAAAAGATTATCAGCGGAAAAGTCCGCGAAGTGTACGATTTGGAAAACGGCACCATGGTCATTGTAACCACTGACCGTATTTCAGCCTATGACGTCATACTTCCTACGTTGATCACCGGTAAAGGTCAGGTTCTGAACGCGCTTTCAAACTTCTGGTTCGGCTACACCAAAGACATCATAAAGAACCACATGATTTCCTCAGACCTGAAAGATATGCCCGCAGAATTTCAGAAGCCGGAGTATGAGGGACGTACGATTCTGGTAAAAAAACTCAAGATGATTCCGTACGAAGTGATCGTGCGCGGCTATATGTTCGGCAGCATGTATGAAGCCTATAAAAAAGGCGAGCCGTTTCTGGGACATAAATTTGACCGTGAATACCAGCAGGCGGAAAAACTGGATGAGCCGATCGTTACGCCGTCAACAAAGGCTAAGGAAGGCCACGACATTAACGTGACCATTGACTACATGAAACAGGATCTTGGGCAGGAACTTGGCAGCAGAATCGAGCAGGCCGCACTTGCCGTATACAAAAAGTGCTATGAGCATGCCTATAAAAACGGCATCATCATCGCCGACACCAAATTTGAATTCGGTCTGGACGACAGCGGCGAGCTGATACTCGGCGATGAAGTACTCACACCGGATTCAAGCCGCTTCTGGGATCTTGCCGCGTACAAGCCGGGTACCAGCCCTGCAAGCTACGACAAACAGTTTATCCGCGACTGGCTTACCGCCCAAGGCCTGGCAGGCAAAGCCGACATTCAGGCCGTAGACGCGGATATCGTTCAAAAAACAAGCGCGCTGTACCGTGAATGCCAGCGGCGCATCTGCGGCAACTAAGCGCAAACCTGCGGATTCCTCGAAAATGCCACGAAAGCGGTTTTTTCGAGGTACCCTTATCATAAAACATAATCAGCAAAAAATAGAAGATTCTGTAACGTGTATTTTTGCAGGCACAACGGACTCGGACTGGGCGGCAGTAATCTGAATATCGGAGACTGGCACGGAGCATTATACATGTTCCCTGATTATAAACCGACAACCAGTATTACTGCCGGTATCCGCTTCAGCGCTCCCAAAGGTATTTTTGCCGATGCTTAACACTGCCCTAGCATGCAGCTCCTACTGCATTCCTCACCGCATCAAACGGAACGGGCGCATAGCCGGTACGTTCCACACACACGCAGAAAGACTGGCGGGAAGCAGTTACATACGCAGGACTGCCATGTACGTGGCCGAAAATGTTTGCATACGGCATGTTGGAATTGATGTACAGCGGCTCATGCGAAAGCAGCCAGAACTGCTCAAACAGGATCGGATAGTCGTACACCTCCGCAAATCCGCAGCGGCGGTATACATCATTCGCCAGCACATCGTGATTGCCTTTTATCAGATACTTTGTACCGTTCAGCCGTGCGCACAGCCCGGCAATATGCTCCTCATCATATAAAGCAAAATCACCGAGCACAAACACGCGGTCATCGGCAGCAACAGTATTGTTCCATGCAGATACAAGCGATTCGTCCATAGCCTGTACGGACTCGAACGGACGGTTTTCATACCGCCGTATACGGTCATCGCCGAAATGCTGGTCGGATGTAAAAAATATTGCCATGCATACACTATACAGCAGCAGGACGCGGGCGGCAACACGCCCGCACATCTTCTCCTACTGCCCGAGCAGATAGGCGTTGAATACAATGGCGAGTGCACCGATATAATCGATTTTGCATCATCTTATACTTTTCCTACAAAAAAGCAAAAAAATATTTAATTACCTATTGACTAAATAGGAATAACATATTACCCTACTAATCAGATAGGGAATAAAAGCAGCTCACACAGAGCCGCAATACCGCTGAAAGCGAAATATAAGGAGAACATTATGAACAAAAAGACACACGATTTGTTCCGTACACCAACATTTTTTACTACAGCTATTTTTTCCTGTTGTTGTCCTTCCTGTTACATGTGCATGTAAACGCACCGGCACAGGCAGGCTGAACGCCGAATAATCCTGTGCTTCATATATACCAGCCAGCTTTAGTTCAGAAATAACAATAATAAAAAAACACCTGCAAACAGCACAATGTATGCAAGGAGAGAGGCATACAGACCGGCATCGCAGGAGTTTATCAGCTTTTTACAAGCAGCGCGGCAGCCATGCCGTGCAGGGAGAGTTTTTTATGGATGAGATTGAACGGAAAATTGTAAGTCTTATTGACGAGCACCGGCAGGAAATCATTGATTTTGCAGATGACATCTACAAGCATGCAGAGCTCGGCTATAAGGAGTTCCGTACCACCGGCAAATTTAAGGAAGCGCTTAAAGACAAGGTGGAGTTGTATCAGGAAGGGCTTGCGATTACCGGAGCAAAAGCATACATAAACCGCAGCAAAAAAGATACTTTTTCGCTGTCGCTTATCGGAGAGCTTGATGCGCTGCGTATACCGGCACATGTATATGCGAATCCAGAGACACAGGGCGCGCACTGCTGCGGCCACCACGCACAGCTTGCCGGAGTAGTCGGTGCATCGTTCGCGCTGCTTGATCCGCAGGTAAAAGCAGCGCTTGACGGCCAGCTGATCTTTTTTGCCGTTCCGGCAGAAGAATACGGCGAAGTAGAATTCAAAAAAGGCCTTATGGAACAGGGCAAAATTAAATACGGCGGCGGCAAATGTGAGCTGATCCGTATAGGCGCATTCGACGATATAGACCTGGATGTTGTTCATCATACGCGGACTGACGGTATTTCAGTCGGCAGCGGTGCGAACAACGGTTTTGTTTCAAAGGTGATTACGCTCACCGGAAAAGCCGCCCATGCAGCAGGAAGTCCTGAAAAAGGCATCAATGCACTTGCTGCGGCAAGCCTGGGACTTCAGGCGCTCGGACTGAACCGCGAGACATTCCGCGATGAGGACTGGGTACGCGTGCATCCCATCCTGACGCAGGGCGGCAGCCTTGTGAATGTAGTGCCCGACAAAGCGGTCATAGAAACGCTGGTACGTGCCCGCACTACAACAGCAATTCTTGATGCAGCGGCAAAAACAGACCGCTCGTTCAAGGCGGGAGCGCTTGCGCTGGGCGCAGGATACCGTATTGAAACGCTGCCCGGCTACCTGCCTGCACTACCGCAGGAATTCCCAGAGGAACTGTACAGCATTGTACAGGAAGTTGCAGGCAATAAGCCTGTGGTCCGTACACCGGCAGATGCCCACTCCACAGGCTCCACGGATGTAGGCGACGTGCAGCATCTGCAGCCGGTGCTTACATTCCACACAGGCGGTGTAACCGGCGGTCTGCATCAGTCAGATTTTACGGTGGTGGATGAAGACGAAGCCTATGTACTGACGGCAAAGATTTTTGCGCTCACTGCATACCGTCTGTTAAAAGACGGTGCCGCACTCGGCAAAAAAATCAAGGCTGCGTACAAACCGGTGTACGCCTCAAAGGAAGAATACATAGCAGCGCTGGACTCCTTCTACTCGGTGGAAGAAGAACCGGCAAACGCATAGCACAGTATACAAAAGGACGGTACCTATGGGGAAAAAAGATTTTGAGATTACCGGTACGGTAGACCGGAAAGTACTGGTTGATGAAGTACGGAAAGAGGCAAGACAGTTCGCCATGCTGTTCTTCCATTTCAGCAAAGTGATTGTGGACATTCACGGACTTGAAAAAGGTAAGGACATTATCAGGCAGGCAGTATTCAACCTTGCTATAGACCGCTCTGACCAGCTGCGTGAAAAGGCTTTGAAACAGGGACTGAAGGCTGACAGTCATGAGGACTTTTCCAAAGTGACAGACCTGCCCTTTACCGGATGGGTAAAGCAGTGGGGCGAAGACCACTGTCCGTATGCGGAAGCATGGCGCCCGTATTTTAAGGACAATCCGTGGTTCAAAGAGATCGCGCCGTTCTATTGTGATGTCATAGACACCACGAATATAGAGAACTTTTCAAAACGGCTTTCGCACCGTATTACCCAGAACGTTCTTCTGGAAGGTACGAGCTGCGAGCGTGAATACTTTGAAAGCGATGCAGTAAAGCAGGGACGGTTCACTTATGGCAGCAAATAAAAAGCATGGCAAAAGCTTTACCGTTATAAATGCACTGCAGCTTGCTACTTTGCTTGCACTGCTCGGCTACATGGAGTTTACGGTGGATACCGGCAGGGTAAGCAAAGTGTTTCTGGCTTCCCCGACCAGCATCGTCAAGGAGGCTGTAAAGATCATCGGTAACGGACTTCTGCTCAAGCACTTCTGGGTAACTATAGGAGAGGTCCTGACCGGATATTCCATAGCGGCAGTGATCGGTATAGGAGTCGGACTTTTGTGGGCACTGTTTCCCAAGTTTGAGTCCTTTCTGAACGTGTTCTGTTCGGCGATCATGGCTGTACCGAAAGTTGCGGTACTTCCGCTGCTGATCCTGTGGTTCGGTATCGGATTCAAGTCAAAGGTAGTACTGATCGTACTGTTTTCGGTTTTCCAGATTCTGTACAACACGATCACAGGAGCCAAGCAGTGCAAGAGCGAATACCTGCAGGTGTCGAGAGTGTTCAACGCCTCCAAGCTGCAGACGATTTTTTCAGTGGTACTTCCGGCTTCGCTGCCGTCCATGTTCAACGGACTGCGCATTTCAGCGGCCACAGCACTTACCGGTGTAGTGTTCTCCGAAATGCAGGCAGCTAAAGCGGGATTAGGATTCCTGCTGCTGGAATCACAGCAGCTTTTAAACACTTCCAGGATGTTTTTTCTGATCATTCTGGTAACGGTTATTTCAGTTTTATTCGTAAAACTGATTTCATTCATAGAATATATCCTGTGCCACAAATGGGCACGGGTATAAAAAAGAGCACAGTTGCAACAGTAAGGAGAGTTGTATGAAAAAGATATTCGGTAAAACAAACGTATCAGTTTTAGCAGGCAGCGCGCTTGTCGCGCTGGTCACACTCGCAGCATTCACCGGCTGCAGTAAAAAAGAAAGCACAGCACAGGCCGGAGGCACAAGCAGTTCCGGTTCTTCCGGTAACGACGGATTTATCACCATTAAATCTGCGTTCGCTACCGGCATGACCGGCTCAGTAAACAACTTTGCGATTGAAACAGGTCTGTATGAAAAAGAGGGCATCCGGTTCGACAACATTCAGCGCACCAATGACATGCTTGCACTTATTTCACGCGGCGAAGTGGACGTTGCTGACGGAGACCCGAGCACGTATATTCCCGCCATCTACAACGGAATTGAGGCAAAGCTGGTGGGCAACATGTGGCGGTACTCAGGCTGCTTCTGGATCATCGCGCATAACGACATACAGAAACCTGAGGATCTTCGCGGCAAGACGATCGGTACAGCGGTCTCCGCGGGCGGCATGAAACTTACGGTACTTAAGTATCTTGAGAACTATGGAATTTCTACGGATGACGTAAAGCTTGTTGCAAACAGCTCATATCAGCCGGCATATGCCACGTTCACATCAGGTGAAGTTGATGCTACGGTCATCCACAATCCGTATGCAGCTCTTTCAGAGGCAGAGGGAACCGGACACCCGCTGGCACGTGCATGGGATATCATTCCTGAGTACTACACCGGCACCATCATTGCGTCAAACAAGTTCATCAAGCAGCATCCGGATCAGCTGCAGCGGTTCATCACCGCATACTACAAGGTGCATGAGGAAGTCAAGCACAACCACTTTGACGAATTCGTTGCCTGGGCCGCAAAGAACATGAACACCGACGAAGAGGTTATGCGCAAGGCAATCCTGTCAGAGATTGACGTATGGCTTGACTATCCGGTCATTCCGGAGGAACGTCTGTACCGCACCATCGGATTCCAGAAGGAATACGGCTGGGTCGGTGATGAAATTAAGGTTGAAGGCACCTTTGACAACACGTTTGCCAAAAAGGCCGCAGAAGAACTGGGTCTGAAAGACCCCTATGCAAAATAACAGAGGTAACTGCCATGGAAATGATAAAGGTTGATAATGTCAGCAAAGAATACGATGCACAAGGAGAGGAGGCGACCCTTGCATTGAGAGATGTACGCCTGCACGTAAACGATGGTGAATTTGTCTGCCTTGTCGGTCCGTCCGGATGCGGTAAAAGCACACTGCTCTCTATTGTGGCAGGACTGCTGGGTTACTCATCAGGAGCAATATCAGTGGCGGGCACACCGGTAACGGGTACCAGCCGTGATATTGGGGTGGTTTTTCAGGATGCTTCACTGTTTCCATGGAAGACAATAAAAAAGAACATAGCGTATGGTCTGAACATCGCCAAGGTACCGAAAGACGAGCAGGAAATCAGAGTGAGCAAATACGTCAAGCTTATGGGGCTGAACGGATTTGAGAACAAGTATCCTGCGCAGCTTTCCGGCGGTATGAAACAGCGTGCGGGCATAGCCCGTGCACTGGTGATGAATCCCAAGGTTATCCTTATGGATGAGCCGTTCAGCGCGCTTGACTACCTTACGCGCCGGACGCTGCAGGACGAGCTGCTGCGTCTGCGCGAGCAGGAAAAAAAGACTGTGTTCTTTGTAACACATGACATTAATGAGGCCGTATACCTTGCCGACCGGGTAATTCTGCTTACCCCCCGGCCGGGTACGGTACAAAAAGAATATGTCATAGAGCGTCCGTTCCCGCGGTCACGGCACGACACATACTTTATGACAAAAGCAGCGGAAATTATCGCTGATATCGGCAAAGGTGCAAGCAGCACAAGCGGTGCTGAATATAATATTTAACTCTTACGGAGGGAGTAAAAAATGGCAGAGGACACCACGCTTCACAATGAGTATCATGAGGATTTTCATGATACCTGTTTGGATTACATACCTAAGGAAGAACGCCTTAAGATATGGAATGATAATATGAAGATTACGGATGAGCAGTTCCTTGCTATGGACAACACCGAATTCCGTGCCCGTGTGCGCGAACGCTCGCATCATACGCTGGAGATTCAGGTGTATCATGCCGCATACCGGAATCTGACGCTCAGCCCCACGCAGGCAGACTATACAAAGCACCTGCTTCAGCTGTGGGAGCAGAAAGGCCTCGGCAAAAATGAGCCGGAGTACCGCTATGCATCGTTCCTGATCGATGCCGCGGACAAGCTTGCACGCGGAGAGCAGGTTGACCTGACTCCGTACAAGCCCACGCCGGTTACGCCGCAGATTGAGCAGGACTTCTTTACCGTGCTCAAAGAACGCCGTTCCGTACGTGAATTCAAATGGGACAAAGACGTACCGGATGAACTTATCGACAAAATCCTTGAGGCAGGTCTTTGGGCAGCCCACGGATGTAACGTTCAGTCAATCCGCTATGTAGTGGTAAAAGAAAAGACTTCGCCGGGCTGGTTCAAAGGCAGTGACGTTCCCGGCGGTCCGGTGCACATCGTTGTGCTGCAGGACATGAGGTGCTACAAGGCAAACTCGTTCACTCCCAGACGCAACCGTCTGCTGGACGCAGGTGCCGCTGCACAGAACATCGTGCTCGCAACCCATGCGGTCGGCCTTGAGGGCGTATGGCTCACCTTCAGCGAGGAGATGAACACACGCCTGCGCAAAAACTTTAACCTGCCGGATTATGTCCGGCTGGTAACATACGTTGATATCGGCTGGGGCGATCAGACACCGCACCCGCCGCTGCGCTGGCCGGTAAAAGATACCGTATTAGGCCGATTCTAGCACTTCGTTTGTTGACAAAGAGTTCTATACTATGTATTGTAATTACATAGTATAGAAATAGGTTATTAAATAACAACGGAAGCGTAACCGGAAGACCGGAGCCGTCCGTATAAAAGGAGCATATACTATGGCAAAAATAACTGATACCTCAAAATGGGGATTTGAGACAAAGCAGCTGCATATCGGACAGGAAGAGGCTGATCCTGCAACCGATGCACGTGCGGTGCCGATTTATCAGACCACATCATATGTGTTTAAAAACTCTGCCCATGCCGCAGCACGTTTCGGACTGCAGGACGCGGGCAATATCTACGGCCGCCTGACCAACTCAACGGAAGATGTGTTTGAAAAGCGCATCGCCGCGCTTGAAGGCGGTGTTGCAGCTCTGGCGGTTGCTTCCGGTGCCGCCGCGGTTACCTATACTATCCAGAATCTTGCGGAAGGCGGCGGACATATCGTAGCGCAGAAGACCATCTACGGCGGTACCTACAACCTGCTGGCTCATACGCTCGCAAACTACGGCATCACTACAACATTCGTTGATATCCATAATCTGGACGAAGTAAAGAAAGCCGTGCGTCCGGACACAAAGGCAATCTATACGGAGTCTCTGGGCAATCCGAACAGCGATATTCCTGATATCGATTCACTTGCCAAGATCGCACATGACAATAAGATTCCGCTCGTAGTTGACTCAACGTTTGCCACTCCGTTCCTGTTCCGGCCTATAGAGCATGGAGCTGACATCGTCGTACACTCCGCCACCAAATTCATCGGCGGCCACGGAACTACACTCGGCGGTGTAATCGTTGACGGCGGTAAATTCGACTGGGTTGCAAGCGGCAAATTTGCATCGCTTGTAGATCCCAATCCGAGTTACCACGGCATTTCTTTTGCCAAGGCAATCGGCCCCGCAGCATTCGTCACAAAAATCCGTGCCATTCTGCTGCGCGATACCGGTGCCACGATCTCACCGTTCAACGCATTCCTGCTGCTGCAGGGACTTGAAACGTTGTCATTGCGCGTAGAGCGCCATGTTGAGAACACCAAAAAGGTGCTGGAGTATCTGTCAAAGAGCCCCTATGTAGAGCACATCAACCATCCGGCACTGGCTGACCACCCCGATCACAAGCTGTACACCAAGTACTACCCGAACGGCGGCGGATCAATCTTCACCTTTGAGATCAAAGGCGGAGCAAAGGAAGCACAGGAGTTTATTGACCGCCTGCAGATATTCTCCCTGCTCGCGAATGTGGCCGATGTAAAGTCGCTGGTTATCCATCCGGCAAGCACCACACATTCACAGCTGACGGAATCCGAGCTGCTTGATCAGGGCATTAAGCCCAACACCATCAGGCTTTCAATCGGTACGGAAACCGCGGCCGACATTATCGCCGATCTTGATCAGGCGTTCAAAGGCTAAAAACTAAGTAAACTGAAGCAGACAGGACAGGCTTTTACAGTCTGTCCTGCCTGTATTTTTAGGGCATTATATAAAACCAACCGGTCAGCACAGCTTGCAGCAGATGCGGCCGGTACCAGCGTATCGGGAGGACTTTCTATGACATTTGAAACTGCATGCATACACGGCAGTACCGGCACCCCGTTCTCAGAACCGACGGGCGCTGTTTCTGTACCAATTTATCAGAGCGCTACATTCGCCCACCCGGAGCTTGGTAAATCCACCGGATTCGATTATTCCCGTGCGGGTAACCCGACACGCCTTGTACTTGAAAAGCGCATTGCCTGTCTTGAGGGCGCAGGAGACTCTGGCGGCGCACTCGCCTACACTTCCGGCATGGCAGCATTCACTGCCATGCTCGGTCTTTTTAAAACCGGTGATCATATTCTTGCTATAGACGACTTGTATGGCGGAAGCATCCGCATGTTCGGCTATGCCGCGGAGCATTACGGTATAGCCGTCAGCTACTACGCCGCGGGCACGCCGCTGCAAAGCCTTGAGCAGCTCATCACGCCCGCCACAAAAGCATTATACCTTGAAACTCCCACAAACCCGCTCATGTATATAAGCGACATACAGAAAACCGCAGATTTTGCGCATGCGCATAATCTGCTCCTGATTGTAGACAACACGTTCCTGACCCCCTATTTCCAAAAGCCGCTGCAGCTGGGGGCAGATATCGTACTGCACAGCGGTACCAAGTATCTGAACGGCCACAATGACACGCTGGCAGGATTTTTAGTAACCGCCGACGCAGCATTGTTCGAGCAGCTTCAGTATATAACCATGAGCACCGGCGCCGTTCTTTCACCGTTTGACAGCTTTCTAGTTCTGCGCGGGCTGCAGACGCTGCCGCTGCGCATGGAAAAAATACAGCAGAACGCACATCAGATTGTGCGCTGGCTGGAAAAGCAGCCGCGCGTACAGAAAATACTGTACCCGGGCTATCCAGAGTCAGAAGGCATCGGCGGCATGATCTCCTTTACGGTTGACAGTCCCGAAACAGTGCGTCATGTACTCAAGCAGCTCAAGCTTATAAAATTCGCGGAAAGTCTCGGCGGCGGAGAAACGCTCATTACGTACCCGACCACCCAGACCCATAACAGCATACCGGAGGAAGAGCGTATCAGGCGCGGCATTACCGATACCCTGCTGCGTCTTTCCTGCGGGCTTGAATCTGCGCAGGATCTGCAGGAAGATCTGGCGCAGGCATTGGCATAGGAGTTCAACAGCATGAAACAGTATGATTTTGATCGGATTATAGACCGACATGGAACCAGTTGTATTAAATATGACGCGGCGGCTGCGCGCGGCTACGCGAGCGACGTACTGCCGCTGTGGGTTGCAGACATGGACTTTCAGTGCGCGGACGAAATAATCAGCGCACTGAGCGGCTGCGCCTCACACGGTATTTTCGGCTACTCTTCCCCGGATGACTCATATTATGAAGCGGTCATCGCATGGATGCGGAAGCACCACGGATGGGAAGTACAGAAAGACTGGCTTGTAAAGACACCCGGCGTAGTATTCGCCATTTCGCAGGCCATCAGGGCTTTTACGCAGAAAGGCGACGGCGTAATGATCAACAGTCCGGTATACTATCCTTTTGCCGCCAGCATCAGAAACAACGGCAGAGTTGTTGCAGACAGTCCGCTCATCTATAAAAACGGCGCATATTCCCTTGACTATGAAGACATAGAACGCACGCTTGCCGCCGGTAACGTAAAGCTCTATATCCTGTGCTCACCCCATAATCCGGTAGGACGGGTATGGACGGAGGATGAGCTGCGGCGTATCGGAGCGCTGTGTAAAAAATATCATGTGCTTGTGCTGTCGGATGAAATCCATCAGGATTTTGTGTATGAAGGATGGCACCATACCGTGTTTACCCGCGCATGTCCCGACATGCAGGATTCTGCAATCATCTGTACTGCCCCGAGCAAAACATTTAACATTGCGGGCATCCAGAATTCAAACATCTTCATCAGCAGCAAAGAGCTCCGCGCAAAGTTTAAGGCAGCGATAGCTTCCACCGGCTATGATGAAATGAACATATTCTCTCTGACAGCGGCAAAAGCCGCCTACCTGTACGGTGAGGAATGGCTGACACAGCTCAAGGCTTATCTGGCGGGAAATCTTACATTCCTGCGCACATACCTTGCGCAGAAGCTGCCGGCCGCCAGACTGGTGGAACCGCAGGGCACCTACCTTGTCTGGATTGATTTTTCAGGATACGGTCTTTCCGACCGCGAGCTGAATGACCGCATTGCCCACAAGGCAAAAGTCTGGCTTGACGCGGGCAGCATGTTCGGTAAAACCGGAGAGCAGTTCCAGCGCCTGAACATAGCGTGTCCGCGCTCCATAATCAAGCAGGCGCTGGACGCAATCTCCGCCGTGCTGTAAACATGTCAGAACACTTCTAATGCGGCTGCAGATCAGCGGATTCGTTCCAGACAGGTTACCTGTTCATTGCTCTGCTCATCAAGGATGGTAACATCACCGCCTGAGGTACTGACTTTGCCGATGATTTTTTACCGTCGGACATGCGCAAAGCATTGAATACGACACCGGCAGATTCGGATACCGTGAATGAGTATACCTCATATCCGCTACCAAGCAGGGTAGTAACTGCGTCTGTAGCTGAGTTAATTTTTACCAGAACCTTTTGATTGCTTGCACTAGTACCCCAGAGCTAAAAGACAAACCTGATAGGGTTACTTCCCGGTGAGAATGGTGGTTGTTTGAGACCTCAAAGATTTTATTTATTTGTCGATCGATGAGTATGATTCTATCATTAAGATCTAGTTTAAGATTCTCCTGCCACAGTCCGCACACATTTGTCCCACAATTAGCTATAACTGTATTCGTTTGCATATTATATGAATTGTCGAACGTAATTTTTTTAAGCTCCATGTACCATTTTCAACAAAGAAACCATACAGGCATTTATCAAGTCCAATAAAGCGGCAGTACATAGTACTAGAGACAGATTCCAGACCACCATTTGATTTACGGATTCTACTTACAGAAGTTGATACAGAAGATACTAAATTGCCATCATAAATAACATTTCCCTGACCATTTGACTATCATCATATGGATCCCACCCTTTTGTTATCTGAAAGACTGCACCGTCTGTTTTTCTGACCAGATAACTTTCCACTATAGTAGCCATTCCATACCCGAATCCAACATATATATAGCTGTCGTTTATGGCTGAAATACGTACAGGGGGATAGAGTAAAGTTATCTCATTCTTATTTTCATTAAGGTACTTTACTGCCTGCAGTGCCCCGCCGTCAGTGATTTTAAATATTGCCTTTTCAGTTGAGGAAGCCGCCCTGCCTGACCACGTGCGTCTGCCTGTCATCCGCATGATAGAAGAACTGAACGAACGGCAATCCGTTCCCGACCCGCATTAACAAAAATCTTTGGGACTATAATGATTGCGGCAGGCTATATTCTTCACCTGAAAAAGAAGCGGGATTCTGGCTTTACCTGTTCGGCCTTTTTACGCTTACATTTGGCTTTTCATTTTTCTATAACGAAAATACCGTGGACTTTTTCGTCCTGCTTTTGATTCATGTTGCAATGTGTTTTATTTCACTTTTTCTGGAAGAAAGTGTTTTTATGGTGTTTGGAGTTATAGGGCTTGTAGAATTCCTTTCACGACTTTCTTTCGAACTTTTTAAAGACTCAATGCTGTTCCCGTTTGCGCTGACTGTAATAGGAATACTAAGTATTGCACTGGGAATTGTATATCAGAAAAACCGCCAGCGCATTGAAACGACCGTATGGGGCTGCAGTGCCTCTGTGTAAGGCGTGGTTAAAGAGAGCCTCGAAAAGCTTCAAGCATCTGAGATGCCAAGCATCTGAGATGCCAAGCATCGAAGATGTCCAAATAGCAATTAAGACTTTTTCAGTGGCGTCCGTTTTCGGAAGGTGATAAACCCCAGAACTATTGCATTTTATTCTCTTAAAAATGACAAAAATACAGCAGTTTTACATTTGAAAATTGACAATAATTACCCCTAAATACCTTTGAATTCTGACAGTCTTATTGTATAATAGAAATTAAAGGTACATTTATGTTAAGAAGGGAAATATTAGACGAACTTGTTTCATGGAAAAATCGACCTCATCATCCTCTTGTGATACGGGGATTACGCCAGATTGGTAAGACTTATATCGTAAAGCAATTTGGAAAAGAATTGTATGAGAATACAATCTATCTTGATTTACGTTCTAATATCGCATTGCATGAGGCTTTCGCTGGTGATTTTAATGTTGATGAAATGATTCTCAAGATTTCATCTATTGAAAAAAATGCACGCTTTATTCCTGGAAAAACACTTATTATTCTGGATGAAATTCAAGACTGCGCAAATGCCAGAAGTTCGCTTAAATACTGGGCTATAGATGGACGTTTCGATGTTATTTGTACAGGGAGCTTTCTTGGTGTAAAAGGCTTTAGAAATCCTTATGTACGTGGAGTTTCTGTTGGTTACGAGGAACAAATTACAATGTATCCACTAACATTCCGAGAGTTTGTTATGAATACAGGACTTGATCCTAAGGTTTATGAGTATGTACAAAAATCAATAGATGAAAAATCAATGGTAGACTTAACGGTACATGGAAGCATGCGTCAACTTTATCTTCAATATCTGATTGTTGGAGGAATGCCGGAGGTTGTTAATACTTTCTTTGCTACTCATGATATTAATCAAGTGAGAGATAAACAAAATCAGATTCTAAATTCTATAAAAGATGATTTTGGCAGATATAAAGATTCCGATGGCAAAGATAAGATTAATGAAGTTTTGAAGCTTCGTGCGGAAGCGTGTCTTAATTCGCTGCCTGCTCAGCTTTCAAAAGAATATAAAAAGTTCCAGTATAGTCTGGTAAATGTGAAAGGACATTCGCCAGAAAAAGCTGACGGACTGCAATATCTGGAAGATGTGGGGTTAGTTGTCCGAGCATACAATACCCTTCAGATTGCATATCCATTGGGAGCAGAAAAAATTGCAACGGAATTCAAAGTGTTTTTTATAGATACAGGTTTACTTGTTTCTCAACTTGGCGATGAAGTTCCGGCAAAACTTCTGAATGGAGATTTAGGAGCTTACAAAGGAGCAATTGCAGAAAATATGGTAGCAGCAGCTTTTGCAAAAGAAGGGCGTCTACTTTATTATTACCATGCACCAAGCGGTTCTCCGGAGTTAGATTTTCTTTATGAAGATAACGGGGAAGCTGTTATTGTTGAATGTAAATCAACCAATAATCGAGCCACTAGTATGAAGTTTGTTCTTGCAAATCAGAAAAAATATGGAATACATCCGGCAATAAAAATTGCAGATGCCAATATAGGAGGAGGAGAAGGTTTTAATACATATCCGTTATACTATCTTGGATTCTTGCCGCAGAAATCTAAAACAAACATAATTGAAATGGTGGATGTACAAAATATTAAAGTTCCGGAATAAACTAATATCGTCATTTCGTATATTAACAGTTCGTATCGCAGATGCTCACGCAATGGGTTCAGGACGGTAAGGCGAACGTTTTATAGAGATGGTGACTTCTTTGATTTCTAATGGGCTTGGAGTGATAAGTGTAAGTGAATGACGGGATAATCCTCTAAAAATCAAGCTTTCCAAACAGCATAATACTGCAAACTGTTGGAACGCCATTTGTGTCTGTAAGACCGCTCATTGTCATAAGTGTCTTTTTGTCCATGTTTACAAGGTTTGGTTTTACGTATACTATCAGAACAGACAATGCTGTTCCATAATAAAACCCTGCGGTTCAGGTTTACCGTCATTTCAATCGGTTTTTCTCTTTTTCTTGCCGCTGTCATCAGCGTATTCAGTTTTTCATGGTACCGTGCATACGCAAGGCGTAATGCAGTGCAGGCGGCAGAATTCAACCTGCAGCTGATACAGGGTATCACGGAACAGCAGATGGAATCAGTGCTGCAGCTTATCCGCTGGTGCAACGCAAACCTGCAGATCTCGGAATATTTTTCCGGACCGGAGCATGATGCCAAGCTTGCGCTGCAGGCATACGAGCGGCTCAATGAAGAAGTGCTCACCTGCTCCGCCTCCTATTATATAGGCCGCATCATACTTACCGATCTGCACGGCAAGATGCTGCAGACCGGTAACCGCCTGCAGCAGAGCGAGCCGATCTCTAAAATGTCATTGCAGCTGCTGGAGCCGCTCCGGCTTCAGAAAGCCACCGCATTCGCAGACATCATGCAGGACCCGCTCACGCGCCATGAAATCCACTTTATCATTCCCATAGCCCAGCCGTTATATCATGTGTATACAAAAAAACAACTTGGGTGGATATATATAGGCCTGTCTGCGCAGCTGTTCACTGACCAGCTGAAAAGCTACTACCGGGAACCGGACACCAGCTTTTTTATCACACTGCAGGGCAAAACGTACCGGCTCGGCAATAATACGATTGAGCAGGAAGCGCCGGCCATGAGCCATTCCGGCCAGATCATCTCATCTGTGCATAATACCAGAACCGATGCAGGTACCATCATAGACAAAACAGGCCGGCATATCTACGTAAGCTACCCGTTCACTGCGTTCGACGCCTGGTATACCCAGATTCTGTCACGCACGCAGGATACCCAGCATCTTATCTTTTTTATCGTGCTGATAGCGGTAGTCATAGTATTCCTTACGCTGTTCGCACTGCTCCTCCGCCGTCTGCTCACCATTCTGATCAGCGTTCCCGTACTCAGGCTGCAGAAAAAGCTGCAGACTATATCCTGCGGAGACTTTACCGCCGATCCGACGATTGAGTGGGACGATGAGCTCGGCAGCATCGGCAAAGGCATAAACTCTCTTGCGCTGAGTGTGGACAGCCTGATGAAGCTGCAGCTGGTCAGCGAAAAGCAGAAACGGGATCTTGAATATAAAATGCTGCAGAACCAGATCAACCCGCACTTTCTGTACAATACGCTCAATTCCATCCGGTGGATGGCCACCATACAGAATGCTCCCGGCATAGCGGAAATGGTGACATCGCTTGCAAGCCTGCTGAAAAACATTTCAAACAATACGGAGGAGCTGCTGTCGCTCAAAGATGAGCTGAGCCTGCTTGACGACTATTTTGTGATCCAGAAATACCGGTACGGCGGTTCTATCACCATGGACACGCATATAGAAGACCGGGCGCTACTGGATGCCATGATACCACGGTTCACGCTGCAGCCGCTCATAGAAAATGCAATTTTCCACGGCATTGAGCCGAAAGGGACTGCGGGAGCCATTACGGTAACAGTCAGTGCCTGCACGTTGCCGGACAGAGCGCAGGACGTACAGATAGCCATTCATGACAACGGTATCGGTATGAGCAGCAAGTCCATAGAAGCGGCGCTCACCGACATGCCGCAGAGCTCCGGAAGCCTGTTCAAGCATGTGGGTCTTTCAAATGTAGACAAACGGATTAAATATACATTCGGCCAGCAGTACGGGCTGGCAGTAACCAGCAAAGAAGGCAGCTGGACATGCGTCACCGTTCTGCTGCCGCCGAAAGGAACGCAGCCGCTATGATCAGACTGCTTATTGTAGATGATGAAATGCTTGTGCTCGTCGGTATCCAGTCCATGCTTGACTGGGCAGCGCTCGGAATTGAAATAGTGGGCACGGCGCACAACGGTACCGAAGCGCTGGCAAAAATAAACACGCTCAGACCGGATATTGTGCTCATCGATATAAACATGCCTGTTAAAAACGGGCTTGAGGTTGCCAAAGAATGCAGGGAAAAATACGGCCGCCTGCCGCTGTTCATTTTCCTTACAAGTTACGAAGAGTTTTCATTTGCCCGTGAAGCGGTAGCCGTGCAGGCGCTGGACTATCTGGTAAAAATCTTTCTTACGCCGGAACAGCTGCGCGCCACCATGACAAAGGCTATTGCCGCAGTACATGAGCTGAAGCCGGAGGGGCTGCCGTCCGCAGGTAATTCTGAAGCAGGCGCCGGTGCATCGAGTACCGCGCGTGCAGAGGATTTTTTTCAAGACCGCTTTTTTCTGCAGCTGTTCAACGGCTTTTTTAAGAGCCCTTCGCAATGTCGTGAAAAGGCCGGGGAGCTGGGAATCACCGATGACGCGGACTATTATGCCGTCATCATATGCAGAACGATAATCGACGCAAACCGCGGCACAAGGCGCAATTCTTCAAAAGAGGCGGCATCCCGGCTGTACGCCAGTACGCTCCAAACCGCCAAAGAAACAGTAGTTAAATACTGCCCATGCGCGGTCACCGGCATAGACATGCAGCATTTTGCCATAACGCTGTTTGCGCACGGCATGCAGGATGAGCTCAAAACCTTGTGCAGTACCTTACTCTCCAAGCTCAGGGAAGTCACGTTTTCCTATTTCAGCGTGGATCTGACGTGTACGGTTGGTATTCCGGTTTCTTCACTCATGGACATACCGCTTTCATACAGAAGCGCAGAAAGTCTGCCGCAGTCCGACAGTGATCCGATCATATATGCAGGAAACGACAAAAAAACACAGCATAAAGAGCACATCATCGAAGCGATTGAAACCTATATCCGCAACAATATTACCAAAAAGCTTTCTCTGAATGATGTGGCCGAAGAATTCGGTCTTTCTGCCACATACCTGAGCCAGCTGTTCGCAAAAACAGGCGGTACGGGATTTGTAGAATACGTTACACAGGAAAAAGTGGCGGCAGCCAAGCGGATTATCAAAGACAACAACGATATCCGTATCTATGAGCTTGCTGAAATGCTAGGATTTGACAGCGCGTTTTATTTCAGCACAGTGTTCAAAAAAGTCGCAGGATGCACACCGTCTGAATATCGCGACAGCGTACAGTAGCAGCTGCTGCCGCGCTATATAAACTCAGCGGTAATATGATCCGTGTATGAAACGCGGAGACGGTACAGCATATCCGGCCAGCTCTGCCGAAGCCGTTCATCTGTAACAGGAATGTCGAGTATCTGCCACTGCATGGTCCCCGATGACATAAAACAGACTTTCCCCACGCCGCCTATCGTAAAGCACAGGCCGCCTCGCTGAGCAGCTTCAGCAATCACCGGCTTATAAGCCGTCATCAGCGTAAAATACGACATGCAGAACGAGCCTTTTACCTGATCTTTTACCACTACACAGCGCTCCTTTTCAAGCGTCACTGTCCGCCGGTACAGATCGATGCCGCTTTCCGCAGGCCACGCTTTTTCAAGGCGCATGGATACCGATGTACGCTCCGGTCCCGGAACATAACGGACACAGGAGGCACGGTATGCGCTGCCATCCTGCTGCATGGTGTCGTCAAACGCCGTGATATTATGATACACGGACTGCATGGTCCAGATTTCATACCGGTGCGCAGAAAACGTTTTCCGGGAATATGTTTCTACCCCCGCATCAATGGCAAACGGCAGGCCGTTTTTATACAGGATAAAACTGCCCGTATCATTGTGATTATGGCTGTCACCGTTATTGCCCGCTTTTATACCGAGGCACCGGACAGAATCCCGCGTTATATACAGTCCGGTGCTGGGATACGCACAGTCAAGCTGCAATTCTGTCCGTGTCTTGCGGTATGCAATCACCTCCGCGGAAGTAAACAGTTCCTGTACAAAATACCACAGATTCAGCGCATCATCAGAACTGGTATAGTTATGAACACGGCCGGATGCAAGCCTTGCACGCCAGTCATCAGCGGCAAATGCCATAAGCGGTTCACTGCCGCATCGCCTGCCGAACAAATATTCCCTCACACCTGCCCTTCCGGCCACAGCCGCACAGTCGGCAAAATTAAGATAATATGTCCCAGCCGCATGTACATTCACAATATATTCTGCAATGTTTTTTATCTGGCGGCTGCTGAATACATCCGCACAGCTGGCACCGCCTGCTTCACGCAGTATTTCAAGCGCATTATACAGGCACAGCCCGGCATGACGGTAATATTGCGCCCCCTCATCACAGCAGCCGTCCTGTCCGTATTCCGACAGGAACCGGTCAATGCTGAACGCGGCACGGGCCGCAATCCGGCGGCGTATCTCTTGTATCCGATGATCAGTTCCGTCGCCCAGTATGCCGGGAATAAAAGACGCCAGCAGTACATTCTGCGTGCACCACACCGTCCAGTTATTTGTCGGCTGCCGGTCATACCCCATCCACCAGAATCTGGAGGTAAGATACGGCTGAAAAATCCTGGTCTGTAGTTCCTGCCGTATACGGGCACACACAGCAGGACTCACTTCATCCAATTCTTTTTCAAGCAGCCAGCAGATCATGGCAAGCTGGCAGCCGGTTTCACAGGCAAACAGATCAAGCACCGGGCGCGCCGTATCAGGCAGCGGCAGCTGAGGCGCATCACGTACAGGTGAATTATGCGCAGGCAGAACCCAACCGGATTCTCCGCACAGCGCCATGATGCCGTCAATCACTGCATCCAGATACCGCCCGTCATGAACGATACATTCGGCGAGCACGCACACATTCAAAGAGATACGCCGGGTAAAATATGCATTCTCGAAACGTATGCGGTTTCCCGTGCGGCAGAAATCCATATACAAAGAGGCTGTAATATGCGGAAAGCTTGTATCAGGATGCGCAAGCACGTTATCTGCCTGAGTCCGCAGTTCTTCGGCAAGCACAGGATCAACCGCACTCCATGCCGCCCGGTCATATGCAGGCGGACAGGGAATGAATGTACCGAACGAATCTTGTTTTGACCGCAGCATTGATACAATACGTCCCATAGCTACCTCAGCAGTATCTCGGACGTGCCGTGAATCCGGTCAAACACCATCGAGAGTGCAAAACCGGTGCAGCCGTCCGCATTGAACATATCGGTAGGAGCGGCGAATTCGGTATGCGCAAGTACTACCGTATAAAACTGCTCAGAACCGCGTCTGATATTCCATGCTTCAATCATCTCATCAGGAAACCGCACGTCAGAACGGGCGCCGGGCACACAGGAATGTACCGGTATTTTAGTAAGGGAACAAGCAGTATCCGTACTGCCGGCGTCACTGATAAACAGACAGGCTGCCATGCTTCGCTGACCTTTTGCATGTACCTGTGCCGTTACGCAGCTGGCAGACAGCGCTTTTCCATAATGGCGGGAAATCCGGCAGGGTGCCATGGATGCTGAAAAGTCCTGCCGTCCGGCTTCGCAGTCCGCAAAAACAAGTGCGGCATCTGCCCGCTGTCCTGTAAACAGAAAACGACCGTTCTGCATCCGCAGACTTCCCGTATCGCTGAAATGCCAGCGCTGCTCATAGATATGAGAAGATGCCGGGTCAGGCACGGCATCAAAAAATTCATCGCAGATAAAAAGAATATCAGGTTTCAGATATACAAGCCTGCGGTTCACAAGCACACCGCCACGTTCTGCGGTCAGATATCCGGTGTGCCCGCCTTCGGCATATTCTGCCGGTATCTTTTTTCCCGCAGCCGGAACAAACTTCTGGTTCATCGGTCTGCAGAAAGATTCGGCGCTCCAGCTGCCTGTCCAACGGCAGTAATCTGCGCCGTCCACCGATACCGTGTTATGTGCGAACACATTCTTGAATTCGTACCGCTCCGGTTTTGAAACATAGGTAAAACGGCCGGAGTCGCACAAAATATCTTCTCCGCGGGAGCTGACGTCAATATGCAGCTGATCAGAATGGCCATGCCCCGCACCAAGCGTACCGCAGTGGAACCGTATGTAGGTTGCCGCAGGCTCCCATGAGCTGCGCATAATAATATTGCCGCTTTCCTGTAAAAATGCCGAGCATGCGGGAACTTCAGCAAGCCTGCCGACAAGCTTTGTATAGCCGCAGGCTGCCTGCCAGCCGGTATCCCACAGTGTATCAAAATCAAATTCAGCACGCGAACAGCGCTTTATCACGGAATCTTTGAAAAACCATGCGCCGCGCACAAGATTATAGCAGATATCAAGATCATCACTGTCGCCCATCATCGGCTCATGGTGATCAGGTTTCTGATAACGGCAGGCAGCAACACACATATCATGGGTTCTGCGCCGTATAACGGCGGGAACACGTACATGATTACGCTCCGCAAGAATCAGAACATCCAGATAATCATGGAGCACTTCATTATGATACATGGGGCTCTGTTCCCACTGCATGCCGTCACGGTATATCTGAGCCTGCAGCTGTGCGGTCAGCCGCGAAAGCGCGATCCGTATAAACCTTCTGCCGTTATGCAGCAGTATGCCCGCCATAAACAGCCCATGAGCGGCGAGTACGCCCCAGTTGCTTATAACATTAAAATCAGTATATGAGTCTACGATAAAGTCGGCATGTTCCCTGATACTTTCAGCAAACAGTCCGCGTATCTGCGGCGTAACAGACGGGCTCATCCTAAAGTACTGCCATGCTTTTATCCAGTATTCCAGACGGAACCCGGCCTCTATGGACCGCCATGCCGGAGCGCACGCCGGATCATTCCGGCGCACCGTCCGTATCCAGTCTTCCAGCTGCGCGGCGAATGCTTCAGCGTACCGCTCATCTTTGGTAACAGCATAAGCCTGTCCGAAGCATATCCACCAGCGCATACGGTTCAGCGAATACGTCCACTCAGGATCATCAGCAGGCTGATGCAGCCACTGTATACGACCGGAAAAATCAACCGGCTCAAAGCAGCTTTCAAGATCCCAGCGGCAGTCAAACAAAAAACGTCCGCGCGCAGCTTCATCAGCCTTGCGCAGGATTTCCGCCGTCTCAGCGGCAAAATGCTCACGGCTCCATGCGGCCATCTGCGCCATTTCAGGCTCATCAAAAAACAGGCGCGCGCCGCCGTTCAACGATGCTTTATGTACCATAATTCTGCTACCAATACGGATTCCAGTCTGTACTCAGGCGTGTCAAAGCTTCCATATAAAAATAGTCACCCCAGCTGACACATTCATCAACACCTTCAGGAGTACAAGTATTATACGGGGATTTTTTACTGTAGGTACCATGCAGAACAAGACCGTTTGAAACAGAAAAATCCTTTACGGCATACGTATCATACAGCGATTTTAAAATCTGCCGCGCAATATCCCGGTACACCTGCTTTCTGCCGTCATCAGCATGCGCCGCCATCTCCAGCAGACCGCAGGCCACAATGGACGCAGAAGAAGAATCCCTGGGCTCCTCACTGCCGGTCGTAAAAATAAGATCCCAGTACGGAACAAGATCATCCGGCAGCCTGCTCAGAAAATAGGCGGCAGCCTGCTCAAACACCGTTTTGAACGCAGGATCCGGAACATATCTATACGCCAGCGCCGTACCGTACACTGCCCATGCCTGTCCCCGCGCCCACGAAGAATCATCTCGGTAGCCCTGGCAGGTTGCGCCGTGATCGGGTTTTCCAGTATCAGGATCCATAAAGAACGTATGGTACGTGGAAAAGTCTTCTCTGAATGAATTGGCCATGCATGTCTTAATATGGTTATCTGCAATCTCTTTCAGACTGCCGTCTCCGGACTCTTTTTCCGCCCAGTACAGCAGGGGCACATTGAGCAGGCAGTCTATGATATAGCGGTAATTTTCCTTTGCACCCATGGTGCCCCATGCCTGAATAAATCTGCCCGCAGGCTGATAGCGGGATGCCAGCTGACGTGCGGCCAGCAGCGCGGCTTTTCTGGCATCCGTATTGCCGGTAAGCTTGTATGCAGCAACACAGGACGGAGAATATAAAAATCCCATGTCGTGGTGGTCAACTTCTATCTTGTGCTCTATCCGGTACAAAAAACTCTGTACCTGAGTTTCAGCACAAGTACGGAATGAATTGTTCCGTGTATGCTCATAGGCAAGCCACAGCTCGCCCGGCCAGAAGCCGCAGGTCCACTGTGTATTGCTGCAGGCAGGATATCTGTTGTGTACGCTGGAATGATTCTGGCACACATCAGTAAAATCCGGAATGTTGCGTTCCACCTGCGCGCAGGCACATGCAAGCGCCGCGCTCACCTCCGCATCAGTAATCAGCGGTTTGCCGGGAAAAACAGTTATCATACGTACAACCTCGCAGCAGACGCGCGGCGTCAGCCCTTTATACCGGTGGAGGCAATGCCTTCCACAAAGAATCTTTGCAGCGACAGGAACACGATCAGTACCGGTATCAGCACGACTACGCTGGCCGCCATAATCAGACCGTATTCGCTCGAATACTGTGTGATGAACATGCGGAGGCCTATCTGTATCGTCTTAAGCTCTGTCTTTGTCAGATAAATCATCGGGCCCAGAAAATCGTTCCAAGTACCTACGAAAGCAAAAATCATGAGCGTTGACAATGCAGGTTTTGAAAGCGGCAGCATGATCTGCGCATAGATCTGGTACTCATTCATACCGTCAATGCGTGCAGCCTCGCACAGTTCATCGGGAATAGACTGATAGAACTGACGCATCAGGAACACACCGAATGCTGTGAACGCCTGCAGACAGATAATTGCCAGATGAGTGTTGTTCAGATGGAAACCGCGCATCATAATGAACTGCGGAACCATGTACACCTGCCACGGCATGGCGATCGTAGCGATATAGCACAAAAACAGTGTGTTCTTGAACTTAAAATTAAGCTTGGCGAATGCATAGGCCGCAAAGCTTGAGGTCAGCATCTGAAGGAACGTAACGATTACAGTCAGCTTGGCCGTATTAAAAATAAAACGTCCCAGAGGAATGGTCTGCCATATTTCCTTGTAGTTCTGCCACCGCGGATGACGCGGAATCCATTCTATAGGGAATTTAAATACATCCTTATCAAGCTTGAGCGATGACGAAAGCATCCACACAAAGGGGATAAGCGTAAACAACGCCGCCGCTATCAGCACAAAGTAGACAAAGCCTTTCCAGATATTCTTTTGTACAGATTTAGTCATTTGCATACTTTTTCTCCCCGTGGAATTGTATCAGCGTAACCACAAGCACCAGCAGGAACAGAATCATTGCCACAGCGCTCGCATATCCGAGCTCCCAGTCAATAAAAGCTGTATTATAAATATGATAGACAAGTACAAGCGTAGATGACCCGGGGCCGCCCTGCGTGATCATATAAATCTGGTCATAGACTTTAAAGCTCTGGATCGTAAGCATAACAATAACAAAGAATGTGGTCGGTCTGAGCTGCGGCAGCGTTACATATTTAAACTGCTGCCACTTGTTCGAACCGTCCAAAGTGGCCGCCTCATACAGCTGAGCGCTTATGCCCTGCAATCCGGCAAGATATATAATCATATAGTAGCCGGTATTTTTCCAGACACTGAACAGCACGACCGTAAACATAGCCCAGTTTTTATCTGCCGCCCACCGGGGCAGCGCAGTCTCAGGTACTCCGAACAGCATCAAAAGCTGGTTCACAGGGCCTTTCGCCGGGTTAAATATCATGTTCCATACAACCGCAACAGCTACAAGCGAAGCGACATACGGAAAGAAGTTCACTGTACGGAAGAAATTCCGGGCAAATATTTTCTGATTCAGCATAGTAGCCAAAAACAATGAGGCCACCACGGTAAGCGGTACAACAGCCGCACAATATACAAGCGTATTTTTTAAAGCCGTCAGGAACAGCTTATCGGTAAACAGATTCTTGAAATTTTTAAATCCTACAAATGTAATGGGACCGGAGCCGTTCCATGTTGTAAAGGCAAGATACACCGCAAAGATAATCGGTCCCAGCGTAAATATCATAAATCCAAGAAAATTAGGCAGAATAAAACTATAGGCAACAAGATTTTCCTTTATCCTACGGGATGTCATGCCATTCTCCTCTGTAAAAACACATACGGGCCCCCGGAAACCGGTACGGCTCAGGGGCTCCCTTAAAAGTAATCCTGCGGGCACCGGACCGGTTCCGCAGGATTTTTATCAGTCTATGCTATCTTGAAAGCACAGCTTTTACATCTTCGTTTGCCTGCTTGATTCCTTCATCAAGCGTGCAGTTCAACGTCATGATATTGTCATGCACGCGGTTAAGAGCTGCCTCAACCTGCGGTGCTTTGTCGCTGTATGCAATCTCAAGACAGATTTTTGCAGTCTGGAGTGCATCAATGCTGTTCTTATCCTGCGGGAAGCCGGGCATCTTGGTAAGGATTTTTACAATCTGATCATTCATAAGAGCCGGGTAGTTACCAGTTTTGGCAAGAACTTCTGCACCCTGAGCGCCGCACAGGAAGGCCACGAATTCACCGGCTTCTTTCCAATGCTTTGATGCCATGCTTACACCGACACCGGTCAGCGTGCCAACCGTAGTACCAGGTTTTACGCCCTTGGCATGGGGCTCTTTTACAATACCCCAGTTCTTTACTTCGGTCTTGCCCTGAGCAATCTGGCTGCCGAGCGTAGAAATGAACCATGAGCCCAT
>CACZQF010000179.1 GCA_902783245.1 uncultured Spirochaetaceae bacterium | reverse complement strand
GCCGAAAAACCGCTCTCAGCGCCAACAAAACACGGAGTCGACAGCGGTCTGAACAGCACGCCCGCCATCGGAGCCGGACCGCGGCCGGTGCTGGCAAAACCTGTGCCCGCGGCAAAAAGCAGGCATACGGCACACAGCGCGTACAATACTAATAATCGGCTTCTGATGAAGGCGGCAGAGCCTGCTGCTGATTTTTCCATCGTTTTTGTTCATCCTCCCGGATTCTGGCAAAGATTGCAGATGATTCAGGGGACGCCTTTTCATTATTCCCCTGCAAAGGCTGCGGCGCATTTGATTTTTGAGCGGCGGCCTGACTCAGCGCACGCTGCTCAAGCGACAGCTCAAGATTAAGCTTTGCGTCACTGCTGGTATTGTCCAGCGACAACGCCTGCCGGAAAAAAGATGCCGCATCCCCGTAGTTTCCCCGGTGATAGGCAATAATACCGCTGTTGTATAAAGCCGCAAACAGAACGCGCTCAGGCGCGTCAGGAGCTATATTCTGCAGCCGCTGGAACGCCGCATCTTCTTCGCCCTGCATAAGATAGGTCACCGCAAGACCGTACTGCGCATACTGCATCATATCCCGGTCATTCCGTCCTGCGGCATGCTCCTCCGTCCGCAGAAAACCTGCGGTAGCCCGGTGATAGTTTCCCTGGCGCCAAGCCCATGCACTTTCGAGCACCCTGCGGGAATCTCCCGCACGTACGGAACAGGAAGTGCACAGCAGCACGATAAGCGCACCAGTACCCGCCATGCCCGCGCGGAGCTTCCGGCGTACGTTCCGCAGGTCAAATTCGCTCAGCACAACGCCGAGGCACAAAGCCGCAACCGCAAGTCCGGTAAACAAACCGTGCCGCCGGATCCGTTCATTTTCAAACGAAGACTGTACCATGCCGCTGTCGGCATTCCGCAGAGACTTGAGCACCGCAAGCGCAGAACCGGTATCCGCGGCATTCACATACTGCAGCAGACCGTCCCGTTCCTGCGCGTTCCCCGGCAGCGTACCGTAGCGGCGGCTCTTTTTTACTGCCGCAATCGTTTTCTTTATCCGGTCTGCACGAAGTGCCGTCTTTACGCGGGTCTTGCCGTCGCCGGCCAAAATCTCGGATTCACGCTCAGAGCCGAATCCGATGATAACCACCGGAACGCCGTAAGACTGCGCATCGGCAAGCGCCCCTTGCAGCGCGCCGTCACTTTCTTCGCCGTCCGTAAAAACCCACACCGTTCCGTATCTTGACATCTGCCGCGGAAAAGCCCGCAGCGCCGCCTTTATTCCCTTGCCTACGCTGGAGCCCGGCGCGGACATCATCACCGGCGACAAATGCTCCAGTACCTGCCGTACCGCCATGCTGTCATCCGTAACAGGAACGGCCGTTACACCCTCACCTTTTGCAATGACGGCGCACATAAAATTACCCCGCAGACTCGGCAGCAGCATACGGGCATACCGCGACGCAGCCTCCAGCCGCGTTACGCCGCCGGGACCGTCAGGAGCCGTCATACTGTAAGAAATGTCAAACACCATGGCAACCGTATTGCCGCTTTTCTGTACTGGAACCGCAACCGTTCCCCATGAAATGCCCGCATAGGCGAACACAAGCATGCACCATGCGAATGCAAAACAGAATGACCTGAGCCTGATACAAAGCATAAACCTGCGCATGGCATAAAAGCCTTCTTTCTGGAACGAAGAAAAAGCGGCACATGATTTTACGATAACCCGATACCGAACCTCACCCAGCACAATCATGGGGACAAGCGCCAGCAGTCCCCAGAGTGCATACAACCGCTCCACGGACACGCCCATCACACAATCTCCTTCAAATGCACCCTGCGTATACACCATGCAAGGATAAAGCAGGCCGCCGCCACAATCAGCAGGCGGTCATAATAATATTCATCGTGAATTTTGACCTGATAGGTCTGATTGACTTTTTCATGCTTTGCAACCAGATTCACCACCGACAGCAGGTCTCCCGTATGCTGAACGCCAAAATACCGGCCGTTACCGGCGGCGGCAATCTGCTCCAGTACATGCACATCGAATTTGAATTCGCGGTAACCGAATGACACCTTGCCGGACTCGGGATCGACATACTCAAGCGGCAGCACTCCCTGCGTTCCGATTCCGAGCAGATACAGGGAAATGTCATTCCGTGCAGCCAGAGCCGCCGCCGTTTCAGGATGAATGCTGCCCGCATTATTTTCGCCGTCTGTAATCAGAATGATGCACTTTTTCGGCGCAGGAGATGCGGCCAGATGATATACGGCGGTACTGAGCCCCGTACCGATGGCGGATCCGGTTCCCAGCTCGCCGATAATCAGTTTGTCCAGCCGGTCAAGAAACAGCTCATGGTCGGTCGTAGCCGGGAGCACTACCGCGGCCTGGCTCGACATGGCCACCAGACCGAATGACGTGCCTTCATTCTGCTCTACCAGCAGGTGCACCGCCTGCCGTGCCGCATCAAGCCGGGACATACCCGCAATATCCTTAATACCCATAGAAGGGCTGGTATCAAGCACCAGATAGATATCCGCACCACGGGACGTATATACATATTCAGAATGATGCTTCACAGGATCAGCCAGCGCCGTAACCAGCGCACAAAATCCCGCCGTTGCCAGCACGGCGGCACAAGCGGACAGAAAACGGCCTGAATTTTTTTTCCATATAAAAGGCTTTCCCTGCCAGTCGGACAAAATAATCGGGAACGCTATCCTGCTGAATAGTTTCAGCTTACGCAGAATGAACAGCAGCGGTACACATGCCAGCAGAAAAAAAGCGGACGGATGGCCGAAATCACACATAGGCACCCTCCTTCAGACACCGTACAGACAGGGCCGTACGAACTTTACCGCAGTATGTTACGCTCATACAGCCTCCTCAAATCCAGAGACACAGGCGCATGCATCATCCGCCAGACGGCAGCATTCACCTGAATCAATTCCCTGAAGCTCATGCGAAAAGCGTACATAATCCAACCGGCGGAACAATGATTCAAGCTTATCTGCCGTTTCCAGCTGCCGGCCGGAAAGCGTTCCGCCGGCCAACTGGTCAAGCATCAGCGACACTCCGCTGCTCACAACTGTATCAAATGCATACGAAAACCTGCAGGTAAGATATCGGCGCATAATCTCCTGCACCGATCCGGCAAAGGCACAGACATCCATTTCCTGTGCCTTTTTCCGCAGGCGCTGCAATGCCCGCAGCGTCCGCTTTGCATTGCGGCGCAAAGCCCGCTGCCGCAGGAACGACTGCAGCCGCAGGCGCAGGGCACGGTATCTGAAAAGCAGCTGCACAAACGCCGCGAGCAGTACTACCGCAAAAAACACACAGGCATACACCGCATAGATGGTGCCCGGCACCAGTACCGGCGGCATGGCAGGACGCATGGTCTTTATTCCGGTCTTTTCACTTAAAGAGGAAACGGTTACCGGCTGCAATGAAATCATTACCGGTGCAAGGCCGGTGCGGGCGTCATGCGCATCCAAAGGCAGCAGATCAGCAAGATTAAAGGCCGGCAGCTCCACAGTTCCCGTCCGCCACGGAATAAACTGCAGATGCAGCGTCCACCGGTTTCCTGACTGCTCAAGTGTCATGGAGCGCACTGTATAGGAATCTTCCTGACGGGCAAGCATCGTACCTTCATAGCGCAGCTCAAGCGGACGGCCCGACTGCACCGCATCAGAAAATCCCGCAGGAGCTGAAAAAGCATACTGTATTTCCGCAAGGTCGCCCACAAATATTTCCTTGGGCATAAGCAGCTGTACCGGCTGCTGGCCGGATGCGCCGTCAGCTGCGGCGGCATACGGCAAAAGCACGGACAGGCACAGAATTATGCAGAACCGGCACAGCATATACGGACCACGTTTCATACCGACAGCTCCCGTGAAGAGAAAAACCGGTTGAGCACCTGATCGGGACGATCCGCCGTAGAAATAACAACCGGATAGCCGCCGCGCTTTTTACAGGTATTCTTCCACAGCTCAAGCCGCTGCCGCCCGGCCGTACGCCATGCGTTCTGGAATTCAGCAGAAGAAGTTGGCAGACATCTGAGCAGTCCGGACTCCACGTCATAGAACGGAAGCGTACCCATCTTGCCGAGCTGCTCATCCTGCTCATCGATGATACATACTGCCACTACATCATGCTTTACCGCCAGCATTGCGAACGGACGCTCCCACCCCGTGCTTCTGAAATCAGACAGTACAAACACCAGCGAGCGCCGGCGCAGCAGCTTGCCCGCACCGGCAAGTGCGGTTCCGAGCACAGAACCTTCCGTTCCGCCGTCAGGCTCCAGAGAATCAAATTTGGAAAGCAGCAGCATGGCCTGATCACGGCCGCGCTTGGGCGCGCAGGAGAACCGAATCTGGCCGTCAAAAAATACGGCGCCCACAGGGCTCGCATTCTGCTCGGACGCAAGCGTCAGCAGTGCGGCAGTTTCTGCCGCGGTTTCAATGCGGGTGCACGGCGGTTCAAGGCCCGACGGCGTTCCGCGGCTGCCGCCGTCACGGGCACCATTGCGCCGCCCCCTGCCGGTACACATGGACAGCGAGCAGTCGAGGACTAAAAAAACGCTCAGCTCACGCTCTTCCTCAAACTGCTTTACAAAGGGACGGTCCATACGGGCAGTGACGTTCCAATCTATAGTACGAATATCATCGCCCGCAAGGTATTCACGCACACCGTCAAATTCAATGCCGTGCCCGCGATACAAAGAGCGGAAACTGCCGTTATGCATACTTTCTGCCAGAGAATTCGCCGTAATGCGCAGCAACGATGCCCTGCGCACCAGTGATTCCCTGCTGCTGAGCAAAGGAACTGCCATATTACGGAACCGGCAGCAGACTCAGGATTTTTCCGATCAGATCATCGGCAGTGATTCCGGCGGCCGCCGCCTCATACGAAAGGACAAGCCTATGGCGGAGTACCGCAGGTGCTACACGCTGGATATCCTCCGGCAGTACAAAGCCCCTGCCGGCAAACAGCGCCGCGGCACGAGCGCACTGCAGCAGTGCGATTCCCGCACGCGGAGAAGCACCGAACGTAATGTATCTGGTAATGTCCTCAGGAGAGACAGACCGGGCGCCGCTTTTCATGCCGGGCTTTGACTCCGCGGCAGGACGGGTAATATGCACGATCGAAACAATATATTCCACCAGCGCATCATCGCAGACTACACGGTCAAGGAGTCCGCGGAATTTGAGCAGCAGCTCAGGTGTAAAGACTTTCTGTACGACAGCTGCGGACGCGCTGCCGGCCGTTTTTACAATAGCGATCTCTTCTTCGGGCTGCGGATACGGGACCTTTATTTTCAGCAGGAAGCGGTCAAGCTCCGCCTCAGGCAGCGCATACGTACCTTCCTGCTCTATAGGATTCTGCGTAGCAAGTACAAAAAACGGCTCCGGCAGTGTATAGGTGTTCTCGCCGATTGTAACCTGATGCTCAGCCATGGCCTCAAGCAGAGCGGACTGAACTTTTGCGGGCGCACGGTTGATTTCATCCGCAAGCAGCACATTGGTGAACACCGGACCTTTGCGCACTGAAAAAGTACCGGAACCGCGCTCATAAATTAAAGTACCCGACACATCGGCGGGCAGCAGATCCGGCGTGAACTGAATCCGCTTAAAATCAAGTCCGGATACTTCGGAAAACGTTTTTACGGCAAGCGTCTTTGCCAAGCCCGGCACGCCCTCAAGCAGTACATGGCCTCCGGCCATAAAGGCCGTAAGGATGCCTTCTATAACACCGGTCTGGCCCACCAGACGCCGGGCAACCTCAGCACGGCAGCGTTCCATGCAGCTGCGGCATTCTTCAAGCTCGGACGGCGTAATATTATTTTTTTCCACTTCAACCCCCTGAAAATGCATATTTATGCATATTTATATTGACATAAAGGGTAATTTTTGAATAATTAACTGTATCATGTTAAACTCTTTAGCACAAGAATTAAATAACACATTGCAGGACTCCGTAGCATATCCGTTGCTTTCTGATTTTGGAAAGCGGATTTTCTTCCCCAAGGGCATCATTGCCCAGAGTGCGGAGGCAAAGGAATTCGGCAGGACAGCAAACGCCACAATCGGCATGACCGTTGAAAACGGCGAACCTGTCATTCTGCCGAGCGTGCACGAAAGTGCACCGAGCTTCAAACCCAGAGAACTGGTAGCCTATGCGCCCACCGCAGGACTTCCGGCGCTCCGTGCCATCTGGAAAGAAAAACTGTGCATAAAAAACCCGCTGCTAAAGAATAAACACACCTCCCTGCCCGTCATCGTTCCCGGACTGACGGCAGGTATCTCCTATGCGGCCGATTTGTTCCTTGGCAAAGGACAGCCGCTGCTCGCCGCAAATCCTTCATGGGACAACTACGCGCTTATCGTTGAAACCAGACGGGAATCAGAGCTGCATCAGTTCAATATGTTCAAAGACGGCGGCTTTGACCTTCAGAGCTTTGACGAAGCCATTGCAAAAGAAGCGGAGGCAAGCCCCGACAAAACAGTGCGCGTACTGCTTAACTTTCCGCAGAATCCGTCCGGCTACAGTCCCACGCATACGGAAGCGCAGGCTATCTGCAGCATCCTTAAAAAGCACGCGGATGCGGGCACTAAGCTGCTTGTCATCAGCGATGACGCTTATTTCGGCCTGAACTACGAGCAGGATATAGAACCGCAGTCTCTGTTCGCCTATCTTGCAGACATGAGCGAGAACATACTGGCGCTTAAAATCGACGGTCCTACAAAAGAAGATTTTGCCTGGGGATACCGCTGCGGCTTCATTACATTCGGCTGCAAAGGCATGACCGATGCGCACTATGAGGCGCTCATCAAAAAACTCATGGGCATTATCCGCTCATCCGTGTCATGCTCATCAACACCCGCACAGGCAATGATTCTCAGAGCCTTTGAAGATCCTGCGCTTGAGCACCAGAAGTCACACTTCCGCAAGCTGCTGGAGCGGCGCTACCGTCTGGTCAAAGATTTTGTCAATACGCACCCGTCGGCCGCGCTTAAGCCGCTGCCGTTCAACTCAGGCTATTTTATGAGCCTGCGGCTTACTTCTATAGATGCGGAGCAGCTGCGGACTCACCTGCTGAAGAACTACGGCATAGGAACCATCGCCATCGATGCAAAAACGCTGCGTATTGCATTCAGCAGTCTTGATGAAGACAAAATAAACGCGGTATATTCTGCAATATATGAATCTGCAGAAAAAATGTCTAAATAACTGCCTGTATACAAACAAAAGCATACGGTCCGGCAGCCGGCGGCATAACCGGCCGTCGAACCGTGCTCATTTCATACGTACGGGGCTGCTGGTTCTGGCAGCCCTTATTTCCGTTTCCTGCGGCAAAGACACCAGAAAGCGCCCGGTCATCATCTGGACCGACATAAGCGAATTTGTTGCCTACTCAGAAGTGTTCAACGCCTCTCAGAACTCCGTAGGCGTCGTGGTAAATTATAAGGAAAACCCGGCGCTGAGCCTGCCTGCGGCAAAGGACGAGCCGCAGCCGGACATTATCATCGGAACGTCACTGCGTACCGAAAGCGTCATAAAGCAGTTCAAAGCACTGAACTACATGTTCTCTTCCCATGAAGTAAACAAAAACCTGTTCTACCCGCAGCTGCTGGATGCCTGCAAAAAGAACGGATACACCTATCTGATTCCCGTAAGCTTTAATCTGCCGACCGTCATGTTCGCCGCATCGAACAGCTCCTATATCAGCGACAACTACATGCTGTCGCTTGATCAGATACGTACCGCCGGCGCGGCTTACAACGAAAAAAATGAAAACAACCTGTATACGCGCATGGGCTTTGCGCCCCAATGGAACACGGATTTTCTGTGTCTGGCAGCCATGATGAACAACGCCATGTTCCATGAAAAAAAGAACACGCTGCTGTGGGATAAAAACGCGCTTGATTCTACGGTGAGCTACCTGCGGTCATGGACAACAAATGCAAACGATTCTTTTGCCGCGGAGCAGGACTTTTCCTTTAAGTATCTTTTTACGCCCGCCTACAGTCAGATCATGTCAAAGCGGTGCCTGTTTGCCTATATGTCCAGCCGGGAGCTGTTCGCTCTCACGCCTGAGCAGCTCGAGAACGTGGATTTCCGCTGGATACACCGCGGCAACGCCATTCCCATCGTGGATCCTATGATAACCATGGGCATCTATAAGCATGGAAAGAACAGGCACGGGGCCGAACAGTTCATAAAATGGTTCTTTACGGAAAAGGCGCAGAAGGCCATGCTTGAGCATGTGCAGGACATGAACCTGAGCACAAAGACATTCGGCATTGCAGGAGGCTTTTCAACCCTGAAAGGCGTCAACGAGCATATATTTCCTATCTATTATAATCCGCTGCTTGTGAACATTCCTATGGCAGACTACATAGAGGCTCTGCCTGTGCTGCCGATGCGCTGGACAAACCTGCGCGAAAAGGTCATTGATCCTTATCTGCTGGACGCGATCCACACCGACCCGGAATACCTTTCCAAAATAAAGACGCTTGAAGGCAGACTGACGGACTGGGACAAGCAGTACTTCTAGGCGGACTGCAACAGGAAACACCGGCAGTACATACGGCGCAACAAACATTCTCAAGGTTTTGTACAAATTCTCCGATAGTGTAAATGAAGGGAGCTGCAGAAGCCTTACGGTTTCTGCGGATCCTTAGAACTAAAACGTAAGGAGGCTGTACATGATTACGAATATTGACACGCTGAATGCATATTCATACAACAGCTTCATCGGCGGGGCAGGATCAAAACTGTATGTCCCCGTAAGCCCCGCATCCGTCATTTATGCCCAGTTCGACCATATTTCTGGCGTCGCAGCACGCGGCTCACAGCCGGGCGTATCAATCAAAAAAATACAGATACTCAACACGCTCATAGATCATCTGACTCAGATGAAATCACAGCCGCAGCCGCAGGCAGCCGCGGACACATTGTCCGACGAAGCGGCCGACGCACTCATTCAGAGCTACCAGAGTCAGCTGCAGACCGTAGTTCAGCAGGCAAAAACCATGCCCTACGCGCTTGCAGGCGTACAGCCGCAGCCCGGAGTGCTTCTGAACATACAGGCCTGACGGCCTGCAGCATAGTGCGGCCTAGGTCCACAGCAGCCACAACACGGCAGCGGCGGCAAAAGTGGTGATCAGCGTAAACGGAACACCGATCTTCAGCCAGCCGCTGAATCCCATCGGATACCCTTCTTTTTTCAAAATACCCATAGCAACCACATTCGCAGATGCGCCGAAAGGCGTAAGATTACCGCCCAGACAGCTGCCAACCAGCAGCGCGAACATATACAGTTCCGGCCGCAGGTTCAGACTGTCTGCCAGCATTTTTGCCACCGGCAGCATGACCATAATATATGGTACATTATCTATAAAACCGGAAATGAGCACGGATGCTGCAAGGATGATCATAAATCCTGCGAACATATTGCCGCCCGTAATCCGCTCAAGCAGACCTGAAAAATCCTGCAGCAGAGAAGTTTCTTCTATGGCACCGATAACCACAAATATCCCCGTCAGAAAGAAAATCGTTTCCCAGTCAAGATCCCGCAGCAGCGCACCCACCTGCGCCCGGGACTGTTTCTGCGCAACGGCATACCATACCACACCGATGACCGCAAGCAGCATTACAAAACTGCCTGACATACAGGGAAATGGATCAGCAACAAACGAAATACCCGCCAGTCCGAATATCATGGCAAGCAGCAGCACCGCAGGCACTACGGACACCACCTTTTCCTGCCGCGCAGGAACTGTATTTCTGCCCAGTTTAGCAAAGTAAAAATAAAAGAACACACACCCCGCAAGCATGCCGGTCTGTATAATAAAGAAAATAGAAAGTCTTCCGTCATACACAAAAAAGTCGTTGAACGTATAACCTGCAAAGCTGGCAAAGATCATAGAGGGCGGATCTCCTACCAGCGTGGCTGTTCCCTCAAGGTTCGACATCACGGCAAGTCCTGACATAAAGTAGGTGGGATTCATCTTAAGCTTGCGGCACAGCTCCAGCGCGATGGGAGCCATGACCAGCACCGTAGCAACATTCTCCACAAAAATAGAAATGATGCCCGTCATTGCAAGGATCGCCACCACAGCAAGCCCTGTACTCGGCAGGCCGGATACAATGGCATCGGCGATGCGGGCAGGTACCCGGGAATAAATGAACAGCGCCGCTATGGTCATGCTGCCCACATAGATCATGAGCACGTTCCAGTTGATTTTTTCACACACAGCCTGAATCGGCGTGATTCCACCGGGCATAACAAATCCGGCGGCCAGCAGCACGAGCGCAGCTCCGATCGTATACCACGCCTTGCGCTTCGGCAGCGCAATCACCAGCAGGTACATCAGCACCGCAATCCCAAGTACAAACCATTTCATCAGACACCTCCGCTCTCTAAAGGGAACCTAAACAAAAAAGACCTTTTATCCGGTACAGTGCTGCCTATGCAGGACAATACAATACCGGACAAAAGGTCTTGTCGCCCGGCAGCGTCTGCTGCCGGAGCCGTAGAACCAGGCTTGAAGCCGGGTATGTTGATTCTACCGCCGGGACGGTTCCCGGCTGACTACTCCCCAAATGTCATCTAAATACTACTGGTACATAACACAAAGTGTCAAGCAGACAGCGCAAGGAAATCACAACCACCCGTCAAACGGGTGGTTTGCTCTTAGCCTATAAGGCTAAGGGTC
>CACZQF010000178.1 GCA_902783245.1 uncultured Spirochaetaceae bacterium | reverse complement strand
GGATAGCGCAGGATCGCCTCCACGATGATGCGGCTGATACGCGGCTCAAGCGGGAAGCGTACCATAAGCTGGCCGATGTTTGACAGCATCCTGTTTTCATCAAGCGCCTTCAGCTGCCGCAGCGTGTCCACCGCGCCGATCAGCCCCTCGCGGCCGGGCGGCGAGATAAAGTCGAACTTTTCAAAGTCTACGATGCCGAGCTCTGCCATGCGCAGCACGACCTCGCTCAGGTCAGTGCGGTAGATTTCTTCAAGCGTATATGTCTGGCGGCTTTCAAAATCAGCCTTTGGATACAGCCGGTAGCATGTGCCGGGGCAGGTACGTCCGGCACGACCGCGGCGCTGGTTGCAGGATGCCTTTGAGACGGGCGTTTCAAGCAGGCTTGAGGTGAACGTGCGCGGATTGTAGTAGTTCAGTTTTGCCAGACCGCTGTCGATGACGGTGGTCACGCCGTTGATCGTAACCGATGTTTCCGCGATGTTCGTGGAGATAACCACCTTTTTTTTGCCGAACGGCGCGGGATCAAAAACCTTTTCCTGCTCCTCTTTCGGCAGACGACCGTACAGCGGGATGATATGTATTTTATGCCTGAATGAGGCCGTATAGAGCCGCTGCATGCAGGTTTTGATGATCTTTTCGCCCGGCAGGAACACAAGAATGTCGCCCTGCTCATGGTTGTCCAGAACCCGGTCTATGGTACTCTCAATCTTTGCCAGCAGCGCCTCGCTCGCGCTTGCAGTCTCCGTGCTGGCGGAGATGGCGGGCGGATCATACACGGTGGCCACCGGGTAGGTGATGGTGTCGATCGTGACGATGGGGCAGCCGTCGAAGTAGTTGGAGAACGCTTCCGCGTTCATGGTGGCGGATGAGATGAGTACCTTGAAGTCGTTCCGCTCCGCCAGTATACGCTTGAGCAGGCCGAGTACAAAATCAATGTTCAGGCTGCGTTCGTGGGCTTCGTCGACGATGATGACGGAGTATCTGCTCATCCACGGGTCAAGCTTCATTTCCTGCAGCAGAATGCCGTCGGTCATGATCTTGATCTTGGTCGAAGCGTCCGTTTTATCCTCGAACCGGTATTTATAGCCGACGAGCCCCGGATATGACGTCTTGAGCTGCTTTGCGATGAATTCGCTTACTGACAGCGCGGCAATGCGCCGTGGCTGCGTGACGGCGATCATGCCGTTCTTGGTGTAGCCCGCCTCATGCAGAATGACGGGCAGCTGCGTCGTCTTTCCGGAGCCCGTGGGACTCTGCACGACGATCACTTTGTTGGAGGCAAGCGTATCAAGAATGCGCTGCTTCTGCTCATAAACCGGAAGTGAATAATAGTCTATCGGCATGTTGTTGTTCCTTTTATGCGTTCCATAATAGTTTTACGGGCCTCCAGATAGTCGGCCCATACGTTCCGACCTGAGCTGCGCAGCTCCTGAATGCATGCGTCGTCAAGCCGCCTCAATATAAAATGTCCGGACGGATCGATATATGTGGTGATGAATGTACACGCTACCGAGTCCAGAATAATTCCTGTGTTATCGGCCGGATCCGACGGCTTGGTGAATACCGCCCGTATAAGGCAGCCGTCGCCGGTATAGTCGCGCGCCGTTTCAGGCGCGTCAAAGCAGGGATCGCGCCGCTGGCCGCTGACGGTGTTGCCGTTTGCATACATGATCAGCTTTCGCGCCGTGCCGTCCCGGCTCAGTATTTCCCACGGTTTTACCACGTGAGGGTGGTTTGCCCAGATAACGTCCGCTCCGGCGCGGTCGATCAGCTCAAGATAGAACGCGCGCTGCGGTTCTGAGATGGTACGCACATACTCGGGCTCATGGGTGTGGACGCCTATGACAAAAAGATCCGCGGGATGCGTCCGCCTGAGCTGTGCGGCATAGCTGATAAATTCCTCACGGGACCTGCCGTCCGCGGGCACATAGTTGATATAGTCCGCTGCGACGGTAGAATTCAATATTTCGGTGATCGGCAGGAACAGGATGCGCCAGCCGTTTTTTTCAAAATACCGGTAGGAAAGCGGCTGTCCCTTTTCGCGCAGCCCCGCAGCCTGCACCGGTCTGGAGTCCGCCCATGACTGCGTGCTGCGTATGCCCGCAAGCTTCTGATCGTTGGTGTGGTTGTTGCAGAGCGAAAGCACGTTGAAGCCCGCCTGCACCGCGGCATCTGCGTATTCCGAATGAATGTTGAACGCCGGGTAACTGCGGTAGGGCAGTGTGTCCGTTACCGGCGTTTCCAGATTGGCGAATGCAAGGTCGCCGTCCTGTATGTCACGGGCAACTGCCTGCCAGATCTGGGAGTAGTCGTCCATGGACGTGTTTTCCGTGTGGGCCATGACGTCGCCGCCGAACACGACGGTGAGCCGCGCGGGTGCGGCCTGCTCCTGCACGGTTTCTTCGTGGACCGGTCCGACCTCCTGGTCCGGCAGCTCAGGCGGAACTGCCGTGGCGCAGGAAAACAGCAGCACGGCAATGAGGACGGTACAGAATGGCAGGACAACGGATCTAAGGCGCCGCATGCACTCTCATATATGAACGCCCGCCCGCACGGACAGACCGCACGGACGGGCGTTTCATTGCATCAGCTCTATCAGCACTTTTTGCCGGCCTGTACCAGCGTAATGGCGCAGGTCACGACAATATCGTCTGAAGAACAGCCGCGGGACAGGTCGCTGATGGGCTTTGCGAATCCCTGGAGCACCGGGCCGTATGCGTCTGCATGGGCAAGCCGCTGCACGAGCTTATAGCCGATGTTGCCGGCGTTCAGGTTCGGAAAAATGATGGTGTTCACTTTTCCGCGCACGGGGCTGCCGGGAGCTTTTTTATCGGTGACGGACGGAATGAGCGCGGCGTCAGCCTGAAGCTCGCCGTCGAGCAGCAGGTCGGGAGCCTTTTCATGCGCCAGCTTTACGCCTTCCTGTACGGTGAGCACCGGCGCAGCTTTACCGCCTGAGCCTTTTGTTGAGAATGAAAGCATGGCGACCGCGGGCTCTGCGCCGAGCAGGTCACGGCATGATTTTGCTGCCGCCACCGCGATGTCGGCCAGCTGCTCGCTCGTAGGCTCGGGAACAACAGCGCAGTCGGAGAAGATCATAAGGCCCTCGTGTCCCCATGAAGCGTCGTGTGTGTCCATAACGAAGCAGGATGATGCCGTCTTTGAGCCGGGAGCGGTACCGATGACCTTCAGGCCTGCCCTGAGCAGGTCGGCGGTTGCGGACAGTGCGCCGCTGACCATGGCGTCAGCCTTGCCCATGCGTACCATCATGGCGCCGAAGCTCAGCGGATCTTTCACCATGAAGTCCTTTGCGGACTGTACGTCGGGTACTTCCGGTGCACCGGTCTTTTTATTTACTTTGCCCTCGCGGAGCTTGAAATACTCTTTGCCGAAATCGTCAAGCCATTCTGATGCGGCGGGATCGATGATTGTGATGCCGTCAAGGGAGACGTTCTTGGCCTTGGCCACTTTCTCCACGTCCTCTTTTTTGCCGAGCAGCGTGACCGGGCTTGCAAGTTTTTCCGCCACGATTTTTGCAGCTGCCACGACAGTGCGTTCTTCTGTTCCTTCAGGCAGGACCAGACTGTTCTGGTATTCCTTTGCCTTACGTTTCATTTCTTCAACAAAATTCATAATATCCTCGTATACGAAGTGAAGTTAATAGCGGTTTAATAATAAACTGAAAATGGCAGTTTAGCAACTAGAAATCAAATTTTGTAGCTCGGCTTATGCGCTGCTTGTCAGGCGAACGGCGGCAGAAATGCAAAGCTCCGTATAAATTTTTTCGTAAAAAAATCGGCGGGCACCCTATAAATGAATTTTCGTCAAAAACGAACCGGGACGAGCACCTTACAAATGAATTTTCTTCAAAAACACTTTGTGACGAGTTCGGTATAAATGAATGATCGCCGGAACGTAAGGAGAAGCCTTTTGCGTAAATCCGTTGGAATGGATTCGGATACAGACTGACTGTTCCTTCCGGCTTGACGGCGGGGGGGATAATTTGTAAAGTATAGCTATGTTTGATGTAAAAGAAGACGTTGATTTATTCGAGCTTGATGAGCGTGATTTTGACACCGTTCTCGCCTCTGACATAGCTTTTAACGGTGAGATTCATTTTACCAAGCCGTTTATTGTCAAGGGAGCCGTTACCGGAAAAATCGACTCTACCGGTGATCTGGTCATAGACAGCAGCGCCGTCATCAACGCCGACATCACCGCCTCACGCGTGCTTATCCGCGGCAAAGTCAACGGCAACATACAGGGCGAGCGTCTGGTCTTTGTTACGCAGACCGGCTTTGTAAAAGGGGACATTTCATCCCAGCAGCTGGTGCTTGAGCCGGGCAGCTCTTTTTCCGGGCTGTGCACCACAATCCCGTCAGATAAAAAATAGGTTGTTTATATGAACATGAAGATGTGTAAAATCGTGCTTGTCCTGCTGCTTGTCTGCGCGGCTGCATTCGCACAGGAGCGTCCTGACGCGCTCAAGCTGTATAACAGCGGGAACTTTAAGGAAGCCGCCGCGATCTGCGAGGCTGAAATTGCAAGAAACCCTAAGAACATGGATTCATATGTCGTGCTCGGCTGGTCTCTGATCCGTGAAAAGCGGTACGCCGAGGCTGAGCGCCGCGCGGCGGACGGCCTGAAGGTGTCCGCGAACGACGTGCGCGTCATCGAGATTTACGGTGAGGCAAAGTATTATCAGGGTAAGAACAAGGAGGCGCTTGAGCAGTTCGAGCGCTACGTGGCGCTGACCACTGATAAGGGACCGCGCATCGGTGCCGCCTATTACTATATGGGCGAGATTTATGTCCGCATGGCCAAGTACAATCATGCTGATATTTCGCTGTCAGCCGCGGTACGCAAGGAACCGTTGCGTGATCTGTGGTGGGCACGGCTCGGGTACGCACGTGAGATGGCCAAGAATTATACGGGTGCGGCCGCGGCCTACGATCAGGCGCTCACCCTGAATCCTTCCCAGACAAACGCTTCTTTAGGAAAAAAGCGGATTATCTCTCATCTATAAATGTATTCCGTTCACTTTGAGACCCTCGGCTGCAGGCTCAACCAGATAGAAAGCGAGTCTGCGGCGCGGACATTCGTTGACTCCGGTTTTCATGTTACTATGGGCAGTGTATCGGCCGCCTCTCAGACTGAGCGGCTGTCCGGACTGCAGGATGAAAGCCTGACGGTGCTCTGCGTCATTAATACCTGTACGGTTACCTCCAAGGCGGAGCAGAAGGCCCGCCGACTTATCCGGCTGCTGCTGCAGAAATATCCGTATGCGGCTGTGGTAGTGACGGGCTGCTACGCCCAGCTTGATTATGAGCAGATTGCGGCGATCGATCCGCGCATCGCGGTGCTGCGCGGCCAGCTTAAGGACCGGCTCGCGGATATTCCCGCCGTCCTGCATTCGGTCTGCGGCGCTCAGGGCGGATTTGACGCCGCGTCTTTTGCGCGGGAGCTTGCGTCCGGTCTGTTTGCGCGAGCGCAGGAGCAGACCGACGTGATTGAGCGGCCGTTCCGGCTTTCTACCGATACTTTCCTGGCTCATTCTCGGCCTTCCATAAAGATTCAGGACGGGTGCAACAACCACTGCGCCTACTGCCGCATACACCTTGCGCGCGGTCGGTCGGTTTCGCTTGACGTGCAGGATGTGCTTGACCGCGTGCTTGAGCTTGAGCGCCGCGGACAGCGCGAGGTGGTGTTTACCACCGTGAACATCGGGCAGTACCGCGGCCTGTGGAACGGTTCGTACGTTCCGTTCTCCGGCCTGCTGAAGGTGTTGCTTGAGCGCACGTCCGGCATCTGTTTCCGTATTTCCAGTCTGTATCCCGAGGTGGTTGACCGTGAATTCTGTGGTCTGATTACTGATCCGCGCGTGCGTCCGCATTTCCATCTGTCGGTGCAGAGCGGCAGCGACAGCGTACTTTCACGCATGGAGCGTGCGTATACGGCGTCGCAGGTGTACGATGCCGTGGCCATGCTGCGCGATGCAAAGGAAAATCCGTTCCTGGCTTGCGATATTATTGCCGGATTCCCCGGCGAGACTGATGATGATTTTGAGCAGTCTCTTGATCTAGTGAAGAAGTGTAATTTTTCATGGGTGCATGCGTTTCCGTTTTCGGCGCGCCCTGGCACGCCGGCATATGCCATGCGTCCTGCCGTGCCGCAGAGTGTGGCGGGGCAGCGGGTGGCGCGGCTGACCGCCGCAGCATGCGCGCAGAAAATCGCGTATATTCAGTCGTGGGCGGGCAGGACTCTGGACGCTGTGGCCGAGTCTGTGCGGAATCCGCGCGTGCTTCGTCAGGGCGCGTCAGTGCTCCGCTGCGTCACTGAGAATTTTTTGCACTGCGAAGTTCCGCTTGCCGCGGGTACGCCGCCCGTGCCGGGCAGCGCGGTCCGCGTGCGCATTGTACACGCGCTTGAGGATCGGATTACCGCCGGGGATGAGCAAGAAGCGGCAGCTGCATTGGTTGATTAGATTGGCAGCGCGGCAGGCAGTGGCTGCCGCCTCCCGCCACCTGCCCGCAGACCTCAGACCCGACCTAGGTCGGGACAAAATGGTGGCTGACACAACGTCACTACAGGCTGCCGCCTCCCGCCACCTGCCCGCAGACCTCAGACCCGACCTAGGTCGGGACAAAATGGTGGCTG
>CACZQF010000177.1 GCA_902783245.1 uncultured Spirochaetaceae bacterium | reverse complement strand
CATGCCGATATGCAAAGTCGTCACATGCCGATATGCAAAGTCGTCACATGCCGATATGCAAAGTCGTCACATGCCGATATGCAAAAACTGCGGCTTGTGAGTTCCGGTCTCATGAGTTCCGGACTCACGAGACAAAAAAAAGACCTGCCGGACGGCAGGTCTTAAACTAATTTTACTTTGAAGCTAAAGCTATAGATAACGCTATAACGTTACCTATTTCCAACGCGACGCCTAAAACGATAAATGCAGTCATCTGGATTGTCCTCCTCATAGAAGATTGACAACTTTGATTATTGATAATCCAGATTTTAACTTTACCTTCCCTGTTATTACTTGATCATATAATAGCATAGAGACGCCGGAAAGTCCAGTGATTATGCAAATATAATTTAAAGATTTTTTCAGACTGCCCGCCGCCGGCAAACAGGACCTGCCCGCCGCCGGAACCTCAGGCGCATGCACCTACATGAGCAGACGCATGGCGTTGAGTATGGCGAGTATGAGCACGCCCACGTCGCCGAAGACGGCCGTCCACATGCCGGTGATGCCCGCGGCACCCAGCAGCATGACGACGGCTTTTACGCCGAGCGCGCCGATGATGTTCTGTCGTGCTATGCGGACGGTACGCCGCGCTATGGTTACGGCGTCGCACAGGCGCGACGGTTCATCGGTCATAAGCACTACGTCGGCGGCTTCGATCGCCGCGTCCGAGCCGAGCGCGTTCATGGCAATGCCTACGTCGGCGCGCGCAAGCACCGGCGCGTCGTTGATGCCGTCGCCGATATAGATGACGGCGTCTGCGCGGGATTTTCTGGCGGCAAGGCAGGATTCCAGATGCGTGAGCTTGTCCTCCGGCAGCAGCCCCGCATGCACGGTGCCGATGCCGAGCGCATCGGCTGTTTTCCGGGCGGTTTCGCTGTTGTCGCCGGTGAGCATTATGGTATCGGTGATGCCGAGCGCCTTGAGCCCTTCTATGGCTCTGGCGGCGTCTTCTTTTATTTCATCGGATATGATGATGTGGCCCGCATACGTTCCGTTCACCGCCACATGCACTATGGTGCCGTTGTGCGCTCTGGGGCAGGGGCTGTAGCCGGCTACGCGCTGCTCCTGCATGAGCGTTTCGTTTCCAGCCAGTACTGCCTGTCCGTCAACGGTCACCTTGAGTCCCTGGCCGCTGATTTCCTGTACGTTTTCAACCGCCGCCGTTTCACAGCAGGCACCGTGATGCGCGGTTCTGAGCGACTTTGATATGGGATGGGTGGAATACTTTTCCGCATGGGCGGCTATGGCCACCAGCTCCTGCTCCGTAAGCGTTCCGTCCGCCGGCAGGTGGATGTCGGTGACAATGAAGTTGCCCTTGGTGAGCGTACCGGTTTTGTCAAAGACGGCGGTTTTTGCATCGGCCAGCAGCTCCAGATAGTTGCTGCCTTTGATAAGGATGCCTTTGCGGCTTGCAGAGCCTATGCCGCCGAAAAAACTCAGCGGTACCGACACGACGAGCGCGCACGGACAGGACACTACCAGAAAGATAATGCCGCGGTACAGCCAGGTGTGCCAGCTGCCGGTGAAAAGCGACGGAACGACGGTGATAAGCAGCGCGGCCGCGCAGACTGCGGGAGTGTACACACGCGCGAATCTGGTGATGAGCCGCTCGCTTTTTGCCTTATTTTTTACGGCGTGCTCGATGAGCTCGAGGATGCGCGCTGTCGAGGATTCGCCGAACGGTTTGGTGACTTTGATTTCAAGCGCGCCCTGCGTGTTTACGTAGCCGGCAAGCACCTGCTGACCCGGCTCCGCCCTGCGCGGCACGGGCTCGCCGGTCTGGGCCGAAGTGTCCACGTAGCCGGAGCCTTTGGTGATGATGCCGTCAAGCGGGATGCGCTCTCCGGGCCTGACAATGATGGTCTGGCCCGGCTGCACCTGCTCGGGGGGTACGTCCTGCTCGGTGCTGCCTGCAAGCAGGTGCGCGGTGTCCGGTCGGAGCTTGAGCACGGCGTTTATGGAGTCATGGGTTTTGTCTACGGCATAGTCCTGAAAGAATTCTCCGATCTGATAGAAGAGCATGACGCCCACGGCCTCAGGATATTCTCCGATGGCCAGCGCCGCGATGGACGCGAGCGCCATAAGGAATTTTTCGTCGAAGATGTTGCCGTGGAACAGGTTCCAGACGGCGGACTTTACGACCGAAAGTCCGCACAGCATGTATGCGGCAAAATACAGCACGAGCTGCGGCAGCTTCTGGTACGGCGCGCTCACCGCCGGTATGGTAAAGCGGCTCAGAATGAGCGCGGCGATGAACAGAACCGCAGCGGCCGCTATCTGGGGCAGTCCGGTTTCTTCTGATTCTGCACCATGGCAGCATCCGTCATGGTCATCGTGGTTGCAGCAGGCGTCTGCATGTAATTTTTCTTTTATTTCTTCCATAGGTAGTTCTCCGAATATGTGCGGCGCTATTCGCCGATATGCTCCATGCCCTGGCTCAGGATTGAAGTGACATGGCCGTCTGAAAGTGAGTAGATAAGGGATTTTCCTTCCCTGCGGAATTTGACCAGACCGTTCGTTTTAAGCACGCGCAGCTGATGGCTTATGGCCGAAGTGGTCATGGACAGTACGTCGGCCAGATCCGACACCGCCATCTCATGCTCCAGCAGCGCGAACAGTATCTTTATTCTGGTGGAATCTCCGAATATTTTGAACAGCTCGGCCAGGTCAAAGAGCATGTCCTCACCGGGCATGCCTTCCTTGAGCTTGGTGAGCTCCGACGCTTGTATGCAGTGGTCTTCTATAGTATCAGGCATATACACTCCCATAAAAAGGTACGGCGGCAGCCGCGCGCCACGGATGGCGTGTCTCCTTTAGAGTTGTGGCTGTTGTCGTGTTTTATATAACAGTTGAACAACTGTTCAAATGTTATATCCAAAGTCAGGATATGTCAAGTGCGGAGGGGGTGTCAGAGAATCTTCTTACAGCCTGCGCCGACCTGCACGCCGTTCTTTACGTAGTCATGCACGTCTCCGTAGGCATGCGTCTGCGGCAGCAGGTAGATGTAGCCTGCGAATATGTCCAGTCCGAACGTGGGCGAAAAGATGTACCGCCAGCCGGCGGTTCCGATCACCTCATGAACTGAAACATTTTCGTCCTTCGGCTTGTCGTCTCCGAAGTAATTCAGGAATTCCGTGCCCCAGCCCAGGCTGAAAAACAGCCGGCGCATATCCTGAGCAAGCGGGTAGTACGATGCCTGTACGTTCAGGCCCACGGTGGCGCACCAGATATCCTTGCTGTTGGAGACTTTTACAATGGTGTGGGAATAGCCCCCTGCAATCGACAGGTTCGGCACCACGCGGTGCTCGTACTTGACGCCGATTCCCCAGCCGCTGTGGCGCAGGCCGGTGAGCATGTATGCCATGTCAAAGGAAAAGACGCGCGTCACTTCATGCGCGCTCTGATCTTCTGCATAAAGCAGTCCGCCGGCGGCAAAGATCAGCCAGGAAAAGAGAATTACAGGGAAAAAACGTATGGTGCTGCGCATGATCTGACTTCAGTATGGCTGAAATTCACTTAAAAGTCTATTTAAAAAGCTATACTTTTTGAAAGGTCATGGTATAATAAAAGCTACCAATGGATACACTCTGTACGCAAGGCTGCTTGCCTGCCGATGAGCAGGATTTATCTTTCCATATTGCGACGCTCGACCTTTTTCCTGTAGGAACAGGAATCTTTGAAGTTGATAATGGCCGCGTTGTCCGCTTTTTATATTTAAGTGAAAGCTATTACACGATGATCGGCGTATCGCCGGATACCCGCACGGCGTTTATGGGCAATAACGTGCTGAATGCGGTGTATGCCGACGACGTGCCCGGGCTTGAGGAGGCGATCCGCCGTGCCATCGGGACGGGCGGCATACTGGAGTACAGCCTGCGCCTTATGTTCGGCGACGGTGCGTACCGCTGGATCGGCATACGGGCGCGCCATAAGAAGCAGGCGAGCGGCAAGTATCATTTTTATGTGGGCTACTACGATATTGAAACGCTCAACTCGGTGCGTGAAAAGCTGCATGACGAGGATATGCTGCTGCATTCCGCGGTGTCGGTCTCCGAGACGCTGTACTTTATTTATTATCCCCAGCAGCACCAGTATGAGGCTATCGTCCAGAACGCAAGGTTCAAAAAGTTCCCTTCCAAGCTGAAGTATTTTCCGCAGTCGTTTTTTGATCAGGTCAACATCTTTCCGAGCGATTCCGCGGCCTATGCCGATATGATACGCTCCATTGACCTCGGCTCTCCGCGCTCCGCCTGCGATTTCCGCATTATAGAGCAGGACAAGACGCGCTGGTACCGGGTGCAGCTCACGAGCATCTATGACGAAAAGGGAAATATTGAAAAAGCCCTGGGCTACATGGTGGATATTACGGACTTAAAGGTTGCCGAAAAGCACCTTTCTGACGAGCTTATCCAGATGCAGGCTCTGAATTCCAGCAGCTCCATCCTGGCAACCTGCTGCTTTAACGTGACCAAGGACTATCCGGTTGAAATGAACGTGGACGGCAGTCTGCGCAGCGTTGACGTGGATCTGAACAAGGTGGCGCGGCTTGCGGGCTCCATAGATTCCCGGATTCCCAAACAGCAGCAGCTTACCCGCAAGGTGCTGTATCAGGCCGCGGGACAGATTCCTGATCCCGAGCGCCGGGAAGAGTTCATCAGGAATACGAGCCATGTAGGTCTGATGAAAATGTTCGAGGATAACCAGACCGAGCGGCGGCTTGAGTACCGCCGGCGTACGGAGCGCGGGCTTATCTGGGTTTCTACGCGCATCAAGCTGGTACGCAATCCTAATTCCGGCGATATTTTTGCCTTCATCTATACTTCCGATATAAACGAGCGCAAGCTTGCCGAGGAAGTGAACCTGCGCATCGTGCAGGATGAATACGAGACATGCATCGTGCTTGATCTGGGTTCCATGAAGCTGTTCCGGCCCAAGGGCGTGGCAGGCAGGTCCCATTCGCGGATGCTCGGAATGCAGTATGACGAGATGATTCAGAAGCATATTCCGCGCGTGGTGCTGCCTTCCGACGTAAAGGCCACCATGCATAATTTCAGCCTGCCGGTGATCACTCAGCATCTGGAAAAAGCGCGTAAATATACGTTTACCTATCAGCTGAAAAGCCGCGTGAGCTCTATTTACGGCAACCCGCATAAAATGGAGCAGATGGACGTGTTCTATCTGAACAAGGACAAGGACATGCTTGTGTTTGTTCCGCGGGACATTACCCAGCTGTTTATTAAGGAACAGCAGAAGAATCAGGAGATGGCCGCGCTGGTCAAGCAGGCGGAAAAAGCTTCCGTGGCAAAGAGCGACTTTTTGTCCCGCATGAGCCACGATATCCGCACGCCGCTCAACGGTATCATCGGCATGACGTTCCTTGCGAAGGACGAGTATGATATAGACGCCGTGAAGGGATATCTGGAGAAGATCGATAAATCCAGTAAATTCCTGCTGGGGCTTATCAACGATATCCTTGATATGAGCAAGGTTGAAAGCGGCAAGATGGAGCTGCATCCGGAACCGTACAGCTATGAGGAGTTTGTTCAGGACATTAAGTCGGTGATTGAGCCGCTGTGCGCCGAAAAACAGGTGCACTTTGAGCTGAAGTTTGACGGTGATCCGGGCCCCGGCGTGCTTGTGGACCGGCTGCGGTTTAATCAGGTGTTCTTTAACCTGCTTTCGAATGCGGTGAAATTTACTGACGCCGGCGGCCATGTTACGTTTACGCTGCATACTGCGGGCTGTGAGAACGGCATGCTGAACATTACGTGTACGGTGAGCGACGACGGCATCGGCATGAGCAAGGAATTCCAGCAGCGGCTGTTCATGCCGTTCGAGCAGGAGTATGTGGGACGGCAGAGCGTGAATATCGGCAGCGGACTCGGCCTTGCCATTGCCAAGCGCATCGTTGATCTGATGGGCGGTACGGTTGAGGTGGACAGCGAGCTCGGTAAAGGAAGTACCTTTGTGGTGCGTCTGTCGCTGCCGGTTGCCCAGACCGACAGCGCGCCGGTCATTGCCGCCGCTCAAAAAGAAGTTTCGCTTGAAGGCCGCCGCATCCTGCTGGTGGAGGACAATGCCATCAACGCGGAGATTGCCAAGGCGCTGCTGATGAAAAAGCATGCGGACGTTACGCTCGCGTATGACGGAAAGCAGGCGGTTGAGGCATTCTCTAAGTCTGAGCAGGGCTGGTTTGACGCGATCCTTATGGATATCCGTATGCCGGTGCTTGACGGTATCGGCGCCACCATTCGGATCCGCTCGCTGGACCGGCCTGACGCCGCTTCGGTGCCGATCATCGCCATGACGGCGAACGCCTTTGCCGATGACGTGCGCGAAAGCCTTGCCATCGGCATGACCGACCATGTGAGCAAGCCCGTGGATCCGCAGAAGCTCTATGAAGCGCTGCACCGCGCGCTTTCCGGACGGTAACCGCAGCTGCAATTCCTTGATACTGCCCTGCCTTTATGCTAAGATAGGATACATTGTATAACGGCTTTTATGTGATGCCGCTGAAGGAGTAAAAAAATGGCTGCAGATGAGCACAAATGTACCTTAGATAAAATTATCAGCCTGTGTAAACGCCGCGGGTTTGTCTATCAGGCAAGTGAGATTTACGGCGGACAGGCCGGCGCATGGGATTACGGTCCGCTCGGCGTTGATTTTAAGAGAAATATACAGAATGCATGGTGGCATTATATGACGCAGCTGCATGATGATGTAGTCGGTCTTGATTCCGCCATCTTCCAGCACCACCGTACGTGGGAAGCTTCAGGCCATGTGGCGCACTTTTCTGACCCCATGGTTGACTGTCTTGAGTGTAAGGCCCGGTTCCGCGCTGACCAGCTGATTGAAGACTGGTGCGCGTCCCACAATGAAAAGACCGACAAGCCGGTTGACACCATGAGCCATGAGGAGATGAAGCAGTTCATCGACAGCCATGAGGTGAACTGTCCTACCTGCGGCAAGCACAACTATACCGACGTGCGTGAGTTCAACCTTATGTTCAAGACCCATCTGGGCCCGGTTGCCACCGACGCTTCCCTTATCTATCTGCGCCCTGAGACATGTCAGGGTATCTTCACTGACTTTAAGAATATTGTACAGTCAAACCGCATGAAGCTGCCGTTCGGCGTGGCTCAGGTCGGTAAATCATTCCGCAATGAGATTATCTTTAAGAACTTCATTTTCAGAACCTGCGAATTTGAGCAGATGGAGATGGAGTACTTCTGCAAGCCCGGTACTGACGAAGAGATTTTTGAGCGCTGGAGAAAGGAGCGCTGGGCATTCTATCTGAAATACGGTATTTCTGAGAAGAACCTGCAGTGGCACCACCACGACAAGCTGGCGCACTATGCCAAGGATGCCTACGACATTCAGTATAACTTCCCCATCGGCTTTGAGGAAATCGAAGGTATTCATAACCGCACTGACTTTGACCTGTCTCAGCATACTCAGTACAGCGGCAAGGATATGGGCTATATCGATCAGGAGGACGGAAACAAGCGGTATACGCCGTATGTTATCGAAACTTCTGCCGGTCTGAACCGCAACTTCCTTATGTTCCTGTGCGAAGCGTACGAGGAGCAGAACGTGGGCGAGAACGGAACGGAAGATTACCGCACCGTGCTGCACCTTGATCCGCGTCTGGCGCCGATTACCGTTGCGGTGCTGCCGATGATGAAGAAAGACGGCCTTGCCGAGATCGCCAAAGATATCCAGCATGAGCTGAAAGAGGATTTTGTAACCGACTTTGACCAGAGCGGCACGATCGGTAAGCGTTACCGCCGTCAGGACGAGGTTGGTACTCCGTTCTGCGTTACCATCGACTATCAGACGAAAGAAGATGATACGGTGACCGTCCGCTTCCGTGATTCTATGGAGCAGGTACGCGTAAGCCGCAAAGAGCTGGTGGGTAAAATCCGTGAGTATATCCGCAGCTATTCATATACCCGTGCGGAGTCCTGATACAGACCCATGGAATATATAGCGCTGGGAATGTCCGACCTGCTGGTGAGCCACACGGCGTTCGGAGCTATGTCCTTAAAGGATATCCCCGATGAGGAGCAGGCGGCCATTCTTGTCCATCAGGCATATGACGGCGGCATTAATTTTTTTGATACCGCCCATTCTACTCCTGAAAGTGAAAAACGGCTTGGTGCATGTCTGCACGGCATCAGGCAGGATGTGATTCTTTCTACAAAGAGCTCTGCCGATACGGGAGAGGGCCTTGTACGGGATCTGGATGAAAGTCTTGTAGCGCTGCAGAGCGATTATGTGGATTTGTTCCAGTACGAAACCGAGACTATTCTGCCTGCGCCCGGCGGCAAGGACGGCATCTATGATGCGCTGCAGCAGCTGAAGGCTTCTGGTAAGATCCGCCATATCGGGCTGACTACGCAGAATCCGGAGATTGCGAACTATGCGGTGGAAAACTGCTTGGTTGAGACATTGCAGTATCCGTTCAATATGCTTACGGATGCGGCTTCCCGGGCGCTGGTGGACAGCTGTCAGCAGCATGACGTGGGCTTTATAGCCATGAAGCCGCTGTACAGCGGCCTGCTGCAGAATATTCCGCTTGCATTCGGATTCCTGCACCAGTATGAGAATGTAGTTCCTGTCTGGGGAGTGCGTACGAGCGAGGAGCTCAAGCAGCTTCTGTACTTTGAAGCCCACCCGCCGGTGGTTGATGATGCGTTCCGCAAAGAAGTTGAACGCGTGAATGCATTTTTTAACTGATTTGAACTGATATATAAAAAGCGCCCGGCTGTGCACAACCGGGCGCTTTTTTGTT
>CACZQF010000176.1 GCA_902783245.1 uncultured Spirochaetaceae bacterium | reverse complement strand
GAATATGACTATATACCTTCCCGCTCTCTTCGTCAATACCTCATTTCACTTTTTTTCGTTTTTTTTCACTTTTTTTTCGTTTTTTATTTCCGCTTCGGAAACACGGGCTCACGAGCCCTAAAAAAGCTGCGGTAAATACACTTACCGCAGCCCGCGTCAGTAATTAATCTCAGTCACTCTCCCCCGGCTCCGCAGCAGGCGCGTCGGCAGACATATCATCAGCTGCAGTCTCCGCACCAGGCTCGTCCGCTGCGGGTGCATCCACAACATCCGGAGATGCCGTATCAGGCTTACCTTTCTTTGTCATAGCGGCAAGCTGCTGCTCCCGCACGGCAATATCATCGCACACAGTCTGCAGCTGCTTAACCAGCTCCGCAACTTCGGCAGAATCAGCAGAAACAGTTTCCAGTTTTTTCTCTGCAAAACTTTCGTACACAACAGTTCCAAGCTGACTCAGCAGACGCTTCTTTTTAGACTGCAGCGATGTAATTTCAAGCCGGACAGTACTCTGCTGGCCAAAATCTTCCACTCCGGCACACATTTTGCCTACTGCAGTTTTTGACTTCTCAATACCGCGGTCAACATATGACTTTATCTTGTTTACAAATTCCTTATCCATATTTTTCCTCCAACTTTTACTATTTTATGCAGGCGGCACCATACACACTATGGCCGCTTCACAGCTACAAGCGTAAGATCATCAAGCTGCTCATCTTCTTTTAGATAAGTATAGTACAAATATGACAGATCGTCAGGATTGTCGCTCTTATTTGCACAATAAAAATCGTATAAATTAAAATGTTTCTGCAAAAACGCATCAACCTTTCTGTCAACCCGTACCATATCAGCCGCTGTCACATCAGGATCCTTATACATACGGAACACCTTTTCCACCGAGACCAAAGCCAGCACAGCCTCCTCGATTGTCCCTTCACAAGTAGTAAAGTCAAACACAAGCTTTTCGTTACGCAACGGATTATGAAATTTTACAAGCTCATACGTTTTTCTGGCAAATACAGATTCAATCACAGCCTTAATCCGCTCGGGCATCAGCTGTTCCGATTCCTGTCCGACTTTATGACCGCAATGATCAGCCCCTTCCTGAAGTCCGGGCTCCATGCATTTTGTCACCTCAAAGTTTTCGTTTCTGAATTTCCGCGTCGCCTCTTCAATGCCGTCCGTATACAGGAACATAACATCATTATGGTTCAGCACGGCTTTTTCGACTTTGAACCCGCCCTTCATATCAACCATAAAGGACGGTAACGGTCCCGCTGCAGGAGTTTCTACCAGAGAAACCGTTTTTTCCTCATGAAGCGCGCTGTCATAAAAATGCACCAGATTGTCACCTGCATTGCACATATACACCGTACCAGTCTGCGTATCGAACAGACACAGAATGATCGTCGCAAACTTTCCCTTAAGTCCAAGCGACTCTATAAAATCATTTATCCGTGTAACAAGCTCGTTTATCCGCAGTCCTTTCGTCTCAAAAGACCAGCCGTCAAAGTACGTACGGAACAACGTGGCGACAACAGTCATTATCAAAGCGGCAGGTACGCCATGTCCGGATACATCGCATTTAATAATGACATACCAGCGGGAATCCAGCTTTTTATAGTCATAGTAGTCTCCTGAAACACTGGAAGCTCCCTCATAATAGCCGAAACACTCTATGTTCTTTTCTTTCAAAACCGAAGTGGTCTCACGGCCGCCGGATTTATTACTTGCAAGCGGCAGGAATGTCTGCTGGACAACCTTACCGTCCATCATCAGATGTTCCTCCTGCGCCGCCTTTATAAGCTCCCTGGTCATATTATTTACCGTCTCGCCAAGGGCACCGATTTCATCATGACTTGTAATCTTAAGCTCTCTGCCGATCAACTTTTCTTTATCACGGGTTTCGCCGATCATAGCAACATGAGCCGCCAGACGTCTGATAGGCCGTACAATAATCGTTGCCACAATCAATGCACCGATCGCACCGAGCACCGCCGCAATAAAAGCAATGACAGCCGAAGTCAGCAGTACGGTCTTCCGGGCCTCAGCGACTGTTTTCAGCAGATTGTCCGTAGAAACCCGCAGGAACACAATACCATGCACATAATTGGCATTTCCGCTCTGCCGATACAGGACAGGCTTATAGAACAAATACGATGTGCTGCTATGATCAAGGCGCGTCATATTATACTCAGGATATGAGCCGGAGCCGGAATTCGACAGATCTTCCAGTATCTCTGTCATACGCTCATCCAGCTGCCGTGTAATCTCTGCAATATCATTTCTGCGTCGTACCGACTCTTCATCCGTTTTCAGCGCAAGCTCACTTCCCTCTGCATACAGCTCAGCAATATCCCGTGCGATGGTCTGTACTCTGGCAGACGCCTCTCCGTTCAATTCCATACAGTCAGCAATCACTTTCTGCATGTCGTCATCGATAATCCTTGAGCCGCCGTACGTAAGCACATCGCCGTCAATCTTATCCTGAATATCAGGATCGTTCGATGCCCAGATAAAATCAAGATTCTTATTTGATGAGACGGACGCAGCTCCTGTTATCGTTCCATAAAGAGCTTCCTGCATGGCCGAGGACTGGGCAGGCAGATAACTGAGCTCAAGAACATTCATAGTGGGCATATACGCTCTGACACCAAGCGCCATACTGTCCATAAGTACTTCGACACGGTTCTTCAAACCTTCAGCAAGGTTCTGTTCTTCCGTTCGCAGCATAATAGACTGCAGCGGAGTAACAACAAGGCCCACGACCATAAGTACCAGCAGAATGGAGAACGACATCAGCTTTATTTTGAGACCGATGCCGCGGTGCCACAGCACCAGGTGTTTTTTTGCCATCGTTTTTTTTCTTTTGTTTCCTGTCATAGTCCCCTCTGACAACAATGCATATACTTCCCGCCTGACAAGCAGGGATCCCCGTACCGTACCAACAATTCCATACACCGCCGCAAGCAGTCCGCACGTAAACATGCAGATCAGCAGACATACAAGCACCGTGCTCATCTGCACATGCCGACGCTCCGGAACGTCATGCAGAAGCCATTCCGGTTCATATGAATACATTTTTTGAATTTTTACCGTACCGCTTTCTTTTTTAGTAAACAGCGGTTTGGAAAAGAATATACCGCGCACAGGATGTGACAGGCCGATGCAGTATTCGCCGGCCTCAAGTTCCGGCGCCACGGTAATGCCGGCAATCATACCGTCTGATAATACAGTATAGTCTTTTTCAGACAGCACCAGATCGTAGGGCGCCTTACCGTCCCGGTCTACATACACATTCTGTATCGTACCGTCGTACATAAAGCCTTCACCCTGCACGTCGACTTTCATGATGCCGAACATATCGGTCTTTGCTGATGCCGTATATATGTCCGTACGGGGAATAAATTTATTCAGAACAACTGTAACCCGGGCGGCAGCGCCTATATTTCCCACCGTATCCACCGCAGCCACAGAGAAAACATATACACCATTATGCTGCCGGTCAAACCGGGCGGAGGCATTTTTACCCAATATGCGCAAAGGCAGGCGCGAAAGCTTTTTACGCCGAATTTCATCCGATGCAGATCTGATACGCTGCACAGCTTCAGAACCTGATGCCTGCATAGGATGCTGAGGATACACCGCATACTTTTTTTCAAGTTCTGCGGCATAATCCAGACTCCACGTATATCCGGCAATATCATCATCCGCACGGTCTGGCGACCAGCGGAACAGCACATTATTAGAAAGCGCAAACCCATAGGAATCCGTTGCAAACGGCTCCAGAACAGGCTTTTTCGGTGGCGTAGTGTCACGGAAATACGAAATTACGGCCGGCTCGGACCAGTTGCCGGCATAATCCTGCACGCGCACCTTCAAATACCACACCGAATCCTGATCAGCCGTCATTGTAAGCGTGGTATTATTTGCCAGTGCCATAAGCGACTTGTCCGGCACTGTAAGCGGATCCTGAGACCAGCTCCATGCATAGCCGGCAATACCGGACGGATCTGCAGGGAGCCCTATCCGTACTTTTACGGTCTTTGCGGTTCCGCGGCCACCGTCCTTAAACGTAATTCCCGTAAGCACCGGCGCAGGAACAGACTTATCAAGTCCCAGCCATGAAATACTGGACACGCTGTTCTTTCTGACAGGATTTGTCTGCCAGATGAATGCAGGTTCCTGAGAGTTTCCTGCCCGTACAGGAAAACAAAAGATATGTGATTCTGAGCCCGACGACAGACGGCGCTCATCCCACAGCAGACCGTTTTTTTGCGCAAGATATACCTGCTCGGAGCCGCTCCTTGTATCAAACCATACCAGCGAAAGCTGCCTCTCAAATTCAAACAAAACAGGTCTGCCGGCATTTCCTTCATAGGTGAGCTCCTGAACTTCGCCGACAAGCCGGCCGCCGCTGTCAAGCACCGCAGTCCAGATATGAGCATTTTCAGAAGCATAATACGTACGTTCCCACGCCATGTACAGCATGTCGTCACGCCACAGCAAGGCCGGCCGCTGATTATTATAATCAGAAAAAGCTTCGGTCCGGGTAACCGGCAAAGAGGCAGTGTCAGTAAGCAGCAGCGGCTCAGACCATGTAACGCCGTCATCGGTTGATTTTGTTGAGAACAGCTGATAGGACAGCCGGTTTCCGGCACGGTACTGTGACTGAAATACAATCACATCCCCGTCCGGTACCCGGCACAATACCGGTATGAACGGATTTGATGACGTGCCGGACGGAGCGAACAGACGAAAATCAGTCCAAGTGTATCCGTCATAAGATTCAGAATACAGAATCGAAAAGGACTCATTGTCGGCAAGCGATGTAAACAGCACGAGCCGTCCGTCTGAAGCCGTATACATACGAGGCGCCACCAGCGGAGCATCCTGCCGCGGCAGTGACATCCGCTCAAAATGCTGCCCCTGATCGGAAGAAGTATAGACAGAGATCGTATGCAGATCGGACAAAACAGCCACGACAACAGTACCGTTGTCAAGCACGGCAGCAGAATACATGTCAGGAACATCGCCGGAATAGATAAAGGCATCCGTAAACCGCTCAATCTGAGTCCACGTTCCGTCCTGACCGCAGAACCTGCCGGACAATCTGATCTGATGCCGTCTGGTATCAACTGACTGCCAGATCACGGCGGACACAGTATCATTGCCCACAGCCTGTGGAAAACGGGCGTCCGTTTCTGAAATCTGTACAGGTTTGTCCCAATACAGCTCCGAGGCACAGACAGGCTGCATACAGAAAAGCATACAGAGTCCCAGAACAGAAAGAAATACTCTACACTTTTTATTCTTCATGCTATAACAGGGCCTTAATTTTCTTTTGCAGCTCCAGGATTTTTGTGGAGCGACGGTTTGAGCCGCTTTGCAGCAGCTGCTCCACAATCGCGTTCGCATTTATAATATTATTTTTTTGCAGCTCTTGTATAGCCTGCTGATACCGCTGTTCATCAGCAGACGAAAGCACCACAACGGCTGTACCGCCGACAGCAAGCTGGATTTTATCTTTTAAGGCAGCGGCCGTTTTGTTGTCAGGATGCAGCTTCAGCGCATCGTCAACCTTGGCAAGTGCAGTACGCAGCGCAGCTTCATTTCCTCCGGCGCCGTCCATAAGCCGTCGTGCCTCCTGCACCAAAGCTTCTGCACGGCGCTCATCGGTCTTATCAACCGGTTTCATACGGATTCCGACAGCAATTTCCACATCATAGATAAGCTGCTTGAGTCCCGGATACTTCGGATCAACCGCATACAGATCAAGCAGCGTAGCGTAGGCAAGCTGGCTCGTCTCAGGCTTTTTATACGCTTCTTTTGCCGCAGTCATGCGCTCCGCAAACAATGCGGAAAACGCTGCCGGATCAAGCAGCTGATCTATGCGCAGGGAAAGCAGGCTGGCATCGCGGTTCAACGGATAGATAAGCTGGAGCTCATGAAGCTTGTCCTTTGCCTTTATAAGGATTTCCCTGGCCTCGGCCTGTCTGGAATCCGCCATAAGACGGCGGCCTTCATCATAATACTGATGGGCAATGCTCAGAATCTGGGACATCTCCGGATACAACGGAGCGGTAGGAGCAATCGTCCGCCCCATCTTCATAGAAAGGGCCGTCATAACCAATGCCATAAGGTTTGAGATCTCCGCATCCTCTTCAATATTTGTGAGCTCCCAGCGTTTTTTTGCCTGCGAAAGCAACGATTCCGCACGCTCAAAATTACCGTTGTAATATTCTGCCCGAGCCTGAGTCTTCAGATTACGTACATCGCTCACCACAATCTGATTTTCCGCCTGTGCAATCCGCTGGCCCAGCAGAAGCAGCTTTCTGTCGCTTGCCTCCCGTACTGCCGCCGATTCCTGCGCCGACAAAGATTCATTGTACTTGGCGCGGGCACGCTGCAGCTTTTCACGCGCATCAGCAAAGTTACGGGCGGAAAGCGCCGATGATGCCTGCTCATAGCGCAGATCAGCCTCATTCAGGGCAAGCTCAGCAATATGTACCTGCTCCTCCGCACGGGATGCAAGCTCCGCGCCTTGCAGTGAAAGCGAATCAAGAACCGCAATCGCAGCGTCAACTCTCCGTGACTGAATCTCAAAGGTCCTGCGGTACTTGCCGCCGTCCAGGAGTGTATTTTTATATTCTACGACAGTTTCCCGATCTCTGGCCATATTAGTCTGCATTCTGGAAAGCAGGGCCAGTGTTTCAGATGAAAGCGCCGAAACAAACAGCTCATTTGCGTGCTCATACTGTCCGGTATAAAGCTCGGCCGTATGTTCCCCCTGCTCCGCATAGTACAATGCCACCTGTCCCCAGAAAGACGCGGCCTGCTGTTCGGCACGAGTCGCAGTACCGCTGCAAACCGCAGAGAACAGAGTATCGCTGTCCTTCCAATCAAGCACAGGATCTGACACCGTCGTTCCGGATCGGGCACTGTCGGCCAGGACTCCGCGGGACGAAAACCAGTCAGCTGAAATCCTGCCGAGCGCACGATCAGCTATACGGGAAAAAGAGCGGGCAGAAGCCAGCAGGTTTCCCGCATATCCCGGGGAAGACGGAGTCATACCTGACGACGCTTCAGTTCCGGTACGGTACAGCGCAACGTCTGAAAACTGCGACGCGGTTTCAGACGAAAGTTTTGACATAAAATTCATGGAAGCATTATACTGCGGACACGGATTGTATATACTGCCGTCCTTAGTATCCAGCAGCGCATACAGGCCGTTCACAGATATTCCAAGGCCGGCAAATGCCTGGATAGCATGCAGCTGCTCCCGCGGCGGCAAAATACCGGCAAAAAGTTCATCCACAGAAACATTCGATGCAAAGTTCCACTGCAGCAAAAGGATTTCCTCATACACCGCCTGCTTCATGCGTGACTCACAGTCATTCCAGTGTGCATCCACTGCTCCAAGCACTCCGGACCCCGGCACAGAATCAATGCCAAGCGTAAAGCGGGAAATAAAGGGAAGAAAAGAAGAATCTGTCAGCTCCGGATCGGCCTCTTTCATAAGGCTGAACCTGCGCTCAAAATCCCGCCCGGACCGGGCGATCATATTTCTGGCAAAAGCCACCTGCTCCATCGAATTCTGAACAGAAGCAAATGACGTACGCGCCGCACGGTTGTCACCGCTCTGAACCGCCCTTATAAAAGCATCACAGGCATCGTCTGCAGCCTTTGCCCGTGCCTTATACAGTACGATTCCTTCATTAAGCTGGTCCAGAGACTCATTCACTGATTCAGCCGCAGCAGGATCGGCCTGCTCAAAGAATTCCTCCCGATACAACGGAAATCCTTCCGCACAGGTGTCCACCGCAGCCTGATACTGTCCGGATTCAGTAAGAACTCCGGCCCGGGCCATAAGCCGTGAAAAAACCGACCGATAATAGGCGAACTGAGCGGCTATTTTTGCCTGTCTGATAAACGTAAGGTGCTCCTCGGTAGGATGCTTTTCAAGCCGCTCAAGTTGTGAAATAATCTCAAGTTTTTTCTCATTATTCTCAGGATCATCAGAAATTACATCAATAAGGGACTGTGCAATAGCCGCATACTGATCGCGTATCGTCATAATCTTTTTAATACGCTTCTGGGCCTCATCAAAATAGGTCGGATAGCGTTTGATATATAGATTAAGCAGGTCAAGAGCAGTGTTGTAATCGGTATCTGCAATGGCGGCATCAATACGCTTCATGGCAGACACCCGTTCAGAGTCCGCCTGAGCAGATTCGTCAGCCGCCGGGGCAAAGCCGGGGGCCATAAAGAGAGAAAATAAAAAGATAAGAAGCGCAAACCGATTTTTCATTATGCCAATAGTGCCCCGCCTAAGTTCCCCTTTCTATTTTCGACCGTTTTTTCACGGTGTCTTACGGTTTAATATCTCGTCCTATATAGAAAAAACCGAAATTAAGTATATAATAAAGCAGGCATGAACAAAAGCGCCGGTACATCTATTTTACTACAGCTTCTCATATTCTGCGCACTGCAGCAGACAAAGCTCCGGTGCCTTGACCTTACCGTACTGAACAGCAAGCTCAATACGATGTTCTACAGCAACGTCGATAAAAACGAAGGTACCACTTCGTTCCGCTCGCTGAACATTCCTGTAGGAGGACGGGCGGAAAGCATGGGCACCGCCTATACCGCGCTTGCAGATGACATCAGTTTTTTTGACTACAACCCGGCCGCAAGCGCAGTATTAAAAAACTCTGAAGCAGCAGTATTCCACAACGCATGGATCAGCGATTCAGCCGTAGAAACCGTGGCAGCCACCACAAGATTCGGAAATCTTGGTACGGGAGTACAGCTAAAATGCTTTTATGTTCCGTTCACAGAATACAACAGTACGGGCGAACGTACCACAGGAAACTACTACAGCGAAACCACCGCCACACTGAATGTATCCTACAACTTTCTGGCCGGATACAATTTCAAGGGAATTGCAATCGGCTCGAACCTGAAAGCAGCATGGCGCAGCGTCCCCGACTATACGGACAATGACACAGGCGCAATCATAAGCGGCTCAGGTCTTGCCCAGTCAGGAGCAGCCGTCATGGCAGACCTGGGACTGTTGTTCCGGTTCAACGCCGCAAAACTGTATGTAGACCGGGACCCGAATCTGCAGATAGGATTCAGCCTGCTCAACGCAGGAAACGCCTGGACCGGATTCGGCGCAACGGTGACCAGGGATGATCCGCTGCCAACTAAAGTAGCCGCAGGGATTTCCTACCGCATGATCAGACCGCTCACGTTCACCGCAGAATTCCGGCAGCCCGTAAACTTAAGCAACATAACGTCTTCAGAGCAGTGGTCGGCAGGCGGCGGCGCAAGCGTACAGATAACGGATTTTTTCACCTGTATGGGCGGATTTCTGCTGCAAGGCGCAAATCCGCGCATCAGCTTCGGCAGCCAGTTTGAAGTGAACAAAGTCCAGATGAATATAAACTACACCTTCGATCTCACCACATCAATGAATCCGGTGAACCATATCAGTCTTTCAGCAAAAATAAATCTGGGAGACAAAGGCAGGCAAAAGCTCAGGGATGCGGTGGACAACTACTACCGGGAAGGCATTGCATACTATGCACGCGGCAACCTTACGGCCGCCATTGAGCAATGGAAAAAGGCGCTTGAGCTGAATAAATATTTTGACCCGGCAAAAGAAGCCATAAAAACGGCGGAACGCAGCATGCAGCTTTACCGCCGTATTGTAGACATTCAGACGCTGGAATAAGCGGGCCACATCCGCTGCACTAATGCTTTTTACAGAAAATCCGGTAGTTCATCCACGGGAATATAGGATGTTCCTGCTCCAGATTCGTCAGCCATTCCGTACTGACCGTATTTGATCCCAGAGAATCAAACACCATCGTAAAAGCTACAATGCCCTCTTTGAACCGGCGGGCAGCAAACGCAGGATCCGTACCGTCATGAATCATTTCAGCCCATTCAGCGGAAAGAGACAGCAGCAGCTCACGCGCTCCCAGGTTCAGCAGACGCGCCTTCAGGCCGGTTTCCGACGGGAACAGATCCGCCAGATCAACCATGCGCTCGCAGGCTTTATGTGCATACCGCACCATCCAGCTGTTTGTATTGTCAAGCAGCTGCTCGCCGTAGCCGTCGCCCGCAGCAGATGCAGGATAGGGCACAAGCTTCTGATAGGAAAGCAGCGAGCCTTTTTTCTTAAGAAGGCTGCTGAAGCCTGTACAGGTTATACCGGCAGACGCAGATTTTCTGATCACCTGCTCAAGCCAGTACACACCCTCAAACCACTGCTGGCCCAGAATATTCGCGTCATATGCACAGACAAGCGAAACATTCTCTGTATCCAGCAGGCCGGCGGCTTCTGACAGACGACGGCTCTTGCGATCCAAGAAGGCCGCGGCGTCAAGCTCCGCCTGCTCGGATGCCTTCTCATAGTCATATAAGAATTCTGTGTTTTCAAGAGAATCAGACTGAATATCCGCGCCGCCGCGATGCCAGTAACGAAAGCCCGTCGGCTGACGGCCGCTGCCCTCTCGATAGAACGAAGAAAGGTCTTCAGGACGCAGATCAAACCCGATGTCACGGTTCTGATCGCGGTATACAGGATTTGAAGCAAAGTATTCAAGGCCGGTCAGCTGGCTTTCAGGATCACGACCGAACATCACTACCGAATTCTCAAACCTTGCCGGTCCGAAAATACCGTTCTTAGGCTCCGGTTCTGCAAACAGCATGCTCCGCGAATCAAGCACGGTATAGTCAATGCCGTAGTTTCTGAGCACTTTTTCTACACCGGAAACATACCCCAGATACGGGAGCCAGAATCCGTTTGACGGCACGCCGAAAAAATATTTATGCGCATACAGCCCGATCTCAATCTGTGCATTCAGCACTTCCGGCATGTCCGAATAATGCGGTATATACATGCGTGTTCCGGTAGTGGCAAGCAGCTCAAGGTAACCTTTCTTAGCATACTCAGAAAAATGTTTTACCAGATTCTGACCGTAGATTTCAGTAAAATCAATTTTGTCCTGCTTTACCTTCTCAAGACAAATTTTGACCTCATTGCAGAATTTCACCGAATCACGGCAGCGCTCAAGCTCACGGTGCCCCAGATCAATACGCTTATCAAGCCATTCGATATACTGCTGCTGTACAAAAGGATCCGTCAGCATGGTACACAATGGTGCGGACAACACCAGCGCAAGCTGAAACTGCACACCGTCATTCTCCAACGAACGCAGCATATTCAGCAGCGGAATATAGGTGCCTGAAATAGCCTGAAACAACGGATAATTATGTTCCGTCACATAGTTCTGATGGGCATCCAAAAGAAGAATCATATTTTTGCTGGTCATTTTTAATTCCTTATGTACTGTTAAAACGCCTGTCGGTGCAGCAGATAATGTCTGCTCAGCAGCTGCTCTATACCGGACAGTTTTAGAATAGGAGATATATCATGTTTCTTTCCTGGCTGAGACTGCAGCAAAAGCTCACTGCCCCGGGGAATCTCAATTTTACGGGATGACGCAAGCAGGCTCAGCTTACCGAACTGTCTGCCCACAAGATCTATTTTCAGCACGCGCTTTCCGGCAGGCAGCAGCACATACTGCTCGCGGTCATTGCGGGCAATCTGTACCTCAAACACATCTGAATACTTTTCATCATCCTTGGAATCATAGAACTGCACGCTCAGCAGCAGATCGCTCACATTGCGGTCAGCTTCCTTAATATCCCAGTAGACATATGCCCATGCAGGATTCCGCAGCAGCACGTCAACGCGGGTTTCATTATATGATTCCGGCAGCTTATCAACATCCTCTGCAGTACCGGCAGAAGATGCAATTATCATTTCATTCTTATTTTCTTTCTGCAGTTCATCGGCGACATCAAGCAGCTCACCGATAATAAAACGCCGGTTCAATTCAACAGGAATGTCAATATCATAATCATCCGCAAGCGAAATCAAATCCGCCGTAGACAATGTTTCCAGATATGACCGGCTCAGCTCATGTTTTTCCATAGTTATCTATAATCCCTAAAATAGCGGACTTGGTCAAGTATGAGCAGAAAATACGGAGGACACAAAGATACGGTTACGGAACAGGCTTTGACAAATAGAAGCCCTGCATAAAATCGCACTTCCAGTCAAGCAGACAGTTATACTGCATCTCGTTCTCCACGCCTTCGGCCACAACGTTCAGGCCGATACTGTGGGCAAGCTCTATCACAGGTTTTACCAGATTTGAGTTTGACGAGGCATCGATCGTATCTATAAGGCTTTTGTCAATCTTAACTGCGGTAAACGGTAGTGTACGCAGGAAGCTCAGCGAAGCATACCCGATACCAAAATCATCAAGCACCACGCTGATTCCCATACGCTTGAGCTCTTTGATCCGTTCCACCGAAATCTCCGGAATGTGGCTGCAGGTGTATTCCGTAATCTCGAGCTCCACGCGGCTGCCTGGCATGCCGGTGCTGTCAATGGCGTCTTTTATTTCCTCAAGGAACAGCTGGGAGGTAAACTGCACGAACGAAATGTTGAGCGTAAGGTATACGTCATCATCAATACGGCGCTCACGCCGCAACGTAACATACCTGCTGAACGCGGCCTTCATAATCCAGGAACCGAGCAGCAGCATATCTCCGTTTTCCTCTGCAACAGGAATAAACTTAGAAGGCTCAACATTGCCGAATACCGGAGAATTCCACCTGATAAGCGTTTCATACGCACGCACGCGACGGCCGCCCGCATAGAACTGGGGCTGGAACATCAGATACAGCTCATTATTCTCCGCGGCCGTATGCAGGCATTTTTCAAGCTCAAGGCGCTGATCAAAATCATGCTGTATATCCGCATTATAGAACACCGCCTGCTTTTTGCCGCACCCCTTCGCACGGTACAACGCCATGTCAGCCTTTCTGAGCAGATCAAGACTGGATACCGCGTCATCAGGACTCGTAGCCACGCCGATACTGCAGGTAACGATATAGGAACGGCTTTTATACATAAACGGTGTAGACACTATCTTATTTATAGCATCCGTCAGGGCCATCAGCGATTCCTGAGGCGACTCATACGGCACCACCACCATGAATTCGTCGCCGCCCATCCGGCCGAACAGCATTGTATCGTCAATCGTCCGCTGAATATTATGGGCAACCTCATTCAAAAAGATGTTACCCACCGCATGGCCGAGAGAATCATTGATCATCTTAAAGTTATCCATGTCGATGAACATGACATGAAAACGCCTGCCCTGCTCTATAAAGTTTGAGATAGTAGAAATAATCTTCTTACGGTTCATCAGACCCGTAAGATCATCTGAGAACGCGATGCGGTTCAGCTCAAGAAATCTGACGTTCATACGCGACAGTCTGAACAGCAGGAACAGACAGACGGCAGCATCAGGCACGAACATATACAGCTGCCGCACCAATACGGAAGGATTCCCCGACACCGCATACAAAACAATGCCGGTAACGCACGCAAGGCCGCAGCAGACAGCGACAGGGATAAAACCATGAAGAATGAAGTCAAATACAAGCTGGAACGAAATGAATAGAACAAGGCCTGCGGCGGGAATAAGAACAGACGTGGGGAGCATCCAGACCGTGCAGAGCACATACGCTGCAGAAACTACTACAAGCACGCCTATATAGCCTAAAAAGAGACTTTTGTTTTTTAGCTCATATCCAGCTGGGCCTACTTCCATATATATGTATCATACGGATAAATTCACAAAAAGTCCAGTTACTGTAAGGCTGTAAACGGAGTATCCACAGGAGTTATGCCGAACCGTTCAGCGTATTTCCGCGCATTCAGCGCATTTTTTACCACCACCTCAGGGGCATGGGCATCAGAATTACAGATCACCGACGCCCCCTTCTCCGCCGCCAGCTGCCAGAATTCATCCACCGGATACTGGTAGCGTTCTCCGCGCTCAGTCATTACAGGCGGCTTGATAAGTCCGTAACCGTTAACCTCAATCGGCAGCGCACATGCAGCGGCCGCATCAATAAGCGCTTCGGAGCAGGCACGGGCCTGGGCATCCCATTTTTTCCAGCCGATCATAAACAGGTCAGGGTGCGCCACGAACGCATACAAGCCGCTCCGCATGGCCTGTATCGTCTGATTGATATAGCGGTTCAGCAGCGCCGCATCCTGAATCTGCCGGACATACACATGACGGCTGCCTTCAGTTACCCAATGAGCGCCGAGCACAAGATACTGCGCTCCGCAGGTGCCCAAAAGCGTATCCTCGTACCATGAACGCCAGGCCGCATCCCATTCACATTCAAAACCAAAGTATACCGGAATCGAAGCATGCGCCTGCACAGCATGTACAGACTGCGCATAGACTTCAAGCTCGGATGCATCCATACGTGTATCAGACCAGCGGTCGGGCATCTCTTCCGGATACGGGCAGTGATCGCTGAAACCGAGCATGGAGCAGCCGTCTTTTACTGCCTGATTATAATATTCCTGCGGCATACCGGAAGCATGCATACACAGGGCTGTGTGCGTGTGAAAATTCGTAATCATAAAAAAGCAAGCTCTGCAGCAATGCAGCTGCAAAAACAGAGGGGCTGTCCCCAAAGAAAGGACAGCCCCGGTATTCAGCTCATGCGCTGTTTACGCCTTAAAGCTCTGTGCCACAGCAACGGCACAAGCAACCGTACAGCCGACCATGGGGTTATTGCCCATACCCATAAAGCCCATCATCTCAACGTGGGCAGGTACGGAAGAAGAACCGGCAAACTGAGCATCAGAATGCATACGGCCCAGCGTATCCGTAAAGCCGTATGAAGCAGGACCAGCAGCCATGTTATCAGGATGCAGCGTACGTCCGGTACCGCCGCCGGAAGCAACGGAGAAGTACAGCTTGCCGACAGCAAGGCGTTCCTTTTTATAGGTGCCGGCTACCGGATGCTGGAATCTGGTGGGGTTGGTTGAGTTTCCGGTGATGGAAACATCAACATTCTCATGCCACATGATTGCCACGCCTTCGCGTACATCATCAGCACCGTAGCACTTTACAACCAGGCGGTCAGGATTGCTGCCGTAAGGCACTTCCTTGATCACTTTCAGCTGTGCATCAGGATGGTTTTCATCACGGGTACCGGTGTAGTCGAACTTGGTCTGTACATAGGTAAAGCCGTTGATGCGGCTGATGATCTGAGCGGCATCTTTTCCAAGGCCGTTCAGGATAACGCGCAGCTTGTTCTTGCGCACTAGATTTGCATTTGCAGCAATCTTAATAGCACCCTCAGCGGCAGCGAATGACTCGTGTCCGGCAAGGAACGCAAAGCACTGCGTATCCTCTGACAGCAGGCGTGCGCCCAGATTGCCGTGACCGATACCAACCTGACGATCATCAGCTACAGAACCAGGCAGACAGAATGCCTGCAGGCCCTCGCCGATAGCGGCGGCTGCATCAGAACCAGAGATAGAACCGGCAGACTCGCCCTTTTTGATTGCGATCGCAGAGCCGAGCACATATGCCCATTTTGCATCTTCAAAACAAATCTGCTGAGTGCTCTGGCAGGTTTCATACGGATCAAAACCACGCTTTTTACAAAGATCCCGCGCTTCGTTCAGGCCTTTTTCACCTTCGCTGAATCCATACTTTTTAAGAGCCTTGTTTACCTGCGGGATACGGCCTTCAAAATCTTCAAATAATGACATACTTCTGCTTCCTCCGTATTCCTTTACTCTTTTCTCGGGTCAATAAGTTTTACCGCACCCTGATCTTCAGTGATACGACCGTAGTGTGTACGAGCCTTGTCCAGAGCTTCCTTCGGATCAACGCCTGCTTTAACAGCATCCATGAATTTACCGAAATTAATCGTCTTATAACCGATAATGGCATTGTCCTTATCAAGTGCAACCTGCTCTACATAACCTTCGGTCATCTCCAGATAGCGGGGACCGGTCTTGCGGGTAGCGAACATGGTGCCGATCTGAGAACGCAGGTTCTTGCCGAGGTCTTCCAAAGAAGCGCCGACCTTAAGGCCGTCCTTGGAATACGCAGACTGAGTGCGTCCGTAGATAATCTGCAAGAACAGCTCGCGCATGGCCGTGTTGATTGCATCGCAGACCAGATCAGTGTTCATGGCTTCAATAATTGTTTTTCCGATAAGGATTTCGGAAGCCATGGCGGCAGAATGTGTCATACCGGAACAGCCGATTGTTTCAACCAGACATTCTTCGATAACGCCTTTCTTTACGTTCAGGGTAAGCTTACATGCACCCTGCTGAGGTGCACACCAACCGATACCATGCGTAAAACCAGAAATATCTTCCTGAGTTTTAGCCTGAACCCACTCGCCTTCCTCAGGGATGGGTGCCGGTCCATGATAGGCAGCTTTTGCCAGCGGACACATGTGCTCCACTTCTGCTGTGTATTTCATTACATTGCTCCTAAGAAATAGATTCTTATACTCATAATAGCCTTTTTATACAAACTCTGCAACAGTCAGATGCAGATATAAAAAGACCGGATACAGCACACGGCGCATGTACCGCATGCCGTATCCGGCCAAAAACAGGGATCAGGAGGTGGCAGGAGGCGGTATTCTGCAGTGACGTTGTGTCAGCCACCATTCTGTCCCGACCAAGGTCGGGGCTGAAGTCT
>CACZQF010000175.1 GCA_902783245.1 uncultured Spirochaetaceae bacterium | reverse complement strand
TGCATATCGGCATGTGACGAGTCTGCATATCGGCATGTGACGAGTCTGCATATCGGCATGTGACGAGTCTGCATATCGTAATGTGATGAGTCTGCATATCGGAATGTGACAAGTCTGCTGATCGCGATATGTATAATCAGCTGATTGTAAGATGGTCGCCCGGTAAGGTGAGAAATGTTCTTACAGTGTAAGAACGCTGTTCCTCCGCCATCCGTTCTGCCTGGAAAACACCGGCAGAATCTCGGTGGACATCACGGTAGAAAAAGACTACAATAGAGCGGTTGCCGCGCGGCGGCAGCCGTTTTGTGTTTATGGCTCGTAGGAATAAAAATAAATCTAAACAGATATTGGCGGGGATTATCGGTGCGTGCGTCGCAATGCTGGCGCTGAGCATTCTGGTGCCCCAGTGCGTGATAAAGAATTCGGCGGCTCCTGCTCCCGCGCCTGCTGCGCCTGCGGCTGATGCAGCACCTGCCGAAAAGCAGATAGTGCCGGTGCAGGTTGAGCAGGAAAAGGGCGGACAGGACAAAAAGTCTGCCGCTGAAAAATCATCCGGCGGCAGGACGGTGCAGAAACCGTCCGCTGAAAAAAAGCCTGCTGCCCGGCAGCCGGCTGATTCCCCGGCGCCGCAGAAGCAGAAGCCGCAGCCTGTTCAGCCGCAGACGCCGTCCGGCGGAAAGCAGGCGGAGCCCTCGGCTCCGGAAAAAAAGCCCGCGCCTGCCGCTGAAGCTCCGGTATCATCTGTGCCGGCTGACAAGCCGGGTACAAAAACGGCGGACAAGGCCGGCGGTACGCCTGCCGTCACCCCCGGTACAACGCCCGCTGCATCGGGCCTTATGGAGATTCCTCAGGCGGTCGGCAGCCCGGTGCTTGTGTTCGTGTTTGACGACGGCGGACAGAATATCAGCCATCTTAAAAAATTCCTTGCGCTGCCGTTCCCGATTACTGTGGCGGTGCTGCCGGGACTGGCTCATTCCAAAGAAAGCGCTGAGCTGGTCAGAAAGGCTGCCGGCAAGGAGCTTATGCTGCATCAGCCCATGCAGGCGCTGAACGCAAAGGTGAATCCCGGCCCGGGAGCCATTACGCCCGACATGCGCATGTACGATATAGAGCAGACGCTGCGTAAAAATATCGAGGAGCTGGGGCCGGTGGCCGGCCTGAACAATCATGAGGGCAGCCGCATCATGGAGAATATCGTGCAGACGGGTACTGTGCTTGACTATGCGGCGGCGAACGGAATCTTTTTCCTTGATTCCCGCACCACGGCGGCCACGCAGGCGCCGCAGGCAGCCCTTGAGCGTGACATGAAGATTTACAGCAGGGATATATTCCTTGATAATAAAGAGACGAAAGAAGAGGTGCTTGCGGAGCTTGCCAAAGGTCTGGCAATCGCGAACCGCAAGGGGTATTGTATTATGATAGGACATGTGTGGTCTGCCGGACTGATACCTCCTATTCTGGAGACGCTGTATCCTGAGCTGGTCAAAAAGGGATACCGCTTTTCTGTTGTTTCAAAATCAGGTGCCGGCAGATAGAGAGGTGCATATGAAAGTACTGGGTATAGAATCTTCCTGTGATGAGACCGCCGCCGCGGTGGTCGAGGACGGACGGACGATCCTGAGTAATGTGGTCGCCACGCAGATTCCGTTCCATCAGATATACAAAGGTGTTGTTCCCGAGATTGCGAGCCGCAAGCATGCCGAGTGGATCCTGCCGGTGGTGAAGCAGGCGCTCAAGGAGGCGTCGCTGACGCTTGATGACATAGACGCGGTTGCCGCCACCAACCGGCCGGGGCTTATGGGCTCGCTGCTTGTGGGACTTACGTTCGGCAAGACGCTGGCGTGGGCGGCGGGCAAGCCGTTCATTGCGGTGAACCACATGCTCGGGCATCTGTATGCGGCTCATCTGGTGAATGATATTCCCTATCCGTATCTGGGACTGCTTGTGTCCGGCGGGCACAGCATTATCTGCCGGGTGGCGGGCTTTGATGACATAGAGGTGCTCGGAACCACCATCGATGATTCTGTGGGCGAAGCCTTTGATAAAGTGGCCAAATTCTATAACCTCGGATATCCCGGCGGCGTGATCATCGACAAGCTGGCCAAGTCCGGCGATGCCCGTGCCGCGCATTTCCCGGTGCCTAAGATCGACAAGGGCGAGCACCGCTACGACGTGTCGTTCTCAGGACTTAAGACGGCGGTTATCCACCAGCGCGAGCTGTTCTGGAACAAGGACTATCCGGTGACCAATGAGAATATGTGCGCGGCGTTCCAGGAGACCGCCTGCCGTACCATTACAAGCCGTCTGTTCCGCGCGGTGGAGGACACGGGACTCACCACGGTGGTGGCGGGCGGCGGTGTGGCCGCCAACTCAAGGCTGCGGGCGCTGCTTGCGGAGCGTTCTGATCTGAACTGCATTTTCCCGCCGCTGAAGCTCTGCGGTGACAACGGCGCCATGATCGCGGGCGTGGCGTACCATTTCCTTGCACGCGGAGACCGCAGCGGACTGAACACCACGGCCTGTGCGCGCATACCGCAGTTCAAGCGCGGGCTCAAGCAGCGGTAACCGGTGCACCTGTATACACTTGACAATTTATCGATGATTTTTGTATAATTATACCGTTATGAAAAACACTACCTGTGCGGCAGTTCTGTATACTTCCCCTCTTTCTGGCAGCCTCCAGACGGCGGCCTACCTTTATTATGGGCAGTATTATTATTCTCGGACAACTGCTGCAGAGGCTCGGGTGCATGCATTATAGAATGCGCCGTGTGTTTTCCTGATAATGGTAATTACAAGGGAACTCTGCAAAGAGTTCCCTTTTTTTTTACAGGCATTCTGGCAGCACTGCGCGCGGCTGCCGCTGAGGCTTTATAAAGGAGTGAGATATGATCGTTGTTATGAAGAAAAGCGCTTCCGAAGCGCAGGTTAAGGAATTTATTCAGTCATGGCAGGAAAAGGGATTCGGCGTCCATGTGTCGAAGGGCGAAAGCACTACGATTATCGGACTGCTCGGCGATACTTCCAAACTGGACACCGCACAGGTGTCTGCGAACGAAATCGTTGACGTGGTGCAGCGCGTTTCCGCGCCGTATAAAATGGCCAGCCGTAAATTCCACCCTGAGAACAGCGTGATTCCGGTGGGAACGGGCGAGTATGCGTCCACCTTCGGCAACGGCAATGTTGGTGTCATTGCAGGGCCGTGCTCCGTGGAAACCGAGGAGCAGGTGGTGGCGATTGCCCGGAAAGTTAAGAAGGCCGGCGCCAGGTTCCTGCGCGGCGGCGCCTTTAAGCCGCGTACATCGCCATACAGTTTCCAGGGACTCGGTGCGCAGGGACTGGAATTCCTTAAAACTGCCAAAAAGGAAACGGGACTGCCGATCGTTACAGAGATTATGGACGTGCGCCAGCTGACATACTTTGACGATGTGGATCTGATTCAGGTGGGCGCGCGCAACATGCAGAACTTTGACCTGCTCAAGGAGCTCGGCAAGGTCAAACAGCCGATCCTGCTCAAGCGCGGCATGTCGGCAACGGTAAAGGAGCTGCTGATGTCCGCGGAGTATATCATGGCCAGCGGCAACGAGCAGGTCATCCTGTGCGAGCGCGGTATCCGCACGTTTGACAACTACACGCGCAACTGTCTGGACGTGAGCATTGTACCCTGGCTCAAGCGCGAAAGCCATCTGCCGGTCATCATCGATCCGAGCCATGCATGCGGCCTGCGCTGGATGGTGCCGGTGCTTGCCAAGGCTGCGGTGGCCGTGGGCGCCGACGGCCTGATCATCGAGGTGCACAATAATCCTGAAAAAGCACTGTGCGACGGCGAGCAGTCGCTTACGCCCGCCCAGTTCAGCGAGCTGATGCAGATACTGCCCAAATATGCCGCGCTTGACGGCCGCACTATGTAGGAATCCGGAGAATGTATATGAAAGAGCTGAAGAATCTTACATACGGAATTGTAGGTTTGGGAATTATGGGCGGCGCGCTGGCAAAGGCCATACGCGCGCACATTCTGTCGGAGGCGGGGACCTGCGGACGCGTGCTTGCGAGCAACCGGAGCAAGGCGCCGCTGGTTATGGCGCAGGAGGAGGCCGTCGTTGACGGCATCTATCCGCTGGATCAGGTCAGCGGTATGCTCGCGCAGTGCGACCTGGTGTATGTGTGCCTGTATCCTGAGGCTACGCTTGAGTTCCTGAAAACTCATGCACAGGACTTTAAGCCGGGGGCTGTCGTGACCGACATCAGCGGCGTGAAGACCCATCTGGTAACGGGCCTTCCGGACGGCCTCGGCTCTCATGCTGATTTTATCGTGGGGCATCCCATGGCCGGAGGAGAGAAGGAAGGCTATATCAATTCAAAGGCATCGTTCTTCAACAACCGCAACTATATTCTGATGCCGCAGCCCTATAACAAGCCGGAGAACATAGAGCTGCTTAAATCGCTTATAACCGCCATCGGGTTTACGCGTATCGTGGAGACCGACTACCGCACGCATGACTACAAGATCGCCTTTACGAGCCAGCTGTGCCACGTCATCGCGTCAGCGCTCGTACAGAGCGCTGATGATAACCGGGTGACGGAGTTCGGCGGCGGCAGCTACGAAGATCTGACGCGTATCGCCATGATCAACGCGCCGCTGTGGACCGAGCTGTTCATGGCCGACCGCACTGAGCTGATCAAGCATATACAGAAGTTTGAGTCCCAGCTGTCGCTTATGCGCACTATGCTTGAAACGCAGGACGCCGCGGGCATGGAATCGTATCTGGAGCAGGTCAGATCAAAGCGTATGAGCATGTCCCGTATTGACACCGTGCGGAAGGTTTAGTATCATTTCCGCATGACTGATACCCGTTTGTTAGACAGCGCGATACGCCGTATTCCTGATTTCCCTAAGCCGGGAATCCTTTTTTATGATATTACGGGAATACTGGTAAAGCCTGATGCGTTCAAGCACTGCATTGACTGTATGGTTGAGCTTTATAAGGACAAGCATATTGATGCGGTCGCGGCCATTGAGTCCCGCGGCTTTCTGTTTGCCGCTCCGTTTGCGGAGCGTCTGGGCATTCCGCTCGTGCTGATCCGTAAAAAGGGTAAGCTGCCGGGTAAAGTGTATTCCTGCAAGTATTCGCTTGAGTACGGCACCGCTGAGATCGAGGCGCATGTGTCCGACATTCAGGCGGGCAAAAAATATCTGCTGGTGGACGACCTGATCGCCACCGGCGGTACGCTTACCGCCGCACGCAAGATCATTGAGCAGGGAAACGCCTCTGCCACCGACTGTTTCGGCGTTATCGGTCTGCCTGACCTGAACTATGAGAAGGTGCTTGCTCCGATGCATGTGACCACGCTCATCGACTATCACGGGGCGTGAGTTTTTAGTGTATTTGTACAGTATATAGCAAAGATCGGACCCGGACGGGTTCCGGTCTTTTTTTTTGCGGCTTTTTCGGCTGTGCGCCGGGAGTAAATGCATGAAAGAATATCAGTTCAATGCGGAAGAGCTTGAGCGCCGCCTGCATGAGTTCGCTCAGAAAGGAATCACGGAACTTGTGGTTCATGATCCGGCGCTGTCCCGTGACCGGGGCAGACTGCTGCATTTTATACAGGCGGTGGAAAATCATGCTCCCGACCTGTATGTGACGCTGCCGGTGGAAGCGCCCGTGCTTGACAAGGACGTGTGCCGGGCGGCACAGAACATTTTCTGCTCGCTTGACATTCCGCTTTGCGGCGAGAGCAGGAAGACGGAGCATGGCGCGATCTACCTGCTGGATAAAAAGGTTTATGCAAAAAAAGCTGATATGCTCAACGCCGCGGGGCTTGTGTTCGGATTTGATATGGACTGGGCTGCTGTGCCGGGCGATTCCCTGAAGCTGTTCCGGGAGCGGCTTGATTTTGCGCTTTCACTGTATCCGAACCATATTGATTTTGTACAGCTTGAGGGCGGCGACGAGGTACGTCCTACGGGCACATTCTCATCGCAGGACATCAAATATGCGCGTGATCTTGCGTTCGCGTGCAAGACGTTCTACTGCTGCGGCCGTGCCGTGCCGTGGTTCCTGCCGGTGCTTGCGCCGCTCAAGATCCAGAGCTCGCGGTTTCTGGCCGACTTTGCCGAATGGCAGCGGTGCAACAACTGCAGCTCCGCGTCCGGCTTTGACCCCGCTCAGGCGCCGCATGAAGACATAGAGCGTATGCAGCTGTCGTTCCTTGGCATGAAATACGAAGAAAAGCACAAAGAGCCGCTGTTTCAGGTGGCGCGCGATATTGTACGGCTCAACGGTGCGTTTGCCCGCTGTACCGGCGAGGGTGAGGAATGTGAGCTTGCGGTTTCCTACAGCCCCGATGATCTGCTGAGCCCGGAATCGCTGCACCTGACGTCGTTCGCTGAAAATGTGCTGCTTGAGCCGTGCCGCGTAAAGGTATTCTGCGGTGCGGACGGCCCTGACTATAGGATTATCTGATGGCGGGGCAGGTGCATACGCTTTTGTGCCGTGCTTCCTGCAGGCTTGATCTGCTGCTGCGGCAGGAGCTTCCTGCCGTGCTGGAATCGAAGCAGCAGGCGAGCAACAGCAAGATCCGGCGGCTTATTGTGGCCGGATGCGTGCGGGTTGACGGCAGGCAGATGCGGATTCCCGGCTTTACCGTGCGGGGCGGCAGCAGCGTGTCGGTATTTGTGGACAAGGACAAGTTCTTTTACGAAAAGCCCGCCGATGATATTGCCTTTGAGCTTTCGGATCGCGACGTGCTGTATGAGGATGCTGCGTTGATCGTCGTGAATAAACCCGCTTTTTTCCCAAGCGAACCGACAATGGTGCAGGGCAGGGACAACCTGCATGCCGCGGTGGTGCGCTATCTGCATAAAAAAAATCCTTCTCTTAGAAATCCTCCGTATGCGGGCATCATGCACCGGCTTGATCATGAGACGAGCGGCGTGATCCTGTTCACTAAGACGCGCGCCGTGAATGGCGCCGTACATGATATGTTCGAGCATCATACAGCGCACAAAGTGTACCGTGCCGTGGCGTTGTGCCCGCCGGAGAGAAGTGGACCGTCATTGCCGTCGGATACATTCTGCGTGGATAATTTTATGGGCCGCATAAGTCCTAAAAGCAGCGCGGCAAAATGGGGCGTGCTGCCTGAATCCCGCGGCGGCGTACATGCCCGTACTGAATTTACGGTACTTTCGTGCGGCGCTGAAGCGGGCGGGCGTCGTACGGTGACGGTGGAGGCACGTCCTCTGACCGGACGTACCCATCAGATCAGAGTGCATATGGCGCTGTCGGGCATGCCGCTGCTGGGCGACGTGCTGTATGGAGGAATCCCGTATGAGCGTATCATGCTGCATGCATATTCGCTTACGTTTCCCCATCCTGAGGATGTCCGGACGCTGACGGTGACCGCGCCGCTGCCGAAAGAATTTTTAAAATTTTGTTGACGCTTGCGATTGCGTATTAGTATCTTACAAATAAAGAAAGATAAAGCTGGACTGAAATGATGCGGCTCAGGCCGCCGGTTTCCCCCGGCTTTTTCAGATTATGAACAGGTGATTTGCTATGAGTAAACCGGATGACCGGGCTAAAAAGAAAAAGCATGCTGCGGCGGACAAGACTGCCGAAAAAGCAGCTGAAAAGGCCGTAGATACTGCTGAATCAGCAGCTGAAACTGCCGCTGCGGCGGGCGCTGATGCCGCTAAGACTGAAGCAGCCCCGGATGCATTGAAAGCCGCGGAAGAAAAAATTGCGGAGCTTGAAAAAGAGAACGCTGATCTGAAGAACCAGCTTCTGTACCGCGCCGCTGATTTTGATAATTATCGTAAGCGTATGCTTAAGGAAAAACAGGAGGCGTATGATTTTGCGAACACCTCGCTGCTGCAGGATCTGCTTGACAGCATTGACAATTTTGACCGGACGCTTGACGCCGGTAAGACCGCCACTGATGTTAAGACGATCGTGGACGGCATTGCCATGATCAACCGCCAGCTGGTGTCGATGCTTGAAACCAAGTACAATCTGGTGGCATATGGCGCTGCGGGCGATGCGTTCAATCCTGACGAGCACGAGGCCATTGCGAGCGAGCAGGGCCCCGTTGCGGATCCGGTTTTGAAGACGGTATATCTGAAAGGATATAAACTCAAGGACAGGGTTATCAGACATGCAAAGGTCATGGTGACCATGCCCGACGGCTCCGTGCAGCAGGATGCTGCCGGTGACGGAAAAAATACATAAAGATTATTTGACGGAGATAGAACTATGGGAAAGATTATCGGTATTGACTTAGGAACAACGAACTCTTGTGTAGCAGTAATGGAGAACGGCGAGCTGGTCGTCATTCAGAATTCTGAGGGCGGACGCACCACTCCGTCTATCGTCGGTTTTACCGCTAAAGGTGACCGGATTGTCGGTCTGCCCGCAAAAAACCAGATGGTAACAAACCCCAAGAACACCGTGTATTCTGTCAAACGGTTGATCGGACGTAAATTCAGCGATCTGCAGGGAGAGGCTGCACGTCTGCCCTATACTGTCCTTGATCACGGCTCAGACGTCCGTGTGGAGATCGAGCAGAACGGCGAGAAAAAGCAGTACAGCCCGCAGGAGATCAGTGCATTCATCCTGCAGAAGATGAAGAAGACCGCTGAGGATTATCTGGGTCAGGAAGTGACCGAGGCCGTTATTACGGTTCCTGCCTACTTCAATGACGCACAGCGCCAGGCAACCAAAGATGCCGGTAAGATCGCCGGTCTTGATGTAAAGCGCATCATCAACGAGCCTACCGCAGCTTCTCTTGCGTTCGGCTTTAAGGACAACCAGAAAGAAAAGACCATCGCCGTATATGACCTTGGCGGCGGTACATTCGATATTTCCATCCTTGAGCTGGGTGAAGGCGTATTCGAGGTAAAATCTACCAACGGTAATACGCAGCTTGGCGGCGACGACTGGGACCGCTGCGTCATCAACTGGCTTATCGATGAATTCAAAAAGGACACGGGCATTGATCTGTCAAAAGATCCTATGGCCATGCAGCGTCTGCGTGAGGCCGCTGAGAACGCCAAGATCAACCTGTCATCACAGACAAGCACCGACATCAACCTGCCGTTCATCACAGCCGATGCTACGGGCCCCAAGCACCTGCAGAAGACTCTGACACGCGCTCAGTTCGAGCAGATGACCGCCGATCTTTTTGAGGCGACTAAGGAACCCTGCCGCAAGGCCATGAACGATGCCGGCGTAACTCCTGATCAGATCGATGAGGTTCTGCTGGTCGGCGGTTCAAGCCGTATGCCGAAAGTACAGAGCGTTGTAAAAGAGATCTTTGGTAAAGAAGGCAACCGTTCCGTGAACCCGGATGAAGCTGTTGCCGTGGGTGCTGCCATCCAGGGCGGTATTCTTAACAACGATGTAAAGCAGGATCTGGTTCTGCTGGACGTTACTCCGCTTTCACTGGGTATTGAGACCATGGGCGGCGTGTTCACCAAACTGATCGAGCGCAACACGACGATTCCTGCCAAGAAGAGCCAGATCTTCTCAACTGCCGCCGACGGACAGACCGCAGTTTCCATCCATGTTCTGCAGGGTGAGCGCGAGATGGCCGATCAGAACCGTACGCTGGGCAGATTCGACCTGGTGGGTATTCCTGCTGCACCGCGCGGCGTGCCGCAGATTGAGGTTACGTTCGACATCGATGTAAACGGTATCGTTCATGTTTCTGCAAAAGATATGGGCACCGGCAAGGAGCAGCATATCCAGATTACATCTTCCAGCGGCCTGAGCGATTCTGAGATCGAGCGCATGGTAAAAGATGCGGAGGCCAACGCCGCCGCCGATAAAAAGAAGCGCGAGAGCGTGGATGCCAAGAACGAGGCCGACAGCCTTGCATACGCCACCGAAAAGAGCCTGAAGGAGCTCGGTGACAAAGTAAGTCCGGCTGACAAGCAGAAGATCGAGGATGCGCTTGCAGAGCTGAAGAAGGCCATGCAGAGCGACAACATCGAGGACATCAAGGCTAAGACCGAAGCCCTCAAGCAGGCTTCATACAAGCTGGCTGAGGAAGTCTATAAGCAGCAGGGCGCCAACGGCGGAGCCGCCGGTGCAGGCGGTCAGGCTGCGGGCGGTGCTGACGGAGCTTCCGGTGCCGCAGGCGGCGGCGCGGCCGGCTTTGACAAAGGTACCGCCGATGATGCCGAATACGAAGTGCACGATGATAAATAAAACTTGCAGTGCGTGTTTAGGCACGTGCTGACAACGAACAGCCGGATTGAAACTCAGTCCGGCTTGTTTGGTTTATGGGCATCTGCGGCGGTGACGTCCTGAGGCCCGTTTTTAGAGAGAAGGTACTATATGGCTAAGCGAGATTATTACGAAGTCCTTGGAATCAGCAAGACTGCCGATAAGGAAGAAATAAAGAAAGCCTACCGCAGGCTTGCCCTGAAATACCATCCTGACCGTAATCCTGGAAACAAGGAAGCCGAGGAAAAATTTAAGGAAGCTACGGAAGCGTATGACGTGCTTTGCGACGACCAGAAACGGCCGCTGTATGATCAGTACGGATTCGCCGGGCTTGACGGCATGGGACAGGGCGGTGCCCAGTATTCCCATGCGTTCCATGATTTCAGCGATGATATTTTCAGCGGCGGATTCGGAGATATTTTTTCAAGACTCTTCGGCGGCGGTATGGGCGGCTATTCGCGCCGTCAGCCTGATGACGGCAGGGGCAGGGATATTGCGCAGGAGCTGGTGATTTCCTTTAAGGATGCATTATACGGCACCAAGACCGATATACGCGTGCAGCATATGGAAACCTGCTCGTCCTGCCATGGCAGCGGCTGCGCGCCGGGAGCATCCCGGAAAACGTGTCCTTCCTGTCATGGTACCGGACGCATAAGCCAGCCGATAAGCTTCATCTCTATGGAGCAGACCTGTCCTACCTGCGGCGGCATGGGTATGGTGGTGGAGCGTCCGTGCGCGGCGTGCCGTGGTACCGGCATGGAGGCAAAGTACAAGCGCATATCACTTACGATTCCGGCCGGCGTGGATGACGGCTACCGCATAACGATTCCCCGTCAGGGAAACTCAGGTAAGAACGGCGCTCCTGCCGGCGATCTGATCGTCGTGGTGCGCGTTGAGCCTCATGAATACTTTGAGCGCGAAGGTGCGAACCTGTACTGCGCCGTACCGATTTCTATGACACAGGCGGCGCTCGGCGGAACGATCGTGATAACGCTGCTTGACGATTCTAAGATAGATCTGAAGATTCCCGCGGGCACACCCCACGGCAAGCTGCTGCGTATACGCGGCGCGGGCGTTGTGGTACGTGGTACAAGTCGTAAGGGCGATCTGTACGTGAAGGTACTCGTACAGGTGCCTGAGCGGATCAACTCCAAACAGAAACAGCTGCTTGAGGAGTTCATGGCCATTGAGAATCCGACGACCGATCCCAAGCCTGTTCCGCTGTCTTCGCTGAGGTAGCGCCATGCGGCTGCGTTATGCCGTTTTGAGAGCGCTGCTGCGTGCGGCGGGAATTGCAGCCTTCGGTGCAGCCGTCAGCATCGCTGCCGCAGGCTGCACCCGGCAGGCTTCTGCACAGACCGCCGCGCCGCATGATCCCGCTTCCATTGCGGGTAAGCATAATCCTGAGATAGCACGGCTCGGAAATGTTCTGTCGGCTATGAGCGACCGTGCAAAGGATGCCATTCCCAACGGTGACCCCGAGGAATTTCTGACGGACCTGTATGAAGTGCTTCATAAAGACACGGATGACCTGCTGCTTTTATGCGACAAGCGGCATCCGGTTGGCATGGATTATATTCCTTCCGATATTGTCACGCTGGTACAAAATCCTTTATATGATATCAACCGCGATGGGCTGGGCCTGCGCCGGCCTGCCGCCGATGCGCTGTCTGATATGGGCAGGGCCGCAAAGGCTGCGGGGGTTACGCTTCTGGTAAGTTCAACGTACCGGTCATATGACTATCAGCGGACAGTATATAACCGTCTGGTGAAGCAGGACGGTCAGGAGGCCGCCGACCGTGAGTCTGCGCGGCCGGGTACGAGCCAGCATCAGCTGGGTACTGCCGTTGACTTTGGCAGCATCGATGATTCCTTTGCGCAGACCAAGGCGTGCGCGTGGCTCAATGAGCACGCCGGGGAATACGGCTGGTCGCTGTCATTCCCGGACGGCTACGAGCAGGACACCGGCTACCGCTGGGAAAGCTGGCACTTCCGCTACATCGGGCCCGAAGCGTGCCAGTTCCAGAAAAAATGGTTCGGCAATATCCAGCAGTACATGCTGGAGTTTATTGACGCCTGGAAAAAGCAGCGGTAACAGAGAATCCGGCAGCTTCTGCCGGCGCGTTGTTCTGACTACGATTTATGAGCCGATGCGGTGTCCGGATGCTTGTCGTCATCGATATCCGCGGCGTTGAGCCCGTATGATTCTGTACGGTGATGGCCACCGTGCCCTGCGGGCTCAACATGAATCACCACATCATACACGTCGGGAATGGCCCGGCGTATTTCCTGCTCAACCGCATCAGTGAGCTCATGGGCCGCGTGCACGGTCATATCTGCGGCCACCTCAATATCAAGATCAATGTCCCAGCGGGAAGCAAGCTTGCGTATGCGCGCCTTGTGTGGATTCGACACGCCGGGCACCTGCATCACCGCAGTAAACAGCTTTTTATACAGCTTGCGGTCGCTGCCGCCGTCCATGAGCTCCTGGTTTGTATGCCACAGCAGTGACAGCGCATTTTTCATGACCCAGATGCTCACGCCCATGGCCACTGCCGGATCAAGCGCGGGCAGCCTGAAGTAGCGTGCCGCACCGAGTCCGAGCAGTACGCCCGCCGAAGTGATGATATCGTTGCACATATTCTGACCGTTCGCGCGCAGCATCTGGCTGCGGCATCTGGCGGCAAAATGGAACTGCGACAAGGCGAGCAGCGTTTTTCCGATGATGGACACGGCTGCCGCGACGATTGCCGTCGTACTTATCTGTACAGAAAAATTCCGCGTGGTGAGCTGTGTCACGGATGATCGGAACAGCTCCGAGCCCGCAATAAAAATGATGAATGACAGTATCATGGTGGCAGTGGTCTCGGCACGTCCATGGCCCCACGGATGCCCCGCATCGCCGGGCCGCTCGATGATACCGCTGATGAACACGGTCATGAGCGCGATTCCTACATCTGTACATGAGTCCACGCCGTCGCCGATGACGGCAAGACTGCCCGACAACCGGCCCAGAATAATTTTTACCAGGGCAAGCACCAGATTGCCGCCCAACGCAATGCAGCCGGCGGTTCTGATGAGCCGGGCCCGGCCGTCGGCATTCATTTCTTCCATACCGTACATCGTACTCAGTTCCGTTCCCTGCGTCTATACCGTGCAGTAAATGTTTCTCCGCACCCGTACGGAACAACTCGCTCCGTACGGGGTAAAAATCGGCGGATTTCTTTATCCCACTGTATACAAACAGCGTTCTGTGCTATAATACCGTCTGTCTATGGTTTCGGCGATCGGTGCATATGTCCTGAGGCAGCTGTCGGATATTCCCTACGGCCTCGGATATTTCGGTAAATTAGTCAGCAGCTCCATTTCTTTTAGTATGCACGGAAGAACCGCCCGGAAAATTCTGATCATGCAGCTGCTGTTTACGTTCATAGAGGCGCTGCCTATCACGGCGATCCTTGCGGTGGGGCTCGGAACTGCCATATTTCTGGTGGGGTATCCGTTCCTGCTCAGTCTGGGGCGCAGCTCGCTCATCTATTCGCTGCTGATCATGGTTATGTGCCAGGAGCTGGGACCGCTGCTCATCGCCTTTGTGGTCACCGCCCGCTCAGCCACGGCCATAGCCACTGAGATCGGCGGCATGGTCATTCATCATGAAATCGAAGCATATATTTCCGTGGGCGTAGATCCCATAGACCATCTGGCTGCCCCGCGCTTTATCGGCGTCATGGCATCGCTGTTCTTCCTGAACCTGTACTTTTCATTCTTCGGCGTGCTCGCGCCGGCAATCGTCATCCAGTTTATAAATCCTGTACCGTTCAGTGAATATTTTGCGGGCGTGTTCCGCGAGCTTTCCATCGTCACCATCGGCATTTCGCTGCTCAAAAGCATCTTTTTCGGTATGGCGATCGCCACGGTGTCAACGTTCTACGGATTTGCCGTGGAGCAGGCTTCCACCGAAGTGCCGGTGGCGGGTATTAAGGCCGTAGGTAAATCAATCCTGTACATCGTGCTCATTGATGTGTTCATCACCGTTCTGGTGTATGTATTCTAGGGGGAGCCGTGCCGCAGGTTTTGTTCAGTCTTGACCATATCTGTTTTTCTTCCCGGGGCTCTGCCATCATTCAGGATGTGTCGCTCAGCATAGAGCTCGGGCGCCGGGTGGCCTTTACAGGCAGGTCGGGCAGCGGAAAGTCCGTGCTGCTCAAGCTTGCGGCCGGACTTATCAAGCCCTCTTCGGGTACGGTGTGGTTCGGCCGGTCCGATATACAGCGGCTGAGCAGGCGTGAGATACTTGAGTTCAGAAAGCTGTGTGCCTTTGTGTTTCAGGATGCGGCGCTGTGGGCCAACCAGACTATCTTGCAGAATCTGTCGCTTCCGCTGCAGGTACATTTTCCGAAGTTTTCCGCCGGGGAGAACCGGCGTACGGTGGAACGATTCTGCGAAAAGGTCGGCTATACGCGCCCGCTGACGCTGCGTCCCGCCGACCTTTCGGTGGGTGAGCGCAAGCTCGTGAGTTTTGCGCGCGCGCTCATCTGCGAGCCTTCGGTATTGTTTCTGGACGACTGCACGGAATCCATGGACCGCAGCACCCGGGCGCGGCTTTTTGTGCTGCTCGATGAATTCGTTTCAAAAGGCAACACCATGGTATACGTGAGCCACGACGGCGAGTTTATCCGCCGGTACAAAGACGTGGTGTATGTGCTTGACGAAGGCCGGGTAGTTAGGAAAATAGACGGTGCAGAAGCGGAGAACGAAATATGAAATTTAAAATACGTTTTGCAGATCAGATAGTCGGCATCTTTACCATAACGGCCGTAGCTGTGCTTCTGGTCCTGTGCTTTTTTCTCGGATCGGAGCAGAAATGGTTTGTGCGTAAGCACCGCTTTAAGACGGAGTTTCTGTCTGCATCGAATATATCGCTTAACATGTCCGTGCAGTATAAAGGATTTTCCATCGGAAAGATCGATCACATAGAGCTGATCGACGGTTCCGTGTTCGTAGAATTCTATGTGCTTGAGGACTATATCAACTACATAAAGGACGGTTCGCTCGTGGAGCTCAATGTCAGCCCGATCGGTCTCGGCACGTCATTCGTGCTGCATCCCGGTCTCGGCGACACTATTATTCCCGACGGTACCATGATTCCGCGCATAGACTCTCCGGAAGGCCTTGCGGTCATTCAGGAGCGGCGTACCGGTTATACCCAGCAGAAAGATTCCATCACCGAGCTTGTCTCCTCAGTTACCCTGCTGCTGCGTAACCTGAACGGCATAGCCATGGGCGTGAACGGCGCGCTCAACGGCATGGGCAACGCCAATACGCCTGTCGCGGATATTGTGGGCAACCTGCGCGGAATCACCGCTGAGCTGCACAAGCTCATGATGTCGATCTCAGACCCCAACGGGCTGGTGCCCACGCTGCTCGGAGCGGACGACAAAAAGGAGCTGTACGCGCGCATCCGTCAGGCACTTGCGGACATTACGGTGGTCACAGAGAATCTGGGATCCGTCTCAAGCAACCTGGACGGCGTGTCTGCTACCGCCGGAACGGTGATGCACAATATCGATACCATGGTGGGCGACGTGAACGTGCAGGTTGACACCGTGCTTGCCGAAGTGGCGTCGGTGCTGCTTGACGTGCAGGATGTGCTCGAAGGCCTGAAGAACAATCCGCTTATCCGTAAGGGCGTGCCCGACCGGAGCCGCATCAAGAGCACGTCACCCCAGCTGCGTGACAATGAGTTTTAAGGGGAAGTGACCATGATACAGAATGCAGAACAGATATCGGCCGCTGCCAGAAAGCACGGCGCCGTGCGCTTGTTCCGGGCTGTCGTACTGGCCGCCGGCTGCATTGCCGCGGCTGCGTGCTCATCCGCGCCCAAGCGTCCCGAAGTGATAACCGACACCTATAACCTTGCGTCCGTACGGCTTGAAAGCGGCAACACCGCGCTTGCCGCGGCCGACTTTACCGCTGCGGAGACTCATTTTGCAGAGGCGTACCGCATGGCGCTTTCGATCGACAACGCGGGGCTGCTGTGCCGTGTGCTTTTGTCGCAGGTGGTCTGGCAGTGCTCCGTGCGCACGGAGCAGGCATACGGCAGGGCGGACGGGCTGCTGGAGCAGGCCGTCATGCATGCAGGCCGCTCCGAGGAAAAGGAGATGCTGCAGGTGCTGTGCTCCGTATACGGACTGTACATCGCCTCCTGCCGCCGGTCAGTGCCGCAGGATTACGCGGCGGTGCTTGCCTCCGCCGAAAAGAAACTTGCAAAAGAACCGTATTATCTGGGATTTGTAAGGCACACGCTCGGCGACTGCCATATGACGATCCCTGCGTATGACAAGGCGTACGACGCCTACCGTTCCGCCGCAGAAATCCACAAGCAGCATCTGTACCTGCAGGAAATCGGCAACGACTGGTACGCCGCGGCAAGCGCATGCTCGCTTGCAGGCAGACGGCAGGAAGCGCTTGACGCGCTTGAAAAGGCGCTTGTGTTTGACCGCAACGCAGAAAACTCCGCCGCCATCGCCGCAGACTACTTTGCGCTTGCGCAAGTATACAAGAAATTCTCTTCAGGCGGCGATGACATAAAAAAAGCCGCGGCATATGCACAATATGCCGCGGCTATGTACCGCTCCATTCAGTATGAAGCGGATGCCATGAAATGCGAGCAGTTCGCCGACGCTATTTTATCACAAGATTAACCAGCTTATCGGGAACTACGACCGTTTTGACCACCTGATGGCCGTCGGTGAACTTTTTCACTGCGGGTGAGGCGAGCGCGGTCTGCTCAAGCGTTTCCTTGGGAGTTCCCGGCGCCGCGGTGAATTTATCGCGGAGCTTGCCGTTTATCATAACCACGATCGTCTTTTCATCAGACGCAAGGTATTTGTCGCTGAAATCAGGCCAGTTCTCGTAGGTCACCGTCTTTGTGTGACCGAGCTTTTCCCACATTTCTTCGCCGATATGCGGCGCGTAGCAGGAAATCATCTTTACAAAGCCTTCCCACATGGCGCGCGGGATAGAATCCAGCTTGGCGCATTCGTTGATGAAAATCATCATCTGGCTTATTGCCGTGTTGAAATTGAGCGTGGCGGTGTCGTCCGTAACCTTTTTTACGGTCTGTGCGTAGAGCTTGCGCAGCGCCACGAGCTTTTCATCGGTGAGCTTGCCGGTGATGTCGATGTCGGTCATTTCTTTTGCGCTTACGGCCCACACTTTGTCAAGGAAGCGGCTGATACCGATCAAACCCTGCGTGTTCCACGGCTTTGACATGGTGAGCGGGCCCATGAACATTTCGTACATACGCACGCTGTCCGCTCCGTACTGCTTGATCATCTCATCGGGATTCACGACGTTCTTGAGCGATTTGCTCATCTTTGCCGTAACCTGCTCAAGCTGCTCGCCGGTAGCTTTTTCGATGTAGACGCCGGCAGATTTTTCTTCTACTTCGTCTATGGGAACAAGTGTCTTATCCTTGCGCTGATAGGCAAAAGAGGTGATCATGCCCTGGTTGATAAGGCGGTGGAACGGCTCTTTGGTTGAAACGACGCCTGCATCATAGAGCACTTTGTGCCAGAAGCGGGAGTACAGCAGGTGCAGAACCGCATGCTCAGCGCCGCCTACATACAGGTCTACAGGCATCCAATATTTTTCTTTTTCCGCATCGCAGAAGCATGCATCGTTGTGCGGATCAAGGTATCGCAGATAGTACCAGCAGGAGCCTGCCCACTGCGGCATGGTGTTCGTTTCGCGCCGGGCTTTTCCGCCGCATTTAGGACACGTACAGTTCACCCAGTCGTCAATGCCTGCAAGCGGGCTTTCGCCGGTACCCGTGGGCTGATAAGTCTTTACATCGGGCAGCTTGAGCGGCAGCTCTGACTCCGGTACGGGCACCGTGCCGCAGGTCGGGCAGTGTATCAGCGGAATGGGTTCGCCCCAGTACCGCTGGCGGCTGAAAATCCAGTCCCTGAGCTTGTAGTTCACGGCTTTTTTGCCGATTCCCTGCTTGTCCAGCCACTGGATCATGCCGGGAATGGTTTCCTTGGTGGGCAGGCCGGTGAACTGCTCCGAATTGATGGCGTAGCCGTCCTTTGCAGAAGTACACGTATCGGCAACGTTGAACACGTCGGGATATGCTTCTACAAGCTTTTTATAGGAATCAGGATCGGCTGCCGCCTGGCGCAGCAGCTCAGCACCCTTCTTTTCGTCTCCGTTGCCGAGCCGTGCGATCTCGTCTTTCATGGCCACGACTTTGATGATGGGCAGGTTGAATTTCTTTGCAAAGTCCCAGTCACGCTCGTCATGGGCAGGAACTGCCATGATGGCGCCGGTACCGTAGCTGGTGAGTACGTAGTCAGAAATCCATATCGGCACGAGCTTGCCGTTCACCGGGTCAATGCCGTAGCTGCCAGTGAACACGCCCGTCTTGTTTTTGGCAAGGTCGGTACGCTCAAGGTCAGACTTTTTGGCGGCCTCATCGATGTAGGCCTGCACTTCGGTCTGGTGATCCGGCGTGGTCAGGCGCGGCACCAGCTTGTGCTCGGGAGCCACGACCATGTAGGTGGCGCCGTACAGCGTGTCCGCGCGCGTGGTGTATACGGTGAGCTTGTCTTCGGTGGGCTTGCCGTCCGCATCCGCAATATGGAAGTCAACCTCGGCACCTTCACTGCGGCCGATCCAGTTGCGCTGCATAAGCTTTACGGACTCCGGCCAGTCAAGACCGTCAAGGTCGTTGAGCAGGCTGTCGCCGTAGGCTGTGATTTTCAGAATCCACTGACGGATCGTCTTGTGAGTCACTTCTGAGTGACAGCGCTCGCAGCGACCTTCTTTAACTTCCTCGTTAGCCAGACCGGTCTTACAGCTCGGACACCAGTTGATGGGCGTCTTGCTTTCATAGGCAAGGCCGCGCTTGTACAGCTGCAGGAAAATCCACTGCGTCCACTTATAGTAGTCGGGCGTACAGGTGGTTATGCAGCGGTCCCAGTCATAGGAAAAACCAAGCGCCTTTATCTGCTTGGTAAAATGCTCGATGTTCGCCATGGTGGTGGTGCTTGGATGCGTACCGGTCTTAATGGCGTAGTTTTCCGCGGGCAGGCCGAATGCATCGAACCCCATGGGGTGAAGTACGTTGTAGCCGTTCATGCGCAGGTAGCGGCAGTAAATGTCGGTGGCGGTATAGCCTTCGGGGTGACCCACGTGCAGGCCCGCCGCTGACGGGTAGGGGAACATATCAAGGACATAGCGCCGCTTATCTTTGGGATATGCAGGGTCCTCGCTTACCTTAAAAGTCTTATGGCTTTCCCAATAGTTCTGCCATTTAGGCTCGATCTGCTCAAACGGGTATGACATATTTTAACCTCTGTTGTAATAATCGGGCGGCGGGTGAAAATGCAGCTCCCGTCTCCGCTGTCCGCTATTATATAGAAGAACGGGCATAATTACAATTATGCAGTATGTGCCTATGCAGAAATCAGTGATTATTGACATAAGTCAATAACGGAAGTATAGTATGTACAGTTACTGACTTATGTCAGTAACTGTATGCAAGGGGGTGTTATGCCGAGACCTGTACGGTGCCGGGAGATCCGGCTGCTGCCTGAATTCTGGAGCTTTATGCCGGAGGATGGCTGCACGGGAGAAAGCGTTGTCATGACGCTTGATGAGCTTGAGACAATCCGGCTGCTCGATCATGCCGGACTGACGCAGGAAGCGTGCGCGCAGCAGATGGATGTGGCCCGTACCACGGTGACGGCGGTGTATGAGTCTGCGCGGAAAAAGATAGCCGACTGCCTGATCAACGGCCGGCGCCTTGTGATTTCCGGCGGCAACTGGCGCCTGCACCGCTGCGCGGCAGTCCCCGAAACATTGGATGAAAAAGGAGATGATATTATGAGAGTAGCCGTAACATATGAAAACGGATCGGTATTCCAGCATTTTGGTCACACGGAACAGTTCAAAGTCTATGATGTACAGGACGGTAAGATCGTACGTTCCGAGGTTGTCGGTACGAACGGACAGGGGCACGGCGCGCTTGCCAGCTTCTTAAAGAACCTGCAGGTTGATACTCTGATCTGCGGCGGCATCGGCGGCGGCGCAAAGACCGCGCTCGCAGAGGCAGGCATTACGCTCTACGGAGGAGTCACCGGCAGCGCGGACGCCGCCGCTGAAGCGTTGCTCGCAGGTACGCTGGCGTACAATCCCGACATCCAGTGCAGCCACCACAGCAACGAATCCGGTGACCACGACTGCGCTTCCCACAGCTGCGGCTCGCACAAGTGCTCGTCCCATAACTGAGCGCCGCTGCACCTGGCCGGGTGACGCCGCTGCACCTGGCCGGGTGACGCTGTTGCTCCTGGCCGGGTGACGCTGTTGCTCTTGGCCGTGTGACGCCGCTGCACCTGGCCGTGTGACACTGTTGCTCCTGGCCGGGTGACGCTGTTGTACCTGGCCAGGTGGCCTGCTCTGAAACCGGCTGGTTCATGGCCCTGAGCAATATCCTCCTGTTTAACGCAATTTCTTCAAATTATCAAATAAAATGTTTACAATTATTTATATAAAGAACTTGCGGAATGCGATTTCGAGCCATACAATAAAATAAAAGTATTTTTTATCAAGGGATCGCTCATGAAGTTTAAGAGCTTAAAAGTG
>CACZQF010000174.1 GCA_902783245.1 uncultured Spirochaetaceae bacterium | reverse complement strand
TCAAGATTGAGCGGCTTGGTTAAAAAATCATAGGCGCCGTTCCGCATGGCGTCCACCGCGGCATCAATACTGCCGTGTCCGGTCAGAACAATCACGGGAATGCCGGGCATTTCGGTCGTTACCTTACGCAGCACATCTTCACCGGAAATACCGGGCATACGCAGATCAGTGATCACCAGATCCACATCGCCTTTCGCTAAGAAGGCCAGACCTTCTTTTCCATCTGCGGCAATTTTTACATTGTACCCGTCCATTTCAAAAGCGGCGGCAAGCCCTTCACGGATATTCTTCTCATCGTCAATAATCAGGACCGTAAACTTCATAACGCATCACTTCCTTTCGGCTTGTCCGCAGCGGGTTCAGCAGCGGCCGGCAGCAGTTTTCTGTCAGTCTGAGGTATCGGCAGCGTAATGGTAAATACCGTCCCCTTGCCGCGCTCTGAATGAACCGTAATATCGCCCCTGAATTCTTTTATAATTTTATATACCAAAGTCATTCCAAGCCCGGTTCCATTTGCTTTAGTCGTATAATACGGCTCAAAAACGTGGGCGGCAGTTTCTTCAGACATGCCCATTCCGTTATCAGAGAACGTAATAATGAATTTATCGTTTTTCTTTGCCGCAGAAATGCAGAGCCGGCCGGGCTCGCGGGGCCTTACCGTATCCATCTGGTTTTCCAACCGTTCCGCAATAGCCGCCAGAGCATTCTGAACAATATTGGCGGTAACCTCTCGGAACAGCTTTTCGTCAATAAGCAGCCGCGGCGCATTCTCAGCAAGCTGCAGATCAAGCTTCACATTATTTTGGACAAACTGCGGCTCAAAGAACTCCGCAAAATGCTTAAGCAGCACCACGGGATTTACCAAAGCCATATTCGCCTGCACCGGTCTGACCGCAAACAGGAAATCAACCACGATTTTATTCAGATTGTCGATTTCCTCGTTCACCACATCAAGATAGTTTTCAAGATATTTTTTATCAGGCAGCATGCCGTCCGTATCACGTGAACGCCGTAAAGCTTTCTGGATAAGCTGAATATGGATGCCGATGGCACCCAGCGGATTTTTTATTTCATGCGCTACATTCGCCGCCAGATTTGTCAGGCTGGCAAGATTTTCCATACGGTGCAGCAGCACTTCCTGATTCCGTTTTTCGGTAACGTCTGCAACGGTAATCACCGTACCCGATGCCGTATGCTGCCGAACAAACGGTACCAGCGTAATCGTTATGAACCGGACGGAGCCACCCGGAGCAGGAACGGTAAATTCAGAGCAGACATTGTTTATATCCTTTTCTTTGCAGTCACGGAAAAAATCCGCAACGTCGTACGCCGTGCCGTCGTCAATTAAATCCCACAAAAACAATGACTCAGCCCGATTATCATCAGGCCTGATCTTAAAGGGAATATAACGTTCCGCAGCCTTATTATTGGACAGCAGCCGCCAAAAGTCGTCTACAATAATAAGCCCGTCAGATAATGATTCAAAAATTGAATCCAACGTGTCATTTTCGTCATTAAGGGCATTCAGGAAGACTTCAACCTGATCGGGAGAAAGCTTTGCAATTTTCCGGGATACTCGTTTTACAAATCCGCGCATAGCACCACCAAAGAACGGACTAATACATCCAAAGCTGCAGCCGGAGTCTGATTATATACAGTTACATCATTCCAGCAGCTGCGCACAGCCTCCGACAATGCCTGCATGGCAGCAGTACCTTGTGCTGTAAGCAGCAGGTTTCTCCGGCTTTCCTCCAGATCAATTAAAAACAGCTTGAGTACGAGTCTCGGATCAAAATTATTACATTCTTTTACGATAGCAGTAACATCCGGGATTTTGCCGGATGAAGCATCGGCAAAAAAACGCTCCGCAGCGGCATGGATCCGCTCAGGGGTAACCGGAAGGAATGTCATGAGGTACTGCTCGATGCAGGAGCTGCGGCCGGCACCGCCTGAAAAACCGTGTACATGGAACACACGCTCCAGAACATCCTGCTGCTCCCGCTCTGACCGTGCAGAAAACGCATAGTTCCTCACCCGGCTCAGGATTGTGGGCATAACCGCCCCTCTGCGGCTTGTTGTAAGCACAAACACGGTATCTTCCGGCGGCTCCTCCAGAATCTTAAGCAGAGCGTTGCGAACGCCCTCAAGCATACGATCCGCATTTTCAATGATAATAACTTTTTTGCCTTTGTTGCTGAAAAGCCTTGCCCAGGAACTTGCATTGCGTACCTGTGCAATCGGAATGGAATCATACATAAAGCCGTCAGAAAGCTTTATGCACTGCTTTTCAAGATCATCACATATCTGAGTAAGCTCATCTAAAGGCGGCAGCTGACGCGGCAGATCAATTTCCTCCAGCAGCTCGTTAATTGCAGAGGTAAGAACCGCGATTTTATTCAGATTATCATCGTCCTGCAGCAATACGGTACTGAACCTCAGGGTCAGTTTCCGGACACTTCGGACAAACAGATACCGCACGGCAGTAAGATGCCGGCTGTTTTCTGCAACTGCCGACAGCAGTGCCTTTTTAGCGGCCGAAATCTCAAGACAACAGTCACGAGGTCCCGCAAGCAGCATGTTGGTGCTCACCAGCGCCTTATGCTGCAGACATGACGGACAGGTGCACGTCCACTCACCTTTTGCATGACAAGACAATACACGGGCCAGCTCCAGCGCACAGGTCAGCTTTCCGGAAGCGGCAGGCCCGGACAGCAGAAGCGCGCCCGGCAGACGGGAAGCCGCAATATCATGCTCCAGCTGCAGCGCAGCGTCCTGGTATAAGAGATTATCGAACATCCTGTAGCATTCCTTCAACTTTGGAGGCAGGAACAGAAATAAAAGATGCCAGCAGCTTATAGAATAAGCTATGCTCCAGAAGAGAGCTCACATCAAACCACGGCTGAGCCTGCAGAATAACCAGGATGACCGCTACGATTACGGCGCCTTCCGCTGCTCCGAATAAAAAGCCCAGCGCATGGTTCAAGCTGCGCAGAATATCAGCAGAAAACATCCACTGTAAAAACTGCTGGAAAATCTTAGCAAGCAGAAATACTGCCATAAAAATCATCAAAAAAGACAGAAATTTGGCAAGCGGCTCCTTATGCACCACTTCTGTCATGGGAACTGCAAGTTTCTGATAAAACAATATAGCGGCAGCCAATGCACCGGCAAGAGCAATCTTGCCCATAATAACATTGATCAAGCCTCTGAACGCAGCAATTATTGCAAAGAACGCAATGACTAAAAGAAAAAATATATCCAGTGCTGTCATTCATTGCCCGCCTTAAGCAGCAGCCCGGCAATTACCTGCGCAGGCTTATCGTTGCCGACCAAACTGCGGGCGGCATTACCGTATGCGCTTCTGGTCTCACAAGCGCTGAACACATCCAGCGCCTGCTTTAAATGCTCAGCATCGGCATCTGCTCCTACTAAAGACAAAGCTGCATCATTAAGCGAAAAATACGCGGCATTATCCACCTGATCACCACGGGTACCGGAACCGCACAACGGCACCAGCACCATCGGCTTACCGAGCACCGCACATTCCCACAACGCATTTGCGCCGGCGCGGCTCAGCACAATATCAGCGGCGGCGATCACATGCGGCATTTCGGCATATATAAAGCTGTACCGATGATAGTCCGCGGCTTTATATGCGCAATCCGCTGCATGAGCGCCTGTCTGATGAACTACAATGAATCTGCTGCACAGCCAGTCAAGATTTTCCTCAACCAGCGTATTGATCTGATGCGCTCCAAGGCTGCCTCCAATTACCAGCAGCACAGGCTTTTCATCTGCGGATTTCTGCTCCGGCAATCCTAAAAACTTCCGTCCCGCGGCGGCGTCAGCAGAATAAAATACAGGACGCACCGGATTACCGGTCACCACAACATTCTTACCGGCGGAAAAATACCGGGCCGTGTCTTTATAGGACACCAGCACAGTATGCGCTACACGAGAATTAATACGTGTGGCAAGGCCGGGCGTAAAATCACATTCATGGGTATATACAGGAATACCAAGCAGTTTTGCAGCCAAACACGGCGGCACGCTGACAAATCCGCCTTTTGAAAAAAGCACGGCAGGCCGCAGACGAAGCAAAATGAAAAAAGCTGCAATAAAACCAAAAAAGATCTTGAACAGATCAAGTATATTCCGCAAAGAAAAATACCGCCGCAGCTTGCCGGACGGTATTCCATAAAAACAGGATATGGTATGCGATCCATCACTTCCCGTAAAACTTTCTACAATTTTACGGTCCATGCCGCTTCTGTTACCTATCCAAAAAATCTCCGGCGAACGGGTCTGGAACAGACCTTCCTGTTCCAGACCGGCCTTGACAAGGTCTGTCTGTTCAGAACCGGCAGCCAGTATTTTTAACTCATCGGCAACGGCAAGTCCCGGATAGATATGTCCTCCGGTACCGCCGCCTGTAAATACAATTTTCATATACAAAAATTAGAGCCGTTCCCTATGATAAGGAGCAAGAACTTCCACCAAATCAGTCTTCTTAAATAATGTCGCATACTCATAGGCAGACATTCCCATACC
>CACZQF010000173.1 GCA_902783245.1 uncultured Spirochaetaceae bacterium | reverse complement strand
TTCTCCCAATATTCAGGATTATTATAACTGATTAATTTCCCCGGTCAATCTGCAACGTGCAGATGTATGATACGGCTGTGGCAGAGATTATAACTGATTAATTTCCCCGGTCAATCTGCAACTGATATTCAGCGCCCTTGATGATTGTTTCAATTATAACTGATTAATTTTTCCGGTCAATCTGCAACGGATTTTCAACTTTCTCATAATTACTAGCTGTTATACCTGCTTTATTCTGGTACCGTAAAAACAGAAAACACGGAACCCCGTCGGAATGCCGACGGGAATGTCCTATGCTGCTTTATTTTTTCGCTGCTCCACCCAGAACACGATGAGCGGAATGAGCACAAGCTGGAGCACAATACCCGGCAGACATGCAGGAATGCTGCGCCAGATGCCGAGCGGAGCTATATTCTTAAAACCAAGTCCGTAGAACGCAATCGTACAGGCAGCCGTACGAAGTACACGTCCGGCAAGCATGACCAGAAGCGTATTCACCACGAGCGGCAGCCGAACAGAACGCAGCAGCCCGGCCGCAAGACCATAGCCGAAAAGTTCAATCATCATCAGGGGAAGCTGTACACCGGATGGCATTCCGGAAAGAAAATGAGACGCTGCCGGCCCGAGCAAACCGGAAATTGCGCCTGCATACGGGCCTGCCAAAAATCCGACAACAATAATCGGCAGATGCATTGGACTAAACGCCACTCCCGGCGCCGTTCCCGCTCCCGACACAATGCCGAGCCAGTGGAAGAACTGCGGTACCACCACCGCCGCCGCAATTGCAAGCACGGTCGCGGCCGTCTGTACCGGAACCGAAATTGCCTTACGATGCTGAATAGAAATTACTGTCATTTTTAACCTCCGTTGTTTTTTACGCCTTCTATAATAGCAGGAAAACGTTGGCTTTGTACAATAGAAAATTTTAAAAGCGGTACACTTTTATTCCAACGCACTCTGATGGCAGCTGCCTTAAACGGCCGTTTTTTTTCGCAAGTTTTGCATATCGGCATGTGACGAGTTTGCATATCGGCATGTGACGAGTTTGCATATCGGCATGTGACGAGTCTGCATATCGGCATGTGACGAGTCTGCTTTCCTGCGAGTCCATGCTGACTTAATTGCCGACTGTATCGCATATACAATAGTGGAAATTCTCTATCAGAGTGAAACAATAAAAAAGATGCGGCAGCAACCTGTACCACAGAAAGACATACTGTTAACAGCCTATTGCACATCCTCGTGCGTTATTTGTTTTTGCTGTACATGGATGTTGCTTCCCGTCCGTTTTTCCAGATTGTGAAGCAGCTGACGAAAAATCTACAACAGTAGAAATTCTCTATCAGAGTGAAACCCTTTGAGATGTACAACGGTACCGTCTGTTACTGTTTTTCGCATTTAATACAGCAAAAACTAATAAAAATGCGCGTTTTTTCATAAAAACCTTCAGTAAGACCCAGGGTTTGCAGATTGCCGGAACATATCAGTCAATAACAAATACTTCTTTTTCTTCGTTCTTGGCATAACCGTAACATGTTTTTTTACATGTCTCCGACAAATTAAATATAATGATACTATCCTCTTCTGTAAAGGTTTTCATATAGGTGGTTTCAATTTCTGTCTCAATATTTTTCAAAATTGTATCGCTGTTGGAAATTTCAAAAACAGAATATTGCAATCGAAAACCGAACTTTGAAAGATACTTGGCAAACTTTGTTCGAATCTTGTCATTACTTATATCATAACTGATCAGCAGCAATTCCTCGCAGACGTTTATCAATCCAATCCTTAGGGTATCCTTTTTTCTCATACAGTTCCTTCATCCGATTCTGTGCAAGTTCCGGATTTTCAATTTCCAAAACACGTTCATAACCAACCTGAGCAAGCCATTGTTTGAATGGTTCAGCTTTAGGGGACGGAATTGACTGAATGATACGGAATAAAGCTTTTACATCAGCGGCATCGGTCTCACGCATTTTTCCGTCCGGTGCAACCATCTTGAACCGTCGACAAATTGTCGACAGTTCAATTCCATCTTCTGAATGCACGCGTTTTTTCATCTAAAACCAGTAATCACGAGGATTTACGCTCTCCGTAAGAGCAGCAACAACATCAATAACAGAAAAGTACCACTTCTGATCCGCTTCACTCCAAACAGAACGGATTTTACTGTTTTCAAAGAACTTGATTTGCTGCTTTTTATCAGTGCCCTTATTCTGCATACTTCTTTTCCTCTGTGAACCTAAACCAGTCGGCATCCTTGATATTTTCAATGTAGCCGTTCTCATTTAGATTGAAATTGTTTTTCAAAAGATACAACCCCTTGAGTGCAATGTGGTATGCACCATTCGCATCCGCATCAATCGGCAGCGTTACTTTTTTCCCGTTTTCCAACAGACGCTTCTGTTCCCGGCTGTCAAAAAAAGTTCCGTCAGCAGAACGCACTGGAGAAATAAGATAATCAATTTCAGACCGTGGAATTGAGTTTCGCATTTGCAGCGTTGCATTAAATGCACGCAGAAGTACATCAAAGAATTTTGCATTTTGTTTTTCTGCCTGAATCTCCTGAACAAAATCTATGAAGTTTTCTCCTGAATCCCATTGTATACCGAAGGAATCGAAAATCTTTTTAAGCTCATCCGTGGGGTATACTTTTACAGCGCTTCGTTCTGTCTTGCTGAATACAATTCTTTCACCTCTTGTGTTCACTTCCCACTTCTTACGGAAGTCTTTATCGTGCAGGGCGTTCATACCGAAATTGTCATAATCAAAGGCAAAAACAAAACCGTCCGTTTCTTTGTCGTAACGAATAGATGTATCAAGGATAAAGAAAAGACATCTCTGCACAGATACTGCAACCTTGCCTGCGCCACGCATGTTCAGGTATACTGCACATATGTCATTAAACTGCAATGAAATCAATGTCATCCTGTCGGAACTTGATCTGACGGGTTCTTTTATACAGGATATCGTACAGCCCGGCTATGATACGCTGGCGCTGTATTTGTATAAAAACGCCGCACCGCTCACGCTTATTATCTGTACCAAGCCGGATTCCTGTCGTATCCATGCCACAAAGCGCAGGATTCCTAAAAACAACAAGCCGCTGCGATTTATGGAGTTCCTGCGCTCACATATCAGAGGGGCCAAAATCCTATCCTGCACTCAGATCGATATGCAGCGCATCATCAGGTTCGAGCTCGGTCACGGAGAAGATCAGTTCTATCTGTATGCCCGGCTGTGGAGTAACGCGGGCACCATTGCGCTGTGCAGTCTTGACAACACCATTCTTGACATTATGTACCGCAGGCCGGCAAAAGGCGAAGTTACCGGCGGCACGTTCCGGCTGCCCGAAACGGACAGCACCAGATCTGAGAAGGTATGGCCTGTACGAACCTTTGATGACGTGCAGACTGCACATCAGGAAAAATATCCGGATGATGCTCCGCTTACCTTCAACCAGAAGGTTGATATCTGGTACAGCGAATATGCCGCTTCACTTTCGCGGGAATCACTGCTGCAGCAGGCCGAAAAATGGTACACTATGCGCCGGAGCCGGCAGGAAGCCGCGCTTGAGCGGCTTATCGCCAAACAGGAATCATTTAAGAACGCAGACCGGCTTAAGCATCAGGGCGATCTGATACTTTCATTCGGACATCTTGCAGCCGGTGATGACAAATTCCTTGAGTGCACTGATTACGAAACCGGTGCAACAGTTCGTATTCCCATTGATCCAAAAAAAACGCCGCAGGAAAATGCCGCCGCCTATTACGAACGCTATAAAAAACAGCTTTCCGGCAGTACCCAGCTGGAGCACGAAATACTGCTGGCCCGCAAGGGACTGGAGTCGCTTGATAAAGCCTATGATGCCATCAGGAACGAGCAGAATCCCGTACGGATAGAACAGCTGCTGCGGCAGGACTCTGCGCCGCGCCAGCAGCAGAAGAAAACACATCCGGGACTTGATTACACCGTGGACGGCTGGTACATTCTGGTAGGACGCGATGCGGATGAAAACGATGAGCTGCTGCGTCACCATGTTAAAGGCTCGGACATGTGGCTTCATACCCGTGACTTTCCGGGCGGCTATGTGTTCATAAAGAACCGTCCCGGCAAAACCGTTCCGCTGCCCATATTGCTGTATGCCGGAAACCTTGCCGTATACTATTCCAAGGCTCGCAAGGCCGGCAGGGCAGATCTGTACTATACGCAGGTGAAATTCCTCAGGCGCGCAAAAAACGGCCCGAAGGGACTGGTGCTGCCCACCCATGAAAAGAACCTGACGGTGACGCTTGACCAGACAATGCTGAACAAGCTTGAGGAACTTAAAAAGGAAAGCGAGTTATAGTTGTCCTGGAAGCAGTCTGTTCCTGTATATCTGCCGCACTTTTGCAGATATTGAAATGCATGTGATTTATCTGTATTATAGTAAAATATGACTATCAAAGACATCCTGGACACCAAAAAGGTTTCTATTTCCTTTGAGATCTTCCCGCCCAAACAGACGGATGATTGCACCAAGATATTCCAGACAGCAGAAGAGCTTGCTGCCCTGCACCCTGATTTTATGAGCATTACC
>CACZQF010000172.1 GCA_902783245.1 uncultured Spirochaetaceae bacterium | reverse complement strand
GAAGCGCGGAAGCCGTTTTGCGGGGCAAATCCCGGCGGAAGCAGCTGTCAGCGGCAAAAACTGATTTCCATGCGGGTGGTGGCAGTCTGTGTGTTATCTTAGTCAGCTGCTGTTTTCCGGCTGCATGGACAAAAAAAATGGCCGGCGAGCGCCGGCCAATGCCCATCAGGCAACCGGGGACATGGGTGGGAGGGGAAAATGTCCCCGGTATTTAAAATATCGTCCTTAGTAGCGGAAATCTTTAATAAATTCAGCAAAAAAGTGCAGAATATACGGTTTTTCGCATGCGGGCAGGATTCGCATGGCAACGGCTGAGATTTTTGAGCGTCTTTATCCCGGAAACCGTTTTTCGTGATAAACGGTTTCCTGAAAACTTGTTTTCTGAAAACTTGTTTTCCTTATTCTTCTTCTGTGATGGAGGCATCAACCGAAAGCGCGATGGTGTAGGAGCGGCCTTTGACCACATTGACGGTTCTGACGGTTTCATAGTTACCGATGACGAACCTTACGGTGTGCTCTCCTTCTTCCGCTACGAACGGCGTCTTGACGGTTACCGGCTGGTCATCAAAATAAGCGGCGGCAGTATCGGGATAGATAATCTGGACGGTGGGCGCTATACCGCGCAGCGTGATGGCGACATCGCAGTTTTTTGCCTGCTCTATGTGCACGGTACGCACTTCATTGCGGTATGCTTCTGATACGATTGAAACGGTGTGCGTACCGGGATCCAGAAAGATTCCGCGCTCTGAGTTGCTGTAGGCAGTGCCGTCAACGAACAGTGTGTACGGCTCAAGCTGTTTGTGGGGCCCTGCCAGGCTCAGCCTGAGCCTGCCCTGGTCGATGAGCACCGGTTTTATGGTAACCTGCATCACCGCATTGCCGAATTCTTCAGGCGTACCCTTCATAGCCTGCTGGAACCTGATGAGCAGCGTACGTGCAGAAATATCCGGAACCCTGTCAAGCGTGTACGCGTAGGGTGAGCTTGCTATGGTATGATCCTTGCGAAGGGGAATGATGCAGCTCCACGAAAGCCGGGTGGGCAGCGTACCGAGCTCAATATGTGAGCCTGAGTAGTCTATTCTGTCGGAGGCCGGTGCAGGGGTGATGGCATCAAACAATGTCCATGCCACGGAATCCTGCCAGCTTGCTATGATCTGGGGAATCTTTATATCTATCTCAATGCCCTGAATGAAAGTCAGGTCTTGCGGCAGCTGTACGGCCACCGCCTCGTTGATACCGACATTCTTAGCTTCCGACGCCGGAAGTGTAAAGACAGTGGTTTTGCGTACCCTGAACTGCTCTGCTGCCGCCGGAAGCGACAGAATCAGGCCTGCGAGCGTACAAATGAGTTTTAATGGAACTGATCGTCTGTACATATGCATCATTTCTTTAAGAGCTTCCGGGGATCTTCGGACACATTGTTGAGTCTGACTTCAAAATGAAGGTGCGGGCCGGTCGCGGCTCCGGTCATACCAACTTCGCCGATCTTATCCCCCTGCAGAACACTATCTCCTTGTCCTATCAATATTCGTGACAGATGGGCATAGACGCTTGTACGGCCGCCGGTATGCTGCAGAATAATATAGTTGCCGTAGACAGGATCGCCTGTTTTGCACAGTACTGCGGTGCCGCTTTTGCATGCGTACACGCTGGTTCCTGTCGGTGCCGCCATGTCAATGCCGTTATGGAATTTCTGCTTTCCTGAGATAGGGCTGATGCGCATGCCGTAGTCTGAGGAAAGCCAATAGCTGTCCAACGGCATTTTTAGAGAGGCATCGAGAAAGAAAGCCCGTTCCGTTGAGCTGAACTGCTCGTTTTCAAGAAAACAGAATTCTCTGCCGTTTATACTATACCATATGTTTTCATTTTCTTCCAATATCTTAAGGTGTTTTTTATGCATTAATATTTCGATGGAAGAGACCGGTTTTTTTGCCACGAAGATGCCTTTGGCGGCGGGAAGTATGAGCGTTCTGCCTGCAATCCGTTCGTCAGTACTTGAGATGGCGTTTACGGTGGCAATAGTGTCGTATGTAACGGAACAGGACGCCGCAATGCGTAAGAGCGTGTCTTTTTCATCTGCGGTATACGCATAGAACGGAGGTATGAACTGCTCCTTGTCAAAGGAGCGCTTTGCTGTATGTTTATAGAAGTTCTCTATGTCGGTATCGAACTGACGGTACAGCAGATCTTTGCTGCTCAGCTTCTTAATGGCGGGCAGATGTGACGGGGTGATATGGACTGTCTGCTGCGCACGTGCCGTATGCGGACATATGGTCAGCAGGCACAGTGTGCATAGTGCAACAAGGTTATTTTGAGTCACGGAAGCCGAATCTGCAGATTCCGAACAGGATGAATGCTGCCGCGAGCACCGGTATGGTAAGCACGCGATTGCCGTGCAGTACGCACAGCACGCATCCGGCGGTACCGGCGGCTATGACCGCCGTCTGGAGTATGCAGGAAATGACAGTCCGTGCCGGAATCTTCCTGCACTTTTTTATGATGAGGTACAGCAGACCGCCTGTGAAAATCAGACCGATTGCCGCGGTGTAGAAAATCGGAAACACGGTGGCGAGTTTCCACAACGGCCATACGATACCGAAGCCGCAGCCAAGACAGACCAGCAGCAGTACCACCAGCCTGAGCATGAACAGCAGCGTCTGTTTGTACCCTTTTATGATTTCTTTAATCATAGGTTACAGTATATAAAAAAAAGGACTTTTGCTCTACGCAGAAGTCCTTTTTCAGGCAAAAATTCTTTACCAGATAAATATCGCTGATTATGCCTCAACAATAGCTTCGGCGGGGCACTCTGAAGCGCAGGTACCGCAGCTGATGCATTTGCTTTCATCGATTACACGTGCGCTGCCTGCATCGCTGATAGCTCCTACCGGGCAATCGGGTTCACATGTTCCGCAGTTTACGCATTTGTCTGTTACTTTGTAGGCCATAGTGTTCTCCTTAAAACAAAAATATACCTTAGGTACTATAACTATATAGTATAAAATGTGTGCGCGCAAGCTTTCGTTTGTATCCGCTAACTTTTTTTTTATCTCTTTTTGACGGCAGCAGGTTGTGCTGGCCTGACCGCAGGCATGACTGCCAGTATCACCGCCGGTATCGCCGTTGCGGCGACGGCGGCCTGTATGATATAGTGCTGATGTGAAAAAACAAAAAACTTGTACGCTTGCCGGAATCGGCATGGGAAATCCCGACATGCTCACGGTATCCGCGCTCCATATGCTGGAGCAGGCTCCGCTTATTACCGGAGGAAAGCGCATTCTGGACTGCCTGCCGCCGTCCATAGGCGGCGAGCGCATTGTGTATACGAGTATCACCGACATTCCTGATATATTTGACCGCTGGTATGCGCAGGAGCAGTCAGGCGTGCCCTGCGCGGTGTTCAGCGGCGATACCGGTTTTTACAGCGGCGCCATGAGCGTACACCCGCTGCTTGAGCGCAGGGGATATGATGTGACCGTACTGCCCGGCATCACCACCGCTCAGTATCTTGCGTCACGTCTGTGCTCTCCGTGGCACCACTGGCGAATTGTGTCGGGACCGCTTGAACTGCTTACGCTCGGTGCGGAGATTGGCCGCAGCCTGTACACGCTGTTCCTTACGGACGAGCGGATCACCCCTGAGGTTATCATCAGGTTTTTGACGGAGCACGGTGCGGGTAACGCGAATGTGACGGTGGCTGAGAATCTTTCGTACAGTGATGAGCGGATTACCAGCGCTTCCGCGCTGCAGTTCAGCAGACAGATACAGGCAGGGCAGTCGTTTTCGATGCTTTCGGCGGTGCTGGTTGACCGCAGCTCAGGCGGAGTGCAGCAGACTTCAGTACGTCAGCAGGCAGCCGCGCTGCAGCGTACCTGCGGCTTTCCTGATGATTTTTTTGTCCGCGCTGCGGAAGGCGAGAAAAACGTTCCTATGACCAAACAGGAGATCCGGGCGGTGATTATGGCAAAGCTCGGTCTGAAGGACGGGGAAGTGTTTTATGATGTGGGCGCGGGAACCGGTTCGGTGAGCGTTGAGGCCGCGCTGGCGTGCCATTGTTCCGTGTATGCCATAGAGGAGAATGCGGCAGCCTGCAGCCTGATTAAGAAAAACCGTGCGAAAGCCGCGGCTTCAAATATAGAGGTTGTGGCGCAGAGCGCCCCGATGGTGTTCTCCCGGCTGCCGGTACCCGATGCGGTGTTTATCGGCGGCTCGCATGACGACACCGGCTCCGATGTAACGGCTATTATTGCGGCTGTGAAGGAAAAGAATCCGTATGCGCGTATTCTTGTCTCGGCGTCAGATATGGAAACGCTGCGGCAGGTGACCGCTGTGGACAAACAGGCCGAGGTAATACAGCTCAGTGTGACGCGCACGCGCAGAGCCGGCAGATTCCACGTGTTCAGCGCGCAGAATCCGGTGTTCCTTATTTGTCTGACGGCGGCTCAGTGACGGCGGTATCAGCGGCAGAAGCTTCTGCTATGGCGGCGTTGATCTTTTTGATCAGAAAATGGTCGCGCACGATGATGATGCCGAGCACCACAAACAGCGCCGCCATAATCAGGTAGAACAACGGCTGCGTGTCAGAACTTTTGCTGTGACGCCATACATCAGCAATCAGCAGAACCATGACCGCGATCGCGATATAGCGGTTCTGCTCGCAGAGCCTGCGCTTATGCGTAAGCCGTATTATTTTGTCATTTTTTTCTTTTTCAGTCATATGTTCCGTCATAGTCTCTCCGCATTTCAGCTGCCTTCAAACAGCAGCTTTTCTTTTTTACCGTCCTCTACATACAGGCGCAGCGACTTGCCGTTCCACCTCATGGTGCCCTGCCTGCCCATGATCTTTTTTATGCCTGTGGTTTTCGCGGCCACCGTATCTTCATCTCCTGAAAGCAGGTAATACGCAGTGCGCAGCTCCTGCTTTTCAGCCGGTGTGTCAGTCAGCGGCGGCAGACAGTCCGGCAGCTCTATGAAGATATGGCAGGAGTCGTCCAGTACCAGCAGATAACCCGGAAAGACGGGCGTTTGGGTGAGCATGGAAAGCTCCGCAGAAGTTCTGGAGCCTTTTGCTCCCGATGTGCCCGTATACAGCTCTTTAAGTCCCTGATCGCTCAAATAGTCCGGATACGTGTTGCGCAGCCGTTCGTCCACCTGTGCGCTGTCTTTTATCTTGAGCTCTGCCAGCAGCATTTCGTAGCTTTGAATCCGCCGCTGTATGAGCCGTATAAGATAAGGGTAGGTAAGCGTACGGTATTCTGTCATGCTGCTCAGATTGCTTGCATTTGTAGCCAGAATGGTTCCCAGATGGGTCGTCACGTTTTTTATTTTAGGAAAGTTGATTTTATTCAGGAATGTCACGCGCGTCAGAACATCAACGGTCTTGAAGCCCCACTTAAAGTTGCGTGCGTTTTTGTAAAATTCATCGTACATCTTCATTTCATCCTGCAGGGCGCTGATGTACTGCCGGTTTACCTCAATGACGTGTTTGATAAGCTCTGTGTCATTGTCAGTATAGAATCTGCCCGGCTCAAGCAGCAGGTCCGTGCCCGCATAGTCCTGCAGCAGCGGCTGTTCATACAGCAGCTTGCTTTTATACATGCCCGGCATAAGGTCGGAGTTGTCCTTTGTCATGAACAGCGTATAGTTATTTGACTGGCGGTTTATATTCAGCTGGAAATAGCTTGACGTGGCCTCCGCGGAAAATGCGTACAGCTCAAGGTTTGTTCCGTCCAGCATATCATGTATGAGCGCGCTGAATTCGCTGCCGGTTTCGGAGTCGGTTCCGGCAACGAAACCTGCCTGCCCGCTGAATGACGGCGTGACAAAATACGCCGTGGTGCTGCCGTCAAAGGCCGGTTTATATCGTATCTGTGAATTCCAAAGCTCAAGCGTATACAGCAGGGTGCTGAAGCTTTCCTGTCCGTCGGTGATAGTGAGCGTACAGCTTCCTTCCGACGTCAGAACAGCATCCGGTATGGAGCAGCGTATGTCTTTGACTATGCTGCCGTTTTTGAGCAGATATCCGGAGAAGCTGTGCTCGTTCTTTGATGCTCTGACCGCATCGGCTCCGTCTGACTGCAGAAAGTCCTGCTCTGCAAGCTCCAGCGGTGTTTCCTTGAACTGCCAGCTGCTGTCCATGAGCTGCTTATAGTAAAATCCTGTTTTGCCGTCCGGTGACAGTCCCGCCACGCGCAGTCCGCGGGCAAAATTGCCCTGACCGTTCTGAAAGATACAGATGTAGCGCGTCAGCCGTGCCTGTCCGGTAAGAGGAATCTGCGGCTGACGGTACCAGTCTTCGTTCGGCAGGCCCCACGGGGTATAGTTTGAAAGATAGTCCCTGCCGGTGTATTTCTGCTCAGTTTTTTTATACGAATAGGTAAAGAAGATGGGATCGCTGCCCATAGTGTCAAAGTCTATGAGCCTGGTGTACATTTCGCCGTAATCATTGATAAGAAACAATGTGTCGCCCGAGACGCTGATATTGCGCGCTATAAAGCTCCCGCGTTCGGGTCCCAGTATGGTACGGCTGAAATCGGCGGGAAGCCCGGAATCGGTGAACCGTATCTCCCTGCCGTCTGCGGTAAGATAATAGAGCGTTTCCAGCCCCATGGTGCCGAAATGGTGCTGGTTACCGAAAATGTCTTCATACCACAAAATATCCTTGCGGCGTACGCCCATGCCCCAGCCGCGCTTGCCGGCAACCAGTGCATTGAGCTTGAAAATCTGCTTCTTAGGAAAACCGAAGTTGTTGAACCAGGTAAAAGCAGGATCCGCCGTAGTGTCATCCAGATAGCAGCGGTAGATCTGCCCGTTGTCGTCATAGACGTAGATACAGTCCGCGTCGGCGCAGATTTCTTGTACCGCGTTCGGAGGATCGAACCATTCGTTTCCTGACAGCCGTCTGGAGCCTGTACGGTGCGGAAGGCCCGTATCAAGAAACAGCGCCCATTCGTGCTCTCCGTCTTGTTTCATCCAGATGCGGCCGTCGTGCAGCGAAAAGCTGTAGCCTTTGCAGAATGCCTGTGTAAGCGTAGAAACATGCACGGTTTCAGGCATATAGCCGTTGATACTGGTATGTGCGGCGGTGCTCTGCGGCTGTACCGCCGAAGCGGGGATTCCGTGCATGAGCAGCGCTGTCAGCATAAGGCATACGGCAAGATGCAGTTTTGACGGTATGAGCGATGCGGTAAGACAAATTACAAATATACCTGCGTTCACAAGCACTATGGTGGCGCCTGCCGCGGAGCCCGCATAGTAGGAGACGGCAAGCCCGATGATGCCTGAGAAAAATGAGATGACCGCCGACCAGCACAGATACTGCCTTGCATTACGGCTGATGAGCCTGCTTGCAGCTGCGGGCAGTACGAGCAGCGAATTGATGACAAGCAGTCCTGTCCAGCGGATTGATACGGTGACGATTGCTGCCGTTACGAGCGCGAACAGCTGCTCGCAGGCGAATACACGGATGCCGCGGCTTTTTGCAAAGGTTGCATGCAGGTTTACGAGCAGCATCTGGTTATAGAACAGCAGCCAGATGACGCACAGCAGAACTGAGCATAAAAGCAGCAGCAGAATTTCGCCGGGCCTGATGCTCAGGATGTCGCCCACCAGATACCGCTGGTATTTGCCGAAGTTGCCGCCGGCGCTGAGCAGTACGATTCCGAGCGCCACGGCGGTGGAGGAAAACACGCCGATGATGGTGTCCGTAGATGTTTTGCCCTTGATCTTTACGGTGATGATGGCAAAGCCGAGCAGCAGGCTGAATCCCACCATGGCGATCGTAGGATCGCCTATGCCGCATATAATGCCTATGGCAATGCCGGTGAGCGCCGAATGCCCTATGGCATCGCTGAAAAAGGCCATGCGGTTCGAGACAACCACGCTGCCGAGCGTACCGAACAAAGGACCTGCGAACAGCAGCGCCAGAAATGCGTTTTTCATGAACACCGGCCTGAGCCAGCTGAACGGCAGGACTGCCGATATAAGGTCATATATGTACTGCATCAGAAATGCTCCGTGGTTTCGATCATGATGTGTCCGAACGTCTGTATAAACGGTTCGGATCGGTACACTTCCTGCGCCGTGCCCTGAGCGGCTATGCCGTGATCTATGAGCACCACACGGTCGGCATGGCGGGCAATGATATCAAGGTCGTGGCTGATGAGCAGGATGGTGATGTCATATTCTTTGCGCAGTTTGGACACAAGCTCATAAAACAGCTTTAAGCCGCTGCGGTCTACGCCTGACACGGGCTCGTCAAGGAGCAGAATGTCGGGTACCGGCTGTATGGCCAGCGCAAGCATAACGCGCTGTATTTCGCCGCCTGAAAGGTCGCTTACCCGCCTTTGAGCCAAGGATTCAGTGTGCGTGCGGGACAATATGGTATGTACGAGCTGCTTGTCCTTGGCGCGCGGCGGAAGCCAGACCGGGTATTTGGTCAGACAGGAGCGGATCAGATCCTCCACGCTTACCGGACTGCCGGGCTCCACTGCAAGCCGCTGCGGTACATAGCCGAACCTCGGATGGCGTACGGTGCCGCCGCTGCCTTCCTGCTCAAACAGAATGCTGCCGGTGTGCGGCACTTCATCGAGCAGCGCTTTCAGAAATGTTGTTTTGCCGGCGCCGTTCCTGCCCACAATGGCGGTGAGCTCGCCGCAGTGCAGATGGAGGTTTACGTCCTCCAGGATAGGAGTATTACCGGCAGTTACGGACAAATGCTCTATACGGGTAAGGCAGACATGCTTTGATGTACAGACCGGACAGTTCGTGTTGTTCATCTGCGGCCTGCCAGTGCCTGCTGCAGTACCTGCATGTTTTTTTCCATGGCGGTAAGATAGGCGTCTTTGTCCATTATACCCGTGACTGCCGGATCAAGCTCGTATACGGTAAGACCGGTCTCTGCGGCGATCACTTCCGCGGCTGCAGAAGAGTATTGTGTTTCCGCGAACAATGATACACCGTCTGCTCCCTGATGTGATTTTACGACGGCGATAAGCTCCGCAAGCTCCTTTGCGCTGGGCGAAGTACCTGCTTCCCGCTCTATGACGGCGGCCGTGTTAAGCTTGAATTCTGACGCAAAGTACGGGAACGCTTCGTGGAACGTAATGATGGATGCTCCCTGAAAGCCGTCAAGCGTTTGATGCATGCGGGCCGAAAGCTCGCTGAGCTTTGCGCAGTAGGCATCGGCATTTGCTGTATAGGCGGCCGCATGATCCGGATCAAGCCTTGCAAGCCCCCGGGCTATCTGCCGCACTTCATGTGAGGCACCCTTCGGAGATACCCAGATATGGGCATTATCATCTATAAGGTCATAGCCTTCTGAGGCAATGATGACGGCGTCTTTTTTTTCTTCCAGAACTTTTTCCAGAAAGTCCTCCATGCCGGCGCCGTTTGCCACAATGATGCTGCACGCGCTGATTGTCTTCATGTCCTGTGTGGTAAGCTGATAGTCGTGCAGACACCCTGTTTCAGCCGGCGCAAGCAGCGTAAGCGTAACGCCCGGTACATTGTCCGTGATGTTCATGAGCATGATGTACAAAGGATAAAAGGTTGCGGTAATACTGATGCCGCCGGATTCCTGCCGGGACTGCGGGTGCTGCTGCTCCTGCTTGACGCAGGAAACGCTCAGAAAAAGAGCAGCCAGCACGGCCAGTACCGCCGCAGCGGTATGTGATTTCATAGAAACCTGCTGTGTCATAACTGTACTATAATGGAAAAAAAATGTATCGGCAACACATG
>CACZQF010000171.1 GCA_902783245.1 uncultured Spirochaetaceae bacterium | reverse complement strand
GGGCCGTCCAAAAGCAGCGCGGGCAGCATAAAGCACAAAGACTTTCCTGCGCCGGTAGGCAGCAGCACAATACGGCAGGGACTGTAATCATCGGGAACTGCGCCGCGGGCGCAGGCAAGGATGTCGTCAATGACTATGCGCTGCACGGGATGCAGCGCGTTTATGCCGAACACTGACCGCGCAAGCGATTCCACGCGGTCAGCGCCGGAGCAACGTGTATATGTATTGTCCATACTACATACATGGATGCAGTACGGCGGAAATAGTGAAAAGCTATAAGGAAAACTCGAAGAAAGTCAGCACGGCATATAGCGGGCCCTGTTGGTGTCGGTTTCAAACACGTCCACCGCGCTGAGCCAGCACCGGCCGCCGGCCGCAGCATCCGCCGGGCAGGACAGGTCCGTACCTTCCTGTTTCATAGCGGCTATAATGCCGTCATAGATGTAACGGGCTATGCGCTCCGCGCTCGGGTTCTGATCAAACACCGGCAGGTCGTTCAGGTTCGTGTGGTCAAGCGCACCGCATACGGATTTTAGCGCATGCTTAAGCTGCGTAAAATCAAGCAGCATGCCGCCCTGATCAAGCTCCGCGCCGCGCACATGGGCAAACACGCGGTAGTTGTGCCCGTGCAGACGCTCACATTTGCCGTGATAATCCCGCAGAAAATGCGCGGCGGCAAAATTTGTTTCTACCCTGACTTCGTACATGCCCTGTACTTTATAATGCTTTCGCGGTAAAATCAATGCATTATGCAGAAAAAACTTTCTGATATTCTATCAGTCATTCAGCATCAGCCGGTAGCTTCAGACGGATGCACGCCGGTGCCCGAGCAGGACATCGCTTCCGTAACCATAAGCAGCCTGGTATTTGATTCCCGCGACGTAGTTCCTGGCTCCCTGTTCTTTGCCCTTCCGGGCACCCATATCAACGGCAATGCATTCATTCCGCAGGCGGTGGCCGCCGGTGCGAACGCCATAGTGTTCGCGGGCGAATTTGACCGCGAGCTGCAGGAAGCAGTGGCCAAGGCCGTGGCAAAGCGCGCGCTGGAGCAGGCACTTACCGTGCCGAATGCAGACGGCGCGCAGCCTGCAGCCGAAGCGGAAGCTGTTTCAGCATCTAAAGATGCATCGCTTGTTCCTGCCTTCATCAAAACCGACGACACACGGTTCGCCATGGCGCCGCTGTCCGACCGGTTCTATGACTCGCCGTCACAGAAGCTTGCCGTTATCGGCGTTACCGGTACGGAGGGCAAAAGCTCCACCGTCGCCTTTATCTGGCAGCTGCTGCGCCTGAGCGGCAAAAAGGCGGGCTTTATCTCCACCGTACAGTATTCGCTCGGCGGAGAAGCAATCAATAATCCGCAGCACCAGACCACGCCCGAAGCTCCCATCATACAGCACCACCTGCATGAAATGGTGCAGAACGGCTGTGAGTACGCCGTGGTAGAATCTTCCTCGCACGGTCTGTCCAAAAAGCTCAACCGGCTCGGCAACGTGCGGTTTGACTGCGCCGTATTCATGAACGTCACGCTTGAGCATCTGGAATTCCATAAAACATTCGAGCAGTACCGCCACGATAAGGCAAACCTGTTCCGCGCGCTTGACGAGCACGACCACCTGAAGTGTATCGGCGACGTAAGCCGAAAGGTTCCCGCATTCGGCGTAGTGAACCTTGAGGATCCCTCCGCAGCCTATACGGCAGGATGCACCAAGCATCCGGTGTACGGCTTTACCACCGGCGGGCAGGCCGGAAAAGCCGCCGCAGAAACCGGAGAGAATGCCGTTCCGCTGCCGCAGATTCCTGACGGCATGCGCTATATGTCAGCCCGCAACATAGCGGCCGCGCGGTTCGGCATTTCATTCAGCGCGGACACGGACGGTAATTCCGCCGCATATCCTGAGAACTACGATCCGGTGGTACCGCGTCCCCATTCAGTGCTGCACATAAGCGCACCTCTGCCGGGCGCATTCAACGCATACAATATTATGGCGGCGCTCATAGCCGTAAGCGGCATCACGGGCACGGACTTTGCCGCGCTGGCACCGCTGGCCGCAAACCTGACGCCCATAAAGGGCCGCATGACCGTCATTGAGCAGGGGCAGCCCTTTGAGCTTATCGTTGACTACGCGCACACGCCGTCATCGTTCGAAACCATTTTCCCGCCGCTGCGCAGACGCGCTGACGGCAGAATGTTCGCGCTGTTCGGCAGCGGCGGTGAGCGCGATCTGAAAAAGCGCCCGCTGCAGGGGCAGATAGCAGCCCGGTTCTGCGACGTAGTATTCCTTGCCGACGAAGATCCGCGCGGCGAAGATCCCGAGACACTGCTCAGGATGATCGCCGAAGGCGCGGTTCAGGAAGGCAAAACAGAGGGAACCGATCTGTTCATCATTCCCGACCGCAAAAAGGCCATGCGGCGTATGTTCGCCATGGCACAGAAAGGCGACATTGTGCTGCTGCTCGGCAAAGCCCATGAGAACAGCATTATCTATAAAGACTACACCATGCCCTATGACGAAATCACCGAAGCAAAAGCGGCGTTGGCGGAAATGGGATATACGGGAGGGAAAACCATATGACAATCGCAGTTATCTACGGAGGCCGCTCAGGAGAGCATGAAGTGTCTCTGGTTTCAGCGGCGGCGGTAGCCCGGAACATTGACAGCACCAGGCACACCGTCCGGCTTATCGGCATCACCAAGGACGGCAGATGGTTTGCGCAGGATGATGCAGAATTGCAGCGCATCCGCTCGGACGAATCCGCCGCGCTCACCATCACCGAAAGCGAGCAGACGGAGGTGTCCGTAACGCCAGGCGGCGGTACCCATGCACTGCGCACGCACTCAGGTTCGCTCAACGTGGACGTAGTGTTCCCCGTGCTGCACGGCACCTACGGCGAGGACGGCACCATACAGGGACTGCTTGAGATGGCTGGCCTGCCCTACGTGGGCTGCGGCGTCATGGCAAGCAGCATCACCATGGACAAAGAAAAAACAAAGCAGATATGGAGCCAGGCGGGACTGCCCGTAGTACCGTACATCTGCATGCGCAGGTGCGACCTGAACGACTCCGCCGTATATGACCGCATGTTCAACCAGGCGGTCGAAACGCTCGGCTTTCCGCTGTTCGTAAAGCCCTGCTGCGCCGGTTCTTCAAACGGAGCGGCCAAGGCCGACAACGCCCGGCAGCTTTCATTCGCCCTTATGGACGCGTTCTGCTGGGACGACAAAGTGCTTATCGAAAAGGCGATTCCCGCACGTGAGATCGAATGTTCGGTCACCGGCAATGCCGTCACCGCCATGCCCGGTGACAAGGAAGAACAAGTGACCGTGTACACGCCCGGCGAGATCATTCCCACGCACACGTTCTATGACTACGACGCCAAGTACAACGACCCCGACGGCGCACGGCTCAGCATTCCCGCGGCCGTCACCGAAGAGCAGCTTGATACCATAAAATCACTTGCGGCGCGCGCATACACCGCGGTTGACGGTGCCGGACTGAGCCGCGTGGATTTCTTTATTGACAAATCAAACGGCGACATCTACCTGAACGAAATAAACGCGCTGCCGGGCTTTACGGCCATCAGCATGTTCCCCAAGATGTGCGGCGCCGCCGGCGTATCATTTACGGAGCTTACGGAACTGCTCATAGCGGAAGCCGTAAAACGGCACGGCGCGCGCGCACGGCTCCAGACGTCAAAATAACGGCAGCATGCTATGACCGACCTGTTTGATTCAGCTTCACATGCCTCCAAGGAACCGCTTGCGGCCAGAATGAGGCCGCGCAACCTGGACGAGTACATCGGGCAGGATCATATCGTGGGCAAAGGCAGGCTGCTGCGCCGCGCCATAGCGGCGGACCAGCTTTCTTCAGTGATCTTCTACGGCCCGCCGGGCTGCGGCAAGACCACGCTTGCCCGCGTCATAGCGAACCATACCAAAAGCAACTTTATCACGCTGAACGCCGTGCTCACCGGCGTGGCCGACATCCGTACATCAATCAAGCAGGCAGAGGAGCACTACAAGCTGTACAACCGGCGCACCATACTCTTTGTGGACGAAGTGCACCGCTGGAACCGCGCCCAGCAGGACGCGCTGCTGCCATGGGTGGAAAACGGCACCATCATACTCATCGGCGCCACCACCGAAAACCCCTTCTTTGAAGTGAACAAGGCGCTTGTAAGCCGCAGCCGCGTGTTCCAGCTCAAGGCCCTTACGCGTGACGATCTGGTAAAGGCCGCGAACATGGCGCTCACCGATCTGCAGCGCGGCTACGGCCATTGGGACATCCAGTTTGAAAAAGGCGCGCTTGACCACCTGATCGACACGGCTAACGGAGATGCGCGCAGCCTGCTCAACGCGCTTGAGCTGGCGGTGGAAACCACGCCCGAAGTCTGGGAGCCGGAGCACAACCCGCCCGTTCCCGCATGGGGCACCACCATCTACATCAGCAAAGAAGCCGCGGAAGAATCCATCCAGAAAAAGGTGGTGCTTTACGACCGCGACGGCGACTATCACTACGACATTATCAGCGCATTCATAAAGAGCCTGCGCGGCCGCGATCCCGACGCCGCCATGTACTGGCTGGCGCGCATGGTGCATGCGGGCGAAGATCCCGACTTTATTTTCAGGCGCATGATCATCTCTGCCTGCGAGGACACGGGGCTGGCTGATCCCTACGCCATTTCGGTGGTCACCAGCTGCGCACAGGCATTTGACCGCGTGGGCATGCCCGAAGGCCGCTACCATCTGGCGCACGCCGCGCTGTACCTGGCCACCGCGCCTAAAAGCAACAGCAGCATGGCGTTCTTTGACGCGCTTGCCTCGGTTGAAAAAGAAGACGCGGACGTGCCGAACCACCTGCGCGACCCGAGCCGCGATGCCGAAGGATTCGGACACGGCGCGGGCTATCTGTATCCGCACGCATACCGCGACCACTGGGTGGCGCAGCAGTACCTGCCCGATCCGCTTGTAGGACGCGTATTCTACACCCCGAGCAGTCAGGGCTACGAGGCAAAAATCCGAGAGGACGTGCTTTCAAGGCGCGAGCTTCAGATCGCCGCCATACTCGGCAAGGCGGATGAAGCGGAAACCGCAGATGCAGCGGGTGCAAGCACCCCGGGT
>CACZQF010000170.1 GCA_902783245.1 uncultured Spirochaetaceae bacterium | reverse complement strand
CCGACCGAGGTCGGGTCTGAGTCTCTGGGAGGAGCGGGAGGCGGCAACCCGTAGTGTTGTTGTGTCAGCTGTCATTTTGTCCCGACCAAGGTCGGGGCGGTGCACTGCAGGACGCATGCAGGGGGAACTGCCCCGTCAAAACCTCAGCGCCGTTCAGAAGGCTCAGCTCCGCCAGCACCTTCGGGCGCCGCAGAGTACAGCTCCGCATAGTTTTCAAGCAGCTGACGCAGCTCCGCATCGGAGTCCGCAAGCAGGGCGCAGGCAAAATACAGCGCCACGGCAGATTCCGTAGAAAGCCTGCCCATGGGCACCACGCCCTCGCGCCACATCCGCACGCCGGTAATATACTCAGAAAAATCAACGCTGCTTTCCTGCTGCGACGTACAGTAGAATTGCGCGCCGTTGCGATGACCGAGCGCAATAAGCTGCCGCACGGAATAATCGCTTGTACGCATATTGCCGGTGCCCGTCTCATACAGCTCAAAGAAAACCGTCTTTACGCCGTCTTCCTGCCGCAGCAGCTTGCTGAATATATCGCTGCGGAAACCGGGATACATACGTATCATAATCATACGGGAAGCCGCGTCCTGCAGCATGCTTGACAGCACCTCGCCGTCAAGATCCTGCAGCCCCGCAAACTGCACAGCAAGCGGTCCGCTTTCCGTAAACACCGGCCGTACCATATTCAGGTTCCTGAATCCGTCAGGCGCCGGCCGCTCAAAGCGCAGGTTAAGCGGAGAATAGACCTTTTCGTTGAACACGACATACACGCCGTTTTTCTTTTCTTTTGCAAGGCGCACGGCGCAGGACAGGTTCCGTCTCGTCTCATCGGACTCCGCCGCCAGCGATGATGATGCCGTAAGCACCACCGGCACGCCGCAGTCTGAGAACAGCCAGTACAGCAGCGCCGCCGTATAGGGCAGCGTATCGGTACCATGGGTCACCACAATGCCGCTCGCAATTCCCGCCGAAATACGCGCAGAAATCTGAGCGATGAGCGCCGCCCAGTCAGAAGGCTCAATCTCTTCGCTCAAGAACTGTCTGACCGGCACCACCTGCACCGGAATATCCGGATCGCTTCCGGCAAGCATATCTTTCAGGCAGTGCGGATCACCGGCGGAAATACTGCCGTCAGGCAGACGCACCGCCGTCATGGCACCGCCCATGTTGAGCACATAAATAACCCTGATATGCAGCTCATCCTTTATGATCGTCTTAACAACCTGCGGAACAGCCATGCCGCCGGTCAGCTTCATTACGGCGCCGGTCAAAAACTCCAGCGGCGCCATCTCGCCGTTGCGCATCCTGTTGCAGAGCGCAGCATTTTCATCAAGCACCCGGCGCACGTACGGCAGCAGCTCCTCGCGCCCGGACACCTGCACGATTCCTTTCTTCTTAAGAATTGCGGTCGGCGACTCTCCGGTCTCGGCCACATCCTGCACCAGCTGCTTTGCAATACCGCTGTGGATTTGTCCGGCCGTCAGCCGCTTAATAATATCAGCAAAATACTCAGGCGTAAGCCTGCTGTCGCGCAGCATGATGTTCCGCGCGTTCAGCTGCTTCATCATCTCTGATGACATCCAGTGCGCCGTGTCCATAGGATCCGCGCCGCATGCCACCGCCTTTTCATAAAAATCAGCCCGTTCTTTTTCATCGCACAAGAACTCAGCGCGCAGCCGCGAAATGCCGTACAGACGGCGCAGACGTGCGCGCCGCTCGGACGGCAGCTCCACGCCCGCAGGATTTTCCTCAAGGCAGCCGGCTGCAATCTCTTTAAGCGGAATCATCACCGGAGGCTCAAGCAGCTCAAACCGCCGCAGATCATTGCTCCGCCCGGTATGATAGGGTTCCGTACACGTCTTCCGTTCATTCCACAGACGGCTTTCTCCCGACACCACGCCGCCGGCGGAGAATACCGATTCCTGCCGGTCAAGCTCATAGTTCACGGCCTTGCGCACAAAGTTGAACGAATTCAGATTGCGCAGCTTTACATAATAGTCAGGCAGCTCCGGGTACTTTGCCAGAGCCACAAAGGCGTTGCTCCTGATGCTGCCTTCGGCCGCCTCGCGGTTTACAATATTCAGGTACTGGGTCAGGCGGCGCAGCTCGTCCAGAAACAGCTCTGCTTCTTCCCCCAGCTCAAATGAAGGCGTCGTCTTTATACGGATGCTCGGACAGCCTGCCCACGTAAAATCCATCTGGCTCTGGCCGTCCGCATGGGTCATGTGCCCCGCATCCTCTTCTATACGGATTTCTTCAATATGCACGGCCTTGGAACGGCTGTGGAAAATAATATCCAGCTTGCCGCCTTCCGCCACTTTTACGGAATAGCCGCTGATCTTTTTGTCCTCAGGCTGAACGGGCAGCTTTCCAGTCAGATGCTCCACAGGAACGGAGGCAGGCACCGAGCTGCCGAGCGCGCGTACAAGGCTGAACACCTGCTGCATGACGCCGCCGTTTACCGTAATCTGATTGTTCGTTTGATCTTTTACAAACACCGCATCCACAGGAGAAAGCAGAATTCGCGTTTCCAGATAGACAAAAGACTGATACATGAATACTCCCAGGGCACCGCCGAACCAATCTCAGGACGCTTCAGCGACAGCCGACGGATTCCTGACCGCTGCCGCAGCACGGACCGGAACCCAAGTTACAAAGTAGCCTTAAAACAAAAAAGTTTCCGGGCCTCTCAAACAAAATTCTCATTTAGTATATCGTTTTTTGCCAACTTATGATATACTGTAGTCACATAATTAGGGGTGCTTCGTGAATAAACGAGATTTTCCGAAAATACATTTTTACGATCAAGATTTTGTTGATATTTATGATAAAACGTGGTCATGGCTCGCCGGATACTGGATCAACCCCAAAACTGGGGAACAGTCCGCTGACGGATATTTTATCTATCCGCAGAACGGCACATATATTCTGGACCAGCAGGAGGCTATCTTTTCCTCATTCTTTCTGGTCTATTCAAACCGCAACTACCCTGCAAACCAGAGCATAGACTATTTCTATGCCAGACAGGAAGAAAGCGGTGCCATCAGATGGAAATACGACGCTGCGACGGACACGCCTGTAACCGACGGCTCCAACCCCGAGGGCATCGGTCTGCCGTTGTTCGCATGGGCCGAATTCAATCTGTACCACAAATCCGCGAATAAAAAGCGCATCCGTGAGATCATGCCTGCGCTGCAAAAATACATGGACTGGATTGACCGCACGTTCAAGCAGGAAAACGGACTGTACTCTGTCCCCGTCGTTGCCGGCGGCATGTTCAATTCGCCGCGTGCGGACGCATACTATCCCGTGGACTTCAACGCGGCAATGGCTATAAACGCATCGCACATGTCTGCGCTCGGCGACATCCTCAATGACAAGGACCTGAGCTTCCAGTACAAGCGCATGTATTTTTCGCTCAAAACCAGAATCAACTCCATGATGTGGGACAACGAGACCGGGTTCTACCACGATCTGGACAAAGACGGAAACCGGCTGCCCGTAAAGACGATCGCAGGCTTCTGGCCGCTGCTGGCAGAGATTCCTAACGCAGACAAGGCCGCCGCGCTTATCGCGCATCTGAGCAATCCCGCTACGTTCGGTACGGACCATCCGTTCCCCACGCTGTCGGCCGACGCGCCCGAATTCTCTGCGGACGGCGAAGGATTCCGCGGCAGCGTTTACCCCATGCTCAACTTCATGGTCATCAAAGGACTGGAAAAATACCAGCGCTACGACATAGCCCGTGAATGTGCCATCAGGCACCTGTACTATATTCTTGAGGCGCTCTTCCCCACCGATGAAAAGATCAAGGGCGACGTATACGAAGCATACCTGCCGTGCAAGGAAGGCAAAGCCATTATGCAGAGTGATCCCGAATTCCCGCGCACGCACTATCTGCCCGGTATAGGTCTTTCAACCATCGCCGTCATGATCGAGAACGTCATCGGCCTGTCCATAAGCCTGCCCCGCAAGACTGTGGACTGGATTATTCCCAACCTGGAGATCATGGGTATAGAAAAACTGTCGCTCAAGCGGAACCTGATCACCATACTGAGCAACAAAAGCTCGCGCGGCTGGGCCATCGAAATGGAAAGCGAAAAGCTCTATTATTTTACGATCAATATTCTTGACCAGAAAAAGAAGACGCTGCCCATACCGTCGGGCAAATGTTCGATGCTCATAGACAAGCTGTAAAGCCATGGCGTCCCTTGAGGCAGTTATTGAGATCGGCTCCACGGGAATCCGCCTGCTTGTAGCTGAGATCACCGACAGCGCCGACAAAAACATTCTTGACCGCTCAGAAGTTCCCCTGCCGCTCGGCAATGACGTGTTCACCACCGGTACCGTCAGCAGGGATACATTGCTCCAGTGCATCCGCATACTCATGCGGTTCAGGGAGCAGCTGGCCGGATGGGGCATCCGTCCCGGACAGGCTTCGGTCATCGCCACAAGCGCCATGCGCGAGGCAAAGAACCGGGATCCGGTGCTTGACCGCATCAGCGTCAAAACAGGCTTCCACGTACGGGTCATAGACGGCATTGAAAACAACCGCCTCACCTATCTGGCCGTAGCCGACTGCGTAAAAGCAGGCAGCACCATGCGCCGTCAGAACACCCTTATTCTTGAGGTGGGCGGCGGCTCCACGGAGCTCATGCTCATCGAAAAAGGCAAGATGGCCGGCGCGCACAGCATGCGGCTCGGCACCGTCATCATTGAGCAGCAGATGAAAAGCATGCTCGGCTCGTTTGACGATGCCCGCCGGTACATCGAAGAATTCATCCGCAACACAAAAAGCTCGCTCAACAACGAGCTTGACCTGAAAAAGATCAAGCACTTCATAGCGGTCGGTTCCGACGCACTCATAGCCGCCATCAATGCCGGCTCGCCGCTCACCGCCACGCTGTGGGAAATTCCTCGCGAAAACTTCGACCGGTTCGTCGACGAAATCCAGAACTACACCATAGAAGAATGCACGGGAAGATTCCGTATTCCCTACAGCGAAGCGCAGTTCCTGCAGGTCAGTCTGCTTGTGTACAAGCTGTTCCTCAGGCTCACCGATGTACAGCGGCTGCTTGTCGCCGAAACCAGCATACGCGAAGGCCTGATTCTGGACAAAATGAATCACTCGGACGCCGCGCTGCAGCAGGATTTCTACTCACAGATTATCGCCTCGGCCATGAACCTGCTGCACAAATATCACGGCGACGAAAACCATGCCAGCTATGTGCGCAGAATCAGCACCAAACTGTTCGACGGCCTGCTGCCCGAACTCGGCCTGAGCGAAAAAGCCCGCGTGCTGCTGGAGGTGTCCGCCATTCTGCACGATATCGGCATGTTCATCGCGCTTGAAAACCACGAGCGGCACTCGCACTACATCATACAGAATTCCGAAATATTCGGCCTCAGCAAAGAGGACATAACCATCGTGTCGCTCATCACCTACTACCACCGCGGCAGCCGCCAGCCTCAGGACGACGACCAGTTTACCGTACTGCCCCGGCAGGAGCGCATGACAATCCTCAAGCTCACCGCCATCCTCAGGCTGGCCGATGCGCTTGACCGCAGCCACGAGCAGCGCATCAGCGAATTCACCATCAGACTGGATCAGGACAAAATGACCATACAAACAAAAGGCAACCACCGCTATCTGCGCGAACGGCTCGCCATGGCGCAGAAAAGCATCCTGTTTGAATCAATTTTCGGCTATAAAGTCATCATCGTATAAAGGATACGCCCTACTATGAAACAGAACACATATTTTAACCGTGAGCTTTCATGGATAGAATTCAACGCGCGCATTCTGACCGAAGCGCTGCGCAAGGAGCTGCCCGTTCTGGAGCGGCTGCAGTTTCTTGCCATCGTGTCCAGCAACTTCGATGAATTTTTTCAGGTGCGCGTCGCCTCAATCATGCGGCAGCAGAACAACGATTCTCTGCAGCGCGACAGCTCCGGCCTTACGCCGTCGCAGCTGCTCAGACAGATTTCAGCACGCAGCCATCAGATCATGCACAGGCAGTACCAGTGCCTGACCAAGGACATACTGCCTGCCCTTGCTGAAAAAGGCATATGCTACGTACCGCCCAAGGATTTTACGCAGGAGCAGAAAGAATTTTCGCAGGACTATTTCAAGTCCACCATATTCCCGCTGCTGACACCGCTGCGCATACAGGGAGATTTCTTCCCTTCCATCGTCAACCTCAAGCTCTATGCGGCATTCCTGCTCGCCCCGATGCACGGCATCAAACCGTTCAGCGATATTCCCGGCTACGACACCAGCCAGCCGTTCATAGCAATCGTACAGGTACCATCGGGGCTGCCGCGTGTGCTGTGGCTGCCCGAGCAGACCAAGAACAAATCATTCGCACTCGTCGATGATCTGATCATACAGTACGGCACGCAGCTTTTTCCCGGTTTTACCGTCACGGAGACCATGCTCTTTAAAGTAACCAGAGACGCAGACTTTTCCGTAGATGAAGATTCCGGCAACTTTCTGAACGCCATGGAGGAAGTGCTGCTGCAGCGGCAGACCGCATCATTTGCCGTCAGGCTCGTATGCAACGGCGCAAGTCCCGCCATTCTGTCGCTGCTCACACAGAAGCTCGACCTTACGCCCGATGCTGTATATCAAGTGCAGGGTATCCTTGATCCTGCTACGCTGCAGGACATTCATAACGCCGACAGCGAAGGAAAGCTCCGCTACCCCGCGTGGCAGCACTTCTACCAGCCGCCTGAAGAACCGTACTGGGACCTGCTCAAGCAGAAAGACCTGCTGCTGCATGTACCCTACGAATCATACCAGCCCGTGGTGCAGTTCATTGCGGATGCAGCCGATGACCCGGACGTGCTGGCCATAAAAATGACGCTGTACCGCACCGGAAGCGATTCGCCCATCATAGCGGCTCTGCTGCGCGCCGCCAACAACGGCAAGCAGGTAACCTGTTTTGTGGAAGTAAAGGCCCGGTTCGATGAGGAACGCAATATAGGATGGGCGGCACAGCTTGAAAAAGCGGGCGTCACCGTCATCTACGGCATCGTCAACTACAAAGTACATGCCAAAATCCTCATGGTCATGCGCCGCGAAAACGGCGGCATCAAGCGGTATGTGCACTTGTCCACCGGCAACTACAACACCAAGACTGCCAGACTCTACTCAGACCTGTCGCTGTTCACCACCAACCTGCAGATAGCGAACGATGCCACGCAGTTCTTCAACATCATCTCAGGCTATTCGGCCATTCAGTCCATGAAATACCTGTCCATGGCGCCCGTTACCCTCAAATCAAACATACTGGCCATGATCCAGCGCGAAATAGAGCTGTCCACGCCCGAAAACCCCGGGCTCATCATGGCAAAGATGAACAACCTGTGCCACGAGGAAGTCATAGACGCATTGTACGACGCAAGCCGCGTCGGCGTGCGTATCATGCTCAACGTACGCGGCATCTGCATGCTCGTGCCGGGTATAGAAGGTATGAGCAAAAACATTTCCGTGGTTTCAATCATTGACCGCTACCTGGAGCATTCGCGCATATTCTATTTCCAGAACGGCGGCGCACCCGAACTGTATCTGTCCAGCGCCGACTGGATGAACAGAAACCTGGACCGCCGCGTGGAACTCATGTTCCCCGTTCTTGACCGCACGTTGTTCAAAGAAATCTACCACACCCTGCAGCTGTACTTTGCGGACAATACCCATGCGCACGAGCTGCAGAGTACAGGTGAATGGAAGCTGCGTACCCCGGGCAAAAACGAAGAGCCTGTACGCGCGCAGGAGCAGCTCTACAAAAAATACAAAAAGCGCATGCAGCGCGCTGAAGCCCAGCCGGAAATAGAATTCAAAGTCAGACGCAGCGACTAGACTGCTTCTTCATAAACGCACAAGGGCGGAGGCTCCCTTCCGGGACAACCTCCGCCCTTGCTGTTTTAAAAGACCGGTCTATTATTTATCGCGCATCTTTGCCACGCGCTCCTCAATGGTGTTGATATTGTTCACCATCAGGATCGGCTGGCCGGTGGCATCAAGCGCATCACGCCACATGGAGCCCTCGGGATCCACATAATGGCGCTGCTTGGTCACCATCTTGATAGGCAGGTGCACGTACTTGCCGTGAACCAGACCGACCACCATCTTGGTACGGCCTGACATGGCGGCATGCACCGCATTGTTGCCCAGACGTTCGCAGTAGATAGAATCGTTGGCATTCGTCACCGCAGCGCGGATCTGATAGCCGGGATCAATATACTTCAGGTTGATATGCGTATTGCTGCGGGCAAAGTATTCAATGATATTGTCGCGCAGGAATGTACCGATATCCGCAAGCCGCTTGTTACCGGAATCATCCTTCAGGTTCGTCGCGTCAAGCAGATCCTGACCGGCGCCCTCGGCAACGATAATAACCGCATGGTGGCGTTCTTTCAGACGTTTTGACAGATGCGCCAGGAATCCGTTAGGACCGTCCAGATCGAACGGAACTTCAGGAATCAGACAGAAATTAGCCTCATGGCTTGCCAGTGCAGTAGCCATGGCAATAAAGCCGGACTCACGTCCCATAACCTTCATAAGACCAATACCGTTAATCTGTGAGTGCGCTTCCATGTGGATGGACGTCACCGCGTCCTTGGCCTGCTGAACCGCAGTCTCAAAACCGAACGAACGGTCAATGAATTCAAAATCATTATCCACAGTCTTAGGAATACCGATAACAGCGCACTTCATTCCGCGCTTTTCAATCTCGCAGGCAATGTCATAGGCGCCGCGCTGCGTGCCGTCTCCACCGAGCACATACAGCTGGTTGATATTCTGACGCTCGATGCAGTCAACGATATCAACAACACGGTTGCCGCCGCCGCGGCTGGTACCGAGGAACGAACCGCCGATTTTATGGATTTCATCCACCATATCAGGAGTAAGCGGAACCACCGGATACTGATACTCAGGCAGGAATCCCTTGTAGCCGAACTGGAATCCGTTAATACGGCGCACGCCGTAACGGTTGTACAGACAGCGCACGATAGCGCGCATAACATCGTTCAAACCGGGGCACAAACCGCCGCAGGTACAGATCGCCGCATTCACATGCACAGGATCAAAATAAATAAGCTCGCGCGGGCCGGCCTTCTCCATCAGATTAGTCTTGTCCAGCGCGGTCTTTGTCTCCAAATCACCGTACACCGCAATTGATTCCCGAACAAAAGAATCATTACGTACATAGTTAGCACGGAAATCTCCATGCACATGAGAAAGTTCAATCGGTGATTGAATCTTACACGGCCCAAGCTGCTCAATCGTAAAATCCATCTCATCTTTTGCAGATCCAGCCATAGCAACTCCTTAAAAAATCCGCATCGCGGCATTGCCCAAAGGCACAAGTCCCCTTAGGCGGACTACACACCTGCCCGCCATGCATTGTATCATGCATCAAATAATGCAAT
>CACZQF010000169.1 GCA_902783245.1 uncultured Spirochaetaceae bacterium | reverse complement strand
GCCCGCAGGACTCAGACCCGACCTTGGTCGGGACAAAATGGTGGCTGACTGCACGACATCTCAGACTGCCGCCTCCCGCCACCTCAGTCTTTTGTCAGCAGCGCGTACGCATCCTCGGGACTTGTGGCAGCAAGCAGAGAATCGCGGAGCAGCTGGTTTTTCAGCCGCGCGCTGAAGAATGAAAGCGTCTGCAGATAATATGAATGCTGGTTATAGGCGGCGGCGATCATGATGATCAGGCGGACCGGCGTGTCGTCGATGGCCTGAAAGTCAGCGATGGGCTTTCTGCACAGACCCACCGACATGACCAGATCCGTCACGGATGAAAGGCGCACATGGGGAATCGCTATGCCGCGTCCGATGGCCGTGGACATAAGCTCCTCGCGCTTAAGGATTTCAGAAACAAGCTCCTGAGAGTTCTTAATCTGGGGAGCAGTGCTCAGATTATCGGCAAGCTCCACGAGCGCGTCATGCTTTGTCACATGCTCCACAAAAACGATCCGCTCGGGCGAAAGAATATTCTTTACCTGCACCGTGGTATTCGCTGTAGAAAAACGTGCGCCCGAAGACAGACGCTCATTCACCCAGTTCTCTATCTCTGTTTTCTTAAAACGCCATACCGTGCCGATTTTACCGGAAGGAATCTCGCCTTTCTGTGCCCAGTCATATACAGTGCGCTCTGAAACACGCAAATATTTTGCAACTTCTTCAATAGTAAGAATATCGTCTTCCACGACAATCTCCTGATTTTGATTTTGCATATTTTGCAATGTTTGCGTTATTTTGTCAAGCGTTACAGTATACACTTACCCCCGCATATACGATTGTACCGGCATGCATATTGCTTGACAGGTATATTTCATTACTATAACATGCTTTAGTATGAAACTAAAAAAATCGACGCTTATGCTCATCACCTGCATCGGCATTCTGTCCATTATATATATCGTTTTTGCGGCGCGCCCGCTGGCGCATGAGCTGCAGATGACTCCGGCCTGGACCATAAACATACAGCAGCCCATCGAGCCTGCGGACGGAAAGCAGCTGCTTCCGTACAAGCTCGGACAGATCATGGGGTATTTTACGGAGGACGGCCGCATCGTTTCTTCCATCACCTTCCCCTACAAGGCGACTATCACAAACTCATTCTTTACTCAGTACTCAGGCGACGCCACTACGATACCCTTCTATGCGACCGACGGCAGCCAGGCCGGTACGATAAAGCAGAGCGGATTCCCGTTCTTTTCAAAAGATCAGATCTACCAGTTCCTGCCGGGCGGCTCATCCTTCATGCAGTGCAACGAGGACGGCAGCGAAAAATGGCGCTATGAAAATATTTCGCCGATCACCGCGTTTTCATCCAGCGACGCAGGCTGCGCCGCTGGATTCGCCGACGGCACGCTCATCGCATTCGACCATGACGGAAACATCCTGCAGGAATTCAGCCCGGGCGGCAGCGACTACTCCATCATTCTGGGAGCCGCGCTTTCGCCCGACGGCCAATACATAGCCTGTATCTCAGGCCTGCACCATCAGCGCGTAGTACTTGCCAAGCGCGGAGAGCAGCACAGCGTGATCTCGTTTTTCAAATACTTTGACACCGACCAAACAAGCCAGGTGCTCGTAAAATTCAGCCAGGACAGTTCCATACTGTACTACAACTATCCGGGCGGCCTCGGCATCGTGCACTGCGACACCGGCAGAACAAGAGAATTCCCCATAAAGGGCTGGATCTCAGCCATCGAAGAATCTCCCGCGGACGGTACCGCATACGTGCTGAGCCACGAAGGTTCCGATTACACCGTGTCCGTACTGGAATCTTCCGACGATCTGCTCGGTGCGTTCTCATTCACTGCCAGCTCCGCGTTCATTCTTACCAACGATGACTCGCTGTTTGTCGGCAAGGACATGCAGATTTCCCGGCTTGCGCTCACCAAAAACTAAGGACGGTTACCATGAAAAAAATCATACCTGCAGCTGCTGTAATTTCCGCCGCATTGATTTCGCTGTACGCCTTTGACTGGCCGCAGCCGGACGTGCAGGCGGACTCATTTTTCTCATACTTCGGACAGAACCGCGGCAGCACCATCAATAAATCGCTTATTTTCCAGGATTCATCGGACATACGCGTCGCAGCGGAAGGAACTGTCATCGGCGTGATCACGGAGCATGACGGAGATCAGGGCTGGTTCAACTCCACGCTCGGAAACGCCGTCATTATCGCCCATAAGGACAACCTGCTCACCGTGTACGGAAATCTGGACGCGGAATCCCTGCCCGCCGACATCAAGCAGCTTTCTACCGTAGAAGGCGGCACGCCGCTCGGCACAAGCGGAGACTCCGGCTGGCGTGACAACCAGAGCAGCCTTGAATTTCAGGTTATCGACACAAAGCAGCGCACCGCCATCAATCCCCGCGTCCTTATGCCGCGCATCAGCAAGGAGCGCGAGCTTGCCGTCGGAAGCCTGTCAGCCGTCAACAAGGACGGTACGGAATATGACTTCCGCGTAACCCAGACACTGCAGGCCGGACGGTACCGCATCTACGAGCAGGTAAAGCCGCCCGCAAGCAAAAACCCCGTGCCCTACAAAACCACGCTGTCCATAAACGGAACCGTGGTCGAAACCATCAGCTACGACATACTGCGGCAGGAATACAACCGTATCTGTGTCTCAGGAACAAAATCATATCCGGCAGAAATAGTCTACCCTGACGAAAAGAAGCATCTGCTCGGCGACATAAACCTCACCAAGGGACGCAACGTGATCTCGGTAATCCTGTACGATATTCTGGGCAGCACGGCCACCGTATCCTATACTATCAACGTGCAGTAAAACTGCACAAAACCATTTAAACAAAAAAACAAGGGTTCCTGCCGCGGAGACCGATCGCACAACAGCCTCCCCCTTTCAAGGGGTGCAGAAGCTGTGCGTTGTCCTCCCCGGCTCCGCCCTTGTTTTTTACTCGTAAACGAGATTGGAGACCGTTTTACTGCCGGATTAGAATACGGGCACGACGTCGCCGTCGGGATACCGCTTCTTGATGTAATCCTTTACTTTCTGGCTCTTGAGCACCTTGACCAGCGCCTGCACTTTAGGATCATTCTCATTTCCGGCTTTCACTACGAGCACGTTCACATACGGTGACTCAGCGCCTTCCACAAGCAGGCCGTCCTTGGCGGCGGTCAGACCGGCGGAAATGGCATAATTGCCGTTGATCACAGCCGCGTCAACGTCAGGAAGCACGCGCGGAAGCGAGGCAGCCTCGATTTCCTTGAATTTATATCCGTGGGTATTCTCGGTCACGTCAGTAGGAACGGCGGTCAGGCCTGCCTTTGCGTCCACTTTGATAAGTCCTGCAGACTGCAGCAGAAGCAGCGCACGGCCTTCGTTCGTAGGATCATTAGGAATCGCAATGGAAGCGCCGTCAGGAATGCCGGCCAGCGCCTTGTACTTGCGTGAATACAGTGCGATAGGCTCCACATGGATACCTGCCACGCTTACCAGATGATATTTCTTTTCTTTGTTGAATGATTCCATGTACGGAACATGCTGGAAGAAGTTGGCATCGATATCGCCGGACTCAACCGCATCATTGGGCGTAACATAGTCAGTGAATTCACGCACCTTGAGCGTAACTCCCTGAGCGGCCAGATCGCCCGCAATCTCATTCAGGATAGAAGCATGCGGCTCGGGAGTCGCTCCCACCGTAATGACGCTCTTATCCTTTGAACCGCCTGCCCACACCGGCAGCACAGCTGCCGCCGCAAGAACCACTGCAGCGCGTGAAAGCGCATACACCATCTTTTTCATAATAAACTCCTCCAGACAGAAAAATTGTTCACCGCAGCATCAGCCGGCGGCGCTTAAAAAGCTGCCTGTCAATTTAAGCACATCCTTGCAGGGCACCACCGGATTCCGCATGCGCAGTTTCCGAGGCTGCCGTCATGGAGCTGTCACAGCTCCTTTGCGTACAGCGGGCGCGTTATAATACCGCCGCCTGCGATCACGCCGTCACGGTACAGCACGGCGGACTGCCCCGGAGCAACGGCACGCTGCGGCTCCGAAAACAGCAGCCTGAACGAGCCGCCATCCATGCGCTCCACCCGTGCGGGTACCGGCCGTGACGCAAGCCGGATCTTTACGAGCGCGTCAAAATCTTCCTGCGGCACCGCACCAGCGGGCCACACCCAGTCATCGGCGATGAGCCCGCAGGCCGTCAGCGCCGTATCCTCGGAGAGCACCACAAGGTTCCGCTCCGCATCGATGGAATGAACGTACAGCGGACGGGACGAACTGACGCCGAGCCCCCTACGCTGCCCTACCGTATAGTGCTCGATTCCCCGGTGACGGCCGAGCACGTGGCCGTCAAGATCTATGATATCACCGGGCACCGACGGCTTGTCGGCGAACAGATAGTCAAAATACTCAGGCGGGATAAAATCCTGGCTTTCAGGCCGCTCGGCGGCCGTCAGCGCGCGCTCCCGCGCCATGGCGAACGTTTCCTTTTTCGTCATGCCCGCAAGCGGAAAGCGTACCTTCTCAAGCGTTTCCGACGGTATGCGGTACAAAAAGTACGCCTGATCCTTCGTGGCGTCGGCTGCACACGCGATCATGGCAGGCCGCAGGTTCGTTCCCCACAGACCTTCCTCGGGACGCACGATCTTGGCGTAGTGCCCCGTACAGAAATAGTCGAACTCAATTCCGGCCTGCCGGACACCCTGCAGCAGCGCCCCGAACTTAATAAAGCTGTTGCACCGGATGCACGGATTCGGCGTACGTCCCGCGCGGTACTCGGCCTTGAAGTATTCAAGTACTTCCTTCTGGTACTGCTCCTTCACATCGATCACATGGTACTCAATGCCGTACTGCGCGCACAGCTTTGTACACTGGGCAATATCCTCCACCTCATCGGGACCGTAGCAGGAGCTGTGCAGTTTGGTGCCGTCGGGCAGCGGAGGAAGATCGCCCTTCCACAACGACATGGTAACGCCAATAACCCGGCATCCCTTTTCTTTCAGCAGCAGCGCCGTAAGCGTGGAGTCAACGCCGCCGGACATTCCCACCGCAACGGTGTCGCCGGCTTTCGGCAATTCCAAATCAACATATTTCACACCGTAATAATAATAAAAAAGCGGATTCATGGGAATAGGTTTCCGAATTTTCATACCAACTTCCTTTCTTTTTACCGAAAGTGTGGTATACTTTTTAGGAAAGCCGCGCAGAAGATGCCTGCGGCATGCGCTTTCAGGTCGATGCTTATGGAACAAACACAAGAAAACAGCTCTAAACTGCTCATGTATCTGTCACCCGGAACCGCGTGGGCACTTGCAGTGGGTACCAGCATAGGCTGGGGTTCATTCGTCGTTACTGGAAACACCTATCTGCTCCATGCAGGCCCCGCGGGCAGCATAGCGGGCCTGCTCATCGGCGCGCTGGTCATGCTCATCATCAGCCGCAATTACCATTTACTGATAAACAGCTGCCCCGACGCGGGCGGCGTGTACAGCTACACAAGCCGGTACCTGGGGCCTGACTGCGGCTTTCTGAGCGCATGGTTTCTGAGCCTTACATACATAGCCATGTTCTGGGCGAACGCCACGAGCCTGCCGCTGTACGCGCGATATTTTTTCGGCGATGTATTCCGCTTCGGCAGGCTCTATACATTGTTCGGCAATGACGTATACTTCGGAGAGGCGCTGCTCACCGGAGCCGTCATTATGCTCACCGGCCTGCTCTGTAGTAAAAGCAAGCGCACCACCGCGCGCATAGCGCTCGCGCTCGTGGTGCTGTTCACGCTCGCCATCACCGTCTGTGCGGCCGCCGCGCTCGCCGGGCATACGGGCGCAGGATTCAGCCTTGCACCCGCGTTCATACCGGACAGGGCTGCCTTTACGCAGATCTCATTCATCGCCGTCATATCGCCGTGGGCATTCATCGGCTTTGAAAGCATCTCTCATTCCGTAGAAGGATTTTCATTCCCGCACAAAAAATCATTCTCCATATTGTGCGCGGCGGTGCTCACCTCCGCGGCGCTGTATATCCTTGTCATCCTGCTGTCGGTATCCGCTTATCCGCCGGAATACGCCAGCTGGTTCGAGTACCTGCGGAATTTGGACAGGATACAGGGCATAAAGGCTCTGCCGCCCTTCTATGCGGCGGAGCAGTATCTGGGCCGCACAGGCATCACGCTGCTCATGCTCGCACTGCTCGCGCTCATCGTGACAAGCCTTATCGGCAACATAGTTGCGCTGAGCCGTCTGCTGTATTCTGTTGCCAAGGACAACGTGATTCCTGCCAGATACGCGCAGCTTAACGGCGCACACATTCCGGAGAACGCCGTATTCATCGTGTCGACGGTGTCCCTGCTGGTGCCGTTCATCGGACGTACCGCCATCGGTTGGATCGTGGACGTGACCACCATCGGCGCAACGATCATCTACGGCATGCTTTCCTGTGCCGCGTGGAGAACTGCCCGAAAGGAGCGCCGAACGCTTGAGACGCACACGGGGCTTGCGGGCATGGTGCTCATGATCATATTCGGCATCTTCCTCATCATTCCCACCCCGCTTTCTGTAAGTACCATCACGCCGGAGGCGCACTTCCTGTTCACGTCATGGGCGATTCTCGGATTCGTAGTATTCCATCAGATCATAAAGCATGACCGCACGGGCAGGTTCGGCCGGTCCGTCATCGTGTGGATCGCGCTCATTACGTTCGTGCTCATTCTGTCGCTCATCTGGATGGCAGTATCGAACCAAAAGGCGATGCGCGACGCCATGGACAGCATTTTTAAGTTCACCCATGGTCTGGCAGACGCAGAGGCATATACATGGGGCGAGGAAGCGTACATGCAGTCCGCCATGCGCACGATCCAGTTTGTCAACATGCGCAGCACGTTCATCGTCATCGCGCTGTTCACACTGGCGGTGACCATGCTCGTAAGTAATTTTATGATTCTTAAGAAGCGGGAAACTGCACATGAGCAGGAACTCGGCAAGGCGCGCACCATAGCGAACACCGACCCGCTCACCGGCGTAAAAAGCAAGCACGCATTTACGGAATACGAGAGCAGGCAGAACGGCCGTCTTGCTGACGGCGACACGCAGCCGTTCGCCGTGGTGGTGTGCGACGTGAACGGCCTCAAGCAGGTGAATGACACGCAGGGACATAAGGCAGGCGATGAATACATCAAATCAGCCTGCCGCATGATCTGCGTGCTGTTCAAGCACAGCCCCGTATTCCGCATCGGCGGCGATGAATTCGTGGCCGTACTGAGCGGCCATGACTACGAGCACCGCGATGAAATCATGCGCGAACTGAACGCCCAGTCCGAGTACAACCGTGACCACGGCGGCGTGGTCGTGGCGGCAGGCCTGTCAGACTACGACTCCGGCGCCGACACCACGATAGAAGCTGTGTTCGAACGCGCTGACGCGCTCATGTACACCCGGAAGAAAGAGCTGAAAGGGATACGGTAGATCCCATACGATCACCTCTCGGGCAGAAGAAATATTCCCCCGCAGCGTCCCGTCATGTATCCGTACGTCCGGGAATCTACGCTGCGGCTCCGGCCGACAGCGCGGCGTCTTTTTCTTTCTGCAAGCGGCGTAAATTTACACGCTATTTTCTTGAAGCGCACTGCTTTCCATGGTATGATACTTGTATATGGTTAACCTCAATAAGTTGATTCTGTCGGCATCCGGCTGGCGCAAAGTCTTTGCGGTCTCCGGGAATGAGAACGACGCTGACTCAAAAATCGGTGAGGAGAACACCGCCCTTGCAATGCTCGCGGCGGAAACCTTTACTGACTATATCCGGGAGCAGACCGGTAAAGAACATATCTGTCTTGTCTGCGGCATCGACACGCGCCCTACGGGGCCTGAGATCGCAGACGCCATGATCCGCGTGCTGCTTGCAAAGCATGTGGCCGTAAAATATGTGGGCGTGAATGCCGCGCCAGAAATTATGGCGTTCAGCCGCAGCTTTGACGGCTTTATCTACATTTCTGCAAGCCACAATCCCATCGGCCACAACGGCATAAAATTCGGCCTGCATGACGGCGGTGTTGTCTGCGCCGAGGAAAATGCAAAGCTTGTTAAGACGTTCAAGGAACGCTGCGCGGCTCCCGATGCGGAGCAGCGGATCCGCAGTCTGGCCGCGGAATGCAGCGCGGACGATCTTGAATGGGTCTACAACGAAACGCCCGCGGCAAAGAAAGAAGGGCTTGCGGCCTACCGCTCGTTCATAGAGTCGGTCATCGCGGGCTCTGAAAACCGCAGCGTCATCAGCGATTTTTTTTCGCTGCTTAAATCATGCACGCATGCATACAACATCGGCGTAGTGTGCGACATGAACGGTTCCGCGCGCACGCTCTCCATCGACCGGGAGCTGTTCAAATCATGCGGCATCAATTTCTACACTATACATGATAAGCCGGGCGAAATCGCCCACGGCATTATCCCGGAGCCCGAGAATCTTGTCTGGTGTGCCAAGGAGATGGAGCGGCTGCAGAAGGAAGGCCACACCGATGCGGTGCTCGGCTATATGCCCGACTGCGACGGCGACCGCGGCAACATTGTGTACTGGGACGAAAAGAACAAGCGCGCGGCCATACTGAAGGCGCAGGAAGTGTTTTCGCTGAGCGTACTGTCCGAGCTTGCATTCTTTTCCTGGCGTAACCGCACCACAGCGGACTATAAGCCCGCGGTGGTGGTGAACTGCCCCACGTCCATGCGTATAGAGGACATCGCCGCTGCGTTCAAAGCGCGTGTGTTTCGCGCGGAAGTCGGCGAGGCAAACGTCGTGAATTTGGCACGCCAGAAGCGTGCCGAAGGCTATACGGTGCGCATTCTCGGCGAAGGTTCCAACGGCGGCAACATCACCCATCCTGAGGCGGTGCGTGACCCCATCAACACGATCTTTGCGCTCATCAAGCTGCTTGTGCTGCACAACAACGACAACTTCCCCGGTCTGTATAAAATCTGGTGTAAGAATTCAGGCACGCCCTACTCCGCCGCCGAGCATATCACGCTCACGCAGGTGATCAAAACGCTGCCGGTCTATGTGACCACCGGCGTTTCCGAGCAGCGGGCGCTGCTTCACATCAAGACGCAGGACCATGCGCTTCTGAAACGGCGGTTCCAGAACGAATTCATAAAGGAATGGAACGTAAAGCAGGTTAACCTGCAGAAAAAATACGGCATCTATTCCTATAAGGCCGTGGCGACGAACGGTACCGTAGAGACCATGGATATCACCGACTACGGCATAAGCGGCCGCGGCGGCCTGAAGATCATCTTCTACGATAAGGATAACCGTCCCGCGGCGTTTATCTGGATGCGCGGATCCGGTACGGAGCCGGTATTCCGCATCATGTGCGACGTAAAGGGCAGCTATCCCGACCGGGAGGCCGACCTGCTTAAATGGGAAACGCAGATGCTGGAGAACGCAGACGCCGGAGAGTAGTTCCGGCGACACGCTTCATGCAGCTGACAATACCGCTTCAGCCTGCCGCCGCAGTACGGCCGTGCGGAAGCCTTACAATGACATAAAAGGAGTATCGTGATGGACAGAACAGAAATCTTAAAGCGTGCCGAGGCATATATTGCAGAGGAAAAGGATGCCCGGTTCCGGTCTGAAGTGGAAAAGTTGGTGGCGGCCGATGATATGAAGGAGCTTGAGGACCGCTTTTTTCAGACGCTTGAATTCGATACCGGCGGACTGCGCGGTATCATGGGCGGCGGCTCGAACCGCATGAACACGCTGGAAATCAATCTGGCCACACAGGGACTTGCAAACTATCTGATAAAGGCGTTCCCCGACAAGGCTAAGGCCGGTACGCTGAGCGCCGTCATCGCCTATGACAGCCGTATGAATTCTGACGTTTTTGCGCAGGCCACGGCATGCATCTTTGCCGCCAACGGCATCAAAGCATATCTGTTCACCAAGCTGCGCCCCACGCCCGAGCTTTCCTATGCAATCAGAGAGCTGCACGCCGACACCGGCGTCGTGGTCACGGCATCACACAATCCGCGCATGTACAACGGCTATAAGGCGTACTGGAACGACGGCGCGCAGGTCATTGAACCACATGACGTAGGCATTATCAAAGAGGTGAACGCCGTAACACAGATAAAATCAATCACGCTTGATGAAGGCGTCAAGGCGGGCAGCATCGTACTCATCGACAAAGAGATCGATGAAAAGTTCTGGGCCATGTGCAAGGCGCAGCTGTTCCGCCCGGATCTTATCAGAGATCATGCAAAGGACGTTAAGATCGTCTATACGCCGTTGCACGGTACCGGTGCCATGCACGTGGAAAAGGTGCTCGGCGACCTGGGGCTTAAAGTGATCACCGTGCCTGAGCAGCGCGAGCCCGACGGGGCGTTCCCCACGGTGGAAAAGCCGAATCCCGAGGAAGCCCCTGCGCTCAAGCTTGCGGTGGAGCTCGGCGAAAAGGAAAAGGCGGACTGCGTTATGGCAACCGATCCCGATGCAGACCGGTTCGGTACCGCATTCCCCGGCAAGGACGGCAAGTTCGTGCTCGTTACGGGCAACCAGATGGGCGCACTGCTGCTTGACTATATCCTGCTGAGCCGCAAAGAATTCGGCACCATGCCTGCGAATCCCGCGGTTGTCCGCTCCATCGTAACTACAGCCATGGTAGACAAAATCTGCGCTGATTATAATGTCAGACTCATTGAGTGCCTGACCGGCTTTAAGTGGATTGCGGCTGCCGAGGCGGACATGGAAAAGACCGGCAAGAACACCTATGTGTTCGGCCTTGAGGAAAGCTACGGCTATAAAGTTGAAAAAGAAGTGTTCGACAAGGACGGCGTTTCTGCAGCCGCGCTGTGCGCCGAAATGACGCTGTACTGGCGCGCACAGGGCAAATCGATTCTTGAGCGGCTTGAGGAGCTGTTCAAGCAGTACGGATTCTATGAAGACCGCGCTATCGCCAAGAATTTCCCGGGAGCTTCCGGACAAGCTGTGATGAGCGGCATCATGACGAACCTGCGCGAGAACGGTCTGAAAACACTCGGCGGCAAAAAAGTCGTGTGCATCCGCGACGTCAAGCAGAGTATTGTGTTTGACCCCGCCGCCCCCGACCAGAAAAAAACGCTCGATCTGCCAAAGAGCAACGTGCTTCAGTTCTTCCTTGAGGGAGGTACAGTGGTGAGCGCACGTCCGTCAGGCACGGAACCTAAGATCAAGTTCTACATCAACTGTACGGTGCCCGTATCAGGCGGCAACGTAGATTCAGCCCGCAAGGAAGCTGACGCGCTGTGTGCCTCCATCTCAAAAGAAATCAATGCGCTGCTTGACGCGGCGCACTAGCCGTACGCAGGACACGCCGCGCGTGTCCTGCCGGCACCTGCATCTGTATCTGCGCATGCAGATGCAGATGTCTTATCCGTTATGAAACACGCTGTATTTTTTAAGGATTTCCGTCGGACCGCCCGCCTGCTCCGCGCAGGCTGCGTGTTTACGGCAATCGACACTGAGACTACCGGCCTGCGACCGGAATCAGGCTCGATCATTCAGATCGGCGCCGTCAGGTTCGACAGCACAGGCGTGCTCGCCTCTTACGAAGCGCTGATCAATCCCGGCTGCCCCGTTCCGCCGCTTGTAAGCGAAATAACACACATTACCGATGACATGCTTTGTGACAAGCCCCACGCGGCAGACGTGTTACCCGGATTCCTTGAGTTTATCGGGGATTCTATTCTGATAGCCCATAACGCGGGCTTTGACATAAGCTTTATCGACGCGGAGCTTGCGCGGTGCGCACGTAATCCGCTTACGAACAAAGTTATTGACACACTGGCTCTGAGCCGCTGGGCATACCCCGTTACGCCTAAGCATACGCTGCAGTATCTGGCAGCCGCACTGCGCATTCAAATAAAAAACGCGCATCGTGCCGATGACGATGCGCGTGTCTGTATGGAGCTGTTTCTCAGGTGTCTTAAGGACACCGCCTCTGTGCAGAAGCCGTAGAGGTGGCGTCAACCCCGCGGTGCCTTTGCAGGATCTATGGGCTGACCGTTCTGAAACACCATAAGTGTCAGCTGCGATTTATGACTGATGGTATCAACGCCCGCAATGCCGAGCTCCGCGCCGAACACCACATAGTCACCTTTTTTTACGTTGATTGAACCGAGTCCCGTATATGCATAGATGAGCCCTGTCTTTGACTGCACGAACACAACCTGTCCGAATCCGCGGTAGGTGCCGCAGTACATGACCGTACCGGCTCTGATCGCGGTGACCGCCTCGTCCTTTTTGGCGGACAACTGCACACCAGAAACCTTGCCCTTTACATAGGTCACAGACGGAGACTTTACAGGCCATACGAGCAATGAGTCAGACTGTTTGCCCGAAGCATAAGTGCGCGGATCAGCGCTCTGTAGGTCGGGCAGCTTCTGGCCGGCGGACACTGTACCTGATACAGTACCAGCAGACGTTCCGGATGAAGATCCGGCAGCGGAACCTGACGAAGTGCCGGCTGTCGGCTGCCGCGCGGAAGATGATGTACCCGGAGCAGGAACCAGCAGCTCCTGCCCTGCCTTCAGCACGGCGTCATTTCCCAAACCGTTCATGGCGAACAGCTCCGACAGCGACATATTGTTTTTGCGGGCTATGCCGTAGAATGTGTCACCTTTCTGAACTTTATAGGGCACGGTCTTGCGGCCGGCGGTATCGGGAGCCACGCCGCTGCCCGCAAGTGCGGCCGCCGATGTAATGTCGGCGGTGGGAACGATTATCTTCTGTCCTGCCTTCAGGACATCATTTTCTGACATATTGTTCGCCGCCCTGAGT
>CACZQF010000168.1 GCA_902783245.1 uncultured Spirochaetaceae bacterium | reverse complement strand
TTGACAGATGATGCATCTTTCTATCGTTTTACGTTGGCAGGCCGTTCTATACTGTTTTCGGAAAAAAATTATGCGATAAAATAAAAAGCTCTTGACACAAATGAACCAACAAAAAGATTATATTTTCTATTTTTAATCTTCAGGTTTTACAAGCTTAAAACCGCATTTTTGCTTTCCGGCTGCGTATCTTTAAACCATGCACAGGGGGGCGTCAGAAGGCTCATCGTCTTTAATTCCAATCAGCAAGGGGCTGTCCTGCTTTTCCAGGGCAGCCCCGGCGGAGCCGCTAATCCTGCAGCGCCTCGTACCCTTCCTCACCGGTTCTGACTTTTATAACGTTCTCAACGTCATACACAAAGATCTTTCCGTCGCCGATGTTGCCGGTATACAGCACTTCCTTGGCGGCGGCAATCACCAGGTCGACCGGAACTTCGCTCACCACGATATCGACCTTGATCTTCGGCAGAAGCGTCAGATCCATGGGAACGCCGCGGTACTTCTGCGTCTGGCCGTGCTGCACGCCGCAGCCGAGCACGTTCGTCACCGTCATGCCGGTTACCTTTATATCGTTCATCGCTGCCTTGAGCTCATCGAACTTGCTCTGCCGCGTGACGATTGACACCATATGGAACTTAGCGTCCGGTCTGGACGTAGCCTTTGCCACAGGTATCGCCTTTTCCACCGGAACCGCTCCGGCAGCAGCGGCTGATTCACCTTCCGTCATAACCTGCGGTGCCATGATGAATCCGGCATAGCTGGAATCAATTCCGTGCTCAAGCTTATCAAGGCCGATCACTTCTTCCTCGCGGCTTGCGCGCAGGCCGTGGAACTTTTTAATCAGCCAGAACGTAATGATCATGCAGACGGCAGTCCACGCCAGAATGCTCACCTCGCCCAGCGCCTGTATGCCAAGATGCCGGAAGCCGCCGCCATAGAACAAACCGTCCTCTACGTTGAACAGACCGTCCGCCAGCGTACCCCAGATGCCGTTCGCAAGGTGCACGCCCACCGCGCCGACCGGATCATCAACATGAAGCTTGAGGTCAAGGCCTTCCACCACGACCACCACCAGAATACCCGCCACGATGCCGATTATCGATGCACCGGCGGCGTCAACCGTAGCACACGGAGCAGTGATGGCCACAAGGCCTGCCAGTGAAGCGTTGAGTGTCATTGAAACATCAGGCTTGCCGTTCTTAATCCAGGTATACAGCATTGTCGTGACGCATGCCAGCGCCGGGGCAATCGTAGTCGTGGTGAACACGGCCGCAAGACCGCCTACGCCCGTAAGCTGGGTACAGGCGGCACCGTTAAAGCCGTACCAGCCGAACCACAGGATGAACGTGCCCAATGCGCCGAGTGTCAGGGAGTGTCCAGGAATCGCGTGAACCTTCGTTACCCTGCCGTTCTTGTCATAATCATACTTACCGAGGCGCGGTCCCAGAAAAATCGCACCGATCAGAGCGGCGGTGCCGCCAACGGAATGGATTGCTGCGGAGCCTGCAAAATCCACAAAACCGATTGCAGCAAGCCAGCCCTGAGGATTCCATACCCATCCGGCTTCGATCGGATACACGACCGCAGAAATCACGGCTGAATAAATACAGTAGGCACTGAATTTTGTACGCTCCGCCATGGAGCCTGAAACGATTGTAGCGGCGGTGGCGCAGAACACAAGGTTGAATACAAAGCTTGACCAGTCAAGCTCTGCAAACTGCGTGAACAGCTGCATGTTCGGCTTTCCGATACAGCCGAAAAAATAATTCTCGCTCATCATCAGTCCGAAACCGAGCAGCATGAACATAGGCGTACCGATACAGAAATCCATCAGATTCTTCATGATGATGTTTCCCGCGTTCTTTGCCCGCGTAAACCCTGTCTCAACCATCGCAAAGCCGCACTGCATAAAGAACACCAGCGCGGCGCCGATTAAAAACCATACACCCCAAATATCCTGCATAAAAACCCTCCGAAAATAAAAATGGCGACAGTCCGGACGTTGATCATAGATCCGGCACCATCGCCGTGTAAAAAACACCGCCGCCATCGTCTGCCGGCAGCAAATCCTACTGTACGCTGAACAGCAGGTCGCCGTAGCTCGGGAACGGCCACAGCGCTTTAGGCGTAATCACCTCAAGCTCATCGGCTGCAGCACGCAGCTCATTCATGCTTGCAAACACATGCTCGCGGCAGTAGAACGCCGTTTCGGGTGCGCCGCTTATCTGCTTTGCGTCAAGCACGTCCTTTTCAAGCTGTGCCGTCTTTTTATAGATGCATGCAGTAAGCGCGGAAACCTTCTTAAGCATTTCGGTCTCATAGCTTGCATCGCAGTCGGCGCAGACGGCCTTCTTTGCCGCGACCGTACCGGCCAGTTTGTCCGCATATCCGCTTGCCGCAGGCAGGATGAATTTCTTTGACATTTCAAGCATCGTCTCTGCCTCGATCGTAATAATCTTGGCATAGTTTTCATTATGGATTTCGTAGCGGCTCGCAAGCTCCACGTTGCTGTATACGCCGAACTTTTCGAACACCTTCACGTTCTTTTTATCCATGATGTGCTGCAATGCCTCGGGCGTAGACCGCAGGTTCAGCAGACCGCGCTTCTCAGCTTCTTTTACCCAAGAATCATCATAGCCGTTTCCGTTAAAGATGATGCGCTTATGCTCTTTGATCGTTGTAAGGATCAGGTCATGGAGCGAGGCCTTAAAGTCAGACGCATTCTCAAGCACGTCGGCGAACTGGCTCAGTTCCTCGGCAACCACAGTGTTCAGGAACACGTTGGCGCAGGCGATTGATTCGCTTGAGCCGAGCATACGGAACTCGAACTTGTTTCCGGTGAACGCGAACGGCGAAGTGCGGTTGCGGTCGGTGGCATCCTTGTTGAACTCGGGCAGAACGGTCACGCCGATCTGCAGCTTTTCTTTTTCGTGCTTGCCGTAGGGCTTGCCGCTTTCAAGGCAGTCAAGGATTTCGGTAAGCTCGTCGCCAAGGAAAATGGAGATGATGGCGGGAGGTGCCTCGTTCGCACCGAGCCGGTGGTCATTGCCCGCGCTCGCCACGGAAATGCGCAGCAGATCCTGATATTCATCCACAGCCTTAATGATCGCGCACAAAAACAGGAGGAACTGAGCGTTGCTTTCCGGCGTGGCACCGGGGTCAAGGAGGTTCTTTCCGGTGTTCGTGGAGATTGACCAGTTGTTGTGCTTTCCGCTGCCGTTCACGCCGGCAAACGGCTTTTCATGCAGCAGACAGACCATGCCATGGCGCGCGGCAACCTTCCGCATCAGCTCCATAGTAAGCTGGTTATGATCACAGGCGATGTTCGTGGTGCTGAAGATAGGCGCAAGCTCGTGCTGGGCAGGCGCCACTTCATTGTGCTCGGTCTTTGCCAGAATTCCAAGCTTCCAGAGCTCTTTGTTCAGGTCTTTCATAAATGCCTGTACACGCGGTTTGATCATGCCGAAATAGTGATCCTCAAGCTCCTGGCCTTTAGGGGCCTTTGCACCGAAGAGCGTGCGTCCTGTATAAATAAGGTCCTCGCGCTTTTCATAGACGGATTTGTCGATAAGGAAATACTCCTGCTCAGGGCCGACCGTTGTCTTTACGCTGGTGACCGCCTCGTTTCCGTCAAACAGTTTAAGAACGCGTACCGCCTGCTTTGATATTGCCTGCATAGAACGCAGCAGCGGCGTCTTTTTATCCAGCGCTTCGCCGGTATATGAGCAGAACGCCGTGGGAATGCACAGGATGCCGTCCTTTATGAAGGCATAGCTGGTAGGATCCCATGCGGTATAGCCGCGTGCCTCGAATGTGGCGCGGATGCCGCCGCTCGGGAAGCTGGATGCATCCGGCTCGCCCTGTACAAGCTCCTTGCCTGAAAATTCCATAATCACTTTACCGTCGCTCGTAGGCGTAATAAAGCTGTCGTGCTTTTCTGCCGTGATTCCCGTGAGCGGCTGGAACCAGTGTGTATAATGCGTGGCGCCTTTTTCTATAGCCCAGTCCTTCATGGCGTTCGCCACGACGGTTGCCACACCGGCATCAAGCTTTTCGCCGTCCTCAATCGTTTTCATCAGCTGCCGGAATGTTTCTTTGGGCAGCCGAGCTTTCATCACCGTTTCGTTAAAAACGTTCTCTCCAAAGATCGGTGTAACCTCATCCATACTGTGCGCTCCTTTATCTGGTTTCCGGCGCACGGACGCATGTCCGTGAAAAAAAAGACGCCGCGCACGCTCCCGGAGCGTCCTCCAGGAATGTACGCGGCGTCTTTGCCGGTAAACAAAAAAAGCGTTGCAGAACCACCATGTTCTGCAACGCCTTTGTTGCTTTCGTCATGGTTATACCGCCATTACATTTTTTTGTCAAGCAGTGATACGCAAAAAAATGCGGTATTGTCCTGACGGAACAATATAAAAGCTATTTTTCAAGAACCTCGATAAGGGCAGCCAGCTGCTCTTTCGTAAGGCCGACCGTTTTCAGGGCATAATTTTTTGCAACGGCCTGTACGTTCTTGTTCGTCACCTTCTTTCCGTCGTTCATAGCCTTGAACATGTCGGGAATGGTCTGACCGATGAGCGTGTACTGCTCAGTACCTTTCTGTACGCCAAAATAGTTTTCAAAGCTCAGCATATAGTCTTCCGTCATTTCTTCAAGCGTTGCGCCGCACAGCGCCTCAAGCAATGCGTTCACAAAGCCCGCGCGGTCTTTGCCTTCCTTGCAGTGCACCATATACGGCCCGTTTTTATGCTCGGAGATAAATACAAGGCCGTCATGCAGCTTAGCAATAAAATCAGGGTCAGAAAATGACACGCCCATATTCAGGAAGATGACGTTTCCTTTTTCAATAAGAGACGCATAGTACGGAGCCACATCATAATGACCGGCGGCGGCTTCCGCAGTGTCGGCAAGATTCATGACAACCTGCACGCCCGCTTCCTTTGCAAGGGCATCGGAGTACGGGGAGCGGGCATCGCCTTCCACCGGATTGCAGCCGCGGTAGAGTCTGTTGCGGGCAATTCTGCCGGCCTGTACTGCACGGAAGTTCGCATATACAGCATCAGAGGCATAGTCCTCACGTTTTTCGCTCTTTTTAAGCTGACGGATTTTGTATTCTTTCAGATATCCAGCCTTTTCAGCAAGTGTGAGCGTAACCTCAGATCCCTCTGAAGCGCCCGAAAGCTTTGCGAAATTGCCCATGTTCACGGCAATCTGAATGTCGCCCTTGTAATTTACGACAAGCACTTTTCCGTGCTCTACATCGCTGTAGTTTGTACCGTAGGGAACAGTACCTGTATAGCCGCCCGCCTGTACGGAAAGCAGATCGCCTGCCTCAATACCGTTTGCCGCGAGCGTTTCAGCCGTAAGCGAAAGCGAGCAGTTACCGTATTTGCTGATGCTGCTTACAGCGGCCGTAACGGGTTCGGCAGGCTGCACTGCCTCCGCGCCGGCAGTAACGCCTGAAGATGAAGCGCAGCCGATAAAAGAAACCGCTGCGGCACAAAACGCAAGCGGAAGCACACAAGAAACAACCAGTTTTCTCATTTTCATAATATACCCTCCAGACTTCAGCCCCGACCTCGGTCGGGACAAAATGGCGGCTGACTGCACGACTCAGCAGACCGCAGCCTCCCGCCACCTCCTAAAACACGGCAGTACCGTACGGAGACGGCCGGCACGTGGTTTTACGGTATCAGTATACCGTATTTCGGTACTGAAGCGCCAGACGGTCTAAACAGTTGTCAATACAACATTATTCGCTGTTTTTCTATTCCAAAGATTGCCTTTTTTGTATACAATACGTATATTATAGGTAATTAAGATACCCACTATTTAGATAGACATTTTAGGGGCTGCGAATGGCTGAATCATTACTTAACGTCAAAGACATTACGGTACACATAGATGCAAAGCAGGTTCTGCATGACCTGAGCCTGAGCATCAACAAAGGTGAAACACATGTGCTTTTAGGGCCTAACGGTGCGGGAAAATCCACGCTGGGCAACATTCTTATGGGCAATCCGGTCTATACGCTGACTAAGGGTTCCATCATTTTCGACGGACAGGATATTTCAGATCTGGCCGCCGACAAGCGCGCCAAGGCGGGCATGTTCCTGTCCTTCCAGAATCCGCTTGAGGTTCCGGGCATTACGCTTGAAACCTTTATCCGCAGCGCGCTGCAGCAGCGCACCGGCGAACGCGTAAAGTTGTTCCAGTTCCAGAAGGAGCTCAAGGCCTGCATGCAGATGCTGAGCATGGATGAATCCTATGCGGGACGCGACCTTAACGTAGGATTTTCCGGCGGCGAGCGTAAAAAGTCCGAGATTCTGCAGCTGCTTATGCTCAAGCCTAAGTTCGCCATTCTGGACGAAACGGACTCCGGTCTTGACGTGGACGCGGTGCGTACGGTCAGCAAGGGAATTCAGGCGTATCAGGAAAAGCAGGACGGCGCGCTGCTCATCATCACCCACTCCACAAAAATTCTTGAAAGCCTGCATGTGGACCGCACTCATATTCTGGTCAAAGGCACCATCATTAAGAGCGGCGACGGCTCTCTGGTGGAAGAAATCAACGAGCACGGCTTTGAAAAATACCTTGCCGGCACAGGCGGTGCCGTATGAGCTCCCCCGAAGCACAGGAAAAAACAGCGGTAGGTGACATTGACCGTTCAATGTATGACTTCCGCTATGAGGAAAAAGAGGGGGAATTCTTCCGTATCAGCAAAGGACTGACCCCTGACATTGTTAAGAAAATCTCTGATGAAAAGGACGACCCGCCGTGGATGCGGGAGTTCCGGCAGAAATGTCTCGGTATATACAACGACCTGCATGTAACGGACTGGGGTCCCGACATCAGCGGCCTGCACATTGAGGACATAGCGACCTATGTGCGTCCCAACACTAAGATGCAGGGCAGCTGGAAGGATGTTCCGCAGGACATTAAGGATACTTTTGAAAAGCTCGGTATTCCCGAAGCGGAGCGGAAGTCTCTGGCAGGCGTAGGCGCGCAGTACGACAGCGAGCTTGTCTATCACAACGTGCGTGACGAAGTAGCCAAAGAAGGCGTTGTATACACTGATTTTGAAAGCGCGCTCAAAAGCCCTGAATACGCCGACATGGTACGTACCCACTTTATGAAGCTGGTCAAGCCGACGGACCACAAGTTCGCGGCGCTGCACGGCGCAGTATGGTCAGGCGGCTCGTTCGTCTATGTTCCCAAAGGCGTGCACCTGTCATTTCCGCTGCAGTCATACTTCCGTCTGAACGCAAAGGGCGCGGGACAGTTCGAGCATACGCTCATTATCGTTGACGAAGGCGCAGACCTGCACTTTATTGAAGGCTGCTCGGCGCCCAAGTACAACGTGGCAAACCTGCACGCGGGCTGCGTGGAGCTGTATGTGGCCAAGGGCGCGCACCTGCGCTATTCGACCATAGAGAACTGGTCAAAGAACATGTACAACCTGAACACCAAGCGTGCCCGCGTAGAAGAAGGCGGTACGATTGAATGGGTGTCAGGTTCGTTCGGCTCACATATTTCCTATCTGTACCCGGAAAGCGATCTGGTCGGCCGCGGCGCGCGCGCAGAATTTACGGGCGTCACCTTTGCAGGCAACGGACAGAACCTTGACACCGGCGCAAAGATGGTGCATCTGGCACCAAATACATCGAGCGTCATCACCACAAAATCAATATCCAAAGGCGGCGGCATCAGTACCTACCGCTCGGCGGTCTACATCGACAAAAAGGCAGAGGGCAGCAAAGCCTCCGTTTCATGCCAGTCGCTCATGCTGGACAGCCAGTCCAGATCAGACACGGTGCCTGCCATGCAGGTCATGACGGACAAAGCGGATGTAGGTCACGAAGCAAAGATCGGGCGCATTTCCAACGAGGCGGTCTACTATCTTATGAGCCGCGGCATCAGCGAAGAAGAAGCCCGCGCCATGATCGTAAGCGGCTTTGCAAATCCTGTCTCAAAGGAGCTGCCGCTTGAGTACGCCGTTGAAATGAACAATCTCATCCGCCTTGAGATGAAAGGAACGATGTGATGGAACTGAATACTACGATCAACCAGCTGCCCGTGAACACGTGGAACTGGCTTAAAATGAACCGGGCGGTTCTGCAGGGCACTGCCCCCGACGCAGGCGGCAGCAACGTACTGCCTGAGATCTCGGAACTTCCTGCGGGCGTTACGCTCAATTCATCGGCGCAAGCTGCTGCCGGCCTTGATTCGGCCGCAGGCAAAGATTTTACTGCGCTCATGGATTCACTGCATGCGCCGGTCTGCGAGCTGACCGCGGCCGAGGGCGTACAGGTACAGACACCCGTTATCATGCGGTGGCATATGAACGGCGGCAGCGCATCCTATACCCGGCAGATAATCAGGGCGGAGGCAGGCGCACAGCTTACCGTAATCATGGTCTATGACTCGGCGGAAGGCAAAGAAACCGCAGACGGATTCCACGGTATCCAGACATGGCTTTACGCCGGCAAGGGTGCACAAATCCATCTGGTCAAGGTACAGCTTTTAGGCAGCAAATTCCTGCATATCGACGACACGAGCAGCATCTGCGCCGAGGACGCGCTCGTAAACGTAACGCAGCTTGAGCTCGGCGCGGACTCCTCGTACGTAGCGGTGAACGCCGCGCTGCCGGAGCTGCGCTCACGCTTCCAGTCAGATACCGGCTATCTGTGCTGCGGCACCCAGAAGCTTGACATGAACTATGTAGCCGTCCATACGGGCAAAAAGACCGACTGCAAAATGCAGGTAAAAGGGACGGTCAGAGACACCGCGGCTAAAACATACCGCGGCACCATAGATTTCCGTAACGGATGCAGCGGCTCCACCGGCGATGAGCAGGAGGAAACGCTGCTGCTGAGCCCCGGCGTAGTCAATAAATCAATTCCGCTCATTCTGTGCGGCGAAGAGGACGTAGCCGGTGAGCACGGCGCAAGTATCGGCCAGCTTGGCGAAGACCTGCTGTTCTATATGAACAGCCGCGGAATCAGCCGCAGGCAGGCGGAGCTGCTTGCCGCACGCGCAAAAATACAGAGCGTGGCTTCCCTGATTCCCGACGGACCGGACGGACAGCTGCAGGAGCAGATCAGAAGCTTTGTGGACAGCGCATTCTCCGCGCCTGTAGACGGTACGGCAGGAGCTGACAATGAATAATCTCTGCAAGGACTTTCCGATTTTTTCCTCAGAAGAAAACAAAGGAATTGTATATTTTGACAACGCGGCCACTACCCAGCGCCCCGTGCAGGTACTGGACGCCATACGTACATTCTACGAGCGTGACAATGCGAATCCGCTGCGCGGACTGTACGACCTGAGCGTACGGGCAACCGAAGCCTACGAGGGCGCACGCCATACCGTGGCGCAATTCATCAACGCAAAAGAAGACTGTGAGATTATCTTTACGCGCAACGCCTCGGAGTCACTGAACCTTGCCGGCTATACCTACGCCATGGCAAACGTACAGGCCGGAGATGAAATCGTCGTCTCAATCATGGAGCATCATTCCAACATCCTGCCTTGGCAGATGGTGTGCAAGGCGAAAGGCGCCGAGCTTGTATATCTGGAATGCGACAAGGAAACGGGCGTCATTGCGCCAGAGGAATTCGCCGCAAAGATCGGTCCGAAGACAAAGATCGTAGCGCTCACGCAGGTGAGCAACGTGCTCGGCATCACCAATCCGATCAGGGATGTGGCGGCGCTCGCGCACCGGTTCGGCGCGGTCATTGTAGTTGACGGCGCGCAGGCCGTTCCCCATATGAAGGTTGACGTACAGGCGCTTGACGCTGATTTTTATGCGTTCAGCGGCCATAAGCTTATGGGACCGACCGGCATCGGCGTGCTGTACGGCAAAAAAAAGCTGCTTGAAGCCATGCCGCCGTTCCTGCGGGGCGGCGAGATGATCGAGTATGTTACGCGGCAGGATGCCACCTGGGCAGAGCTGCCCGCCAAATTTGAAGCCGGCACGGTGAATGCCGCCGGTGCGGTCGGTCTTGAGGCGGCCATCCGCTATCTGCAGGGCGTCGGCCTTGATACAGTGCAGGAGCACGACAACGCGCTGACCGCATTCCTTATGGAAGAAATGAAAAAGATTCCCCATGTGCATGTGGTCGGCAACGCTGACAGCAGCAGGCACTGCGGCATCGTTACCTTTACGATCGATGACGTGCACCCGCATGACATTGCCACCGTGCTTGATACGGAGCATATCGCCATCCGGGCAGGACACCACTGCGCGCAGCCGCTCGGTGCATACCTCGGATTGCCCGCTACGGCGCGGGCGAGCGTTTATCTGTACAATACCGAAGAGCAGGCCGCATTCTTTGTGGACAAGCTTAAGAACGTAAGGAAGTGGATGGGCTATGGAGACTAAAGAGCTGTACAGGGAGATTCTGAACGAGCATAACATTAATCCCGGCCATAAAATCCCGATGGATTCCCCTACCCTGACGCTGCAGGGGGTGAACCCGTCCTGCGGTGACAATATCGTGCTCAACCTGAAGGTGCAGGATGGCATCATCACTGACGGTTCCTTTACCGGCAGCGGCTGCGCCGTTTCTCAGGCGTCAACGGACATGATGCTAGATCTGGTGATCGGCAAATCTAAGGAAGACGCGCTGCGCTACGGTGAAATTTTTATGGGCATGATTCAGGGCACCGCCACCGAAGACCAGATCGCCGAGCTTGACGAAGCGGCCGCGCTGCAGGATATTGCACGCATGCCCGCGCGCGTTAAATGCGCCGTGCTCGGCTGGCGCACCATGAAAGAAATGCTCGGGCTCGGTACCGCTACTGCGGCGGGTACTGAAAGCCACTGCAATATATAGCAACGAACGGAGCAGAACGTATGATTAAGCTTATTGCCTTTGACTTTGACGGCACCATTACAAACACAATGCCGCTGTACTTGAAAATCTTTAAAGAAGTGGCTGATAAATACGGAAAAAAAGCGTTTTCCCATGAGGATATTGCCCGCACATTCGGACTGAATGAAGAAGGCACATTCCGTATCCTGACACCGGATTCGTGGCAGGAAGCTACGGAAGAACTATACCGTAAGTATGACGAAGGAATCGTGGCGCAGAATCTGCAGACAAGTCCCGGCATCAGGCCGCTGCTTGACTTTCTGAAGGAGCGCGGCGTTAAAATCGCGCTCATCACCGGCAAGGCGGATCATACCTGCCGTACGTCGCTGCGCCAGCTGGGACTGGAATCAACATTCTCAAGCGTGCAGTGCGGAAACCCGTTCACACAGTCAAAGCATACGGCGATGAAGCACCTGCTTGACGAGTATAAGCTTGAGCCGCAGGAGCTTGTCTATATCGGCGACGCGCTGTCAGACGTGGAGCTTGCCCACAAAGCCGGCGTAGAATGTTTTTCGGCCGCATGGTGCGAGTCTGCGGACATTCCCGGCCTTGAAAAAATCAACCCCGGCAAAGTGTTCACCACGGTAGACAGCCTGAAAGCCTACCTTGAGCCGCTCATCTGAGCAAAACATTCGCCATCCGGGATATTCCCATCAAAATCTGCTCTTCCAAAGAAGAATTCTCTTTTCCCAGTCACTGGAATGAATTTCACTACCTTGCACGTTTTAGCGCAAAGACTGCCGACAGCAAAAAAACATTTCATAGCGAAATCTCCTTAATACACATTATAAGTAGATGGCCATGGATTGCAGCCGACCTTCGAAATATACATTATTAAGATATTCGAATTCCAGCTTAAGTTTCTTTGCTTTCATAGCACACTCCCTGCACGGCTTTATGCCCCGCTTGATACCAAGGTAACAGTAGTCGATATCAAATCGTGATAGAGAGAGTGTAAAAAAAATGCATTCAAGAAGGGAGCTTTTTCCCACTCCCTGAGTGTCTGCCACAAAGTCTATCACGCCGGAAACTTGAAAGCAGAGTCTTTGCTGCGGAGATATCATTCAGCGCAAAATCAAAATTGTCGTCTGTGTAGTAATAATACCCGCCCCTGCTTCTGACGAATTCAAGAGGCGCATGAAAATAAGTCCTAAGCGTGTCTATGTCACGGTTGATTGTCGCCGCGGCCACTTTGCTGTAACCAGTCTTCTGGCAGTATATTTGTCGCAGACGT
>CACZQF010000167.1 GCA_902783245.1 uncultured Spirochaetaceae bacterium | reverse complement strand
CTCATAGTTTTGAGAGATTTCACCTACTTTTTCCTTGAGTTTTTCTACAATCTCTTCACTTTCCAAAATGCCCGCAAAGCTTGCCATTTTCTCAATCAGCACAGAAACGCTTTCGGATAGTTGAAGCAATAGAACTCCCTCAAGAATCATCTTGAAAATAAGAACTTCAAACGGCGTTTCCGCACTGTTTTCAATATAGATTTCCATAATCGAGCGAACTTGATTACTCTCTGTGCCGTCAATAACAAGATAGCAGGCTTTTTGCAAAAAACTTTTCAGTCTTCTTGAAAAAGCCACAGTCTGCGATTTCCGCCACAGGAACTTCAAGAGCCAAAAGCCCCTCATGCTCAGCTGTAAGCCGCAGTTCCACGATTTTCTCTGCAATTTTCAAAAACTCAGCCTTCTCCTCTGTGCTGAAATCAGAATACCTACTTTTCATAAATCAATCCTCATCGCCCGCCTTTAGTTCCCGTCACCGTTGCCCCAGAGGTAATGCTGACTCACAAAGAAATCCACACACTCGGCAAAATCCGCACTTCCCTTCCAGTCATCGAACTTCTTCTGTGCTACGGCAAAATCGTCTGCGTTGATTGCGTGGAATACAAGCTCCGCCCCGCCTGCCGCGCTCGCACCAAGAAGCTGTGCAAGATAAATAAGCTCGCGGTTGTTTCCGAACGCACCTGCGCCCCAGTTCCCCGTGTGAATCACGCACTTTTTTCCACGGGTCAGAGAGACCGCCGCAGAAAATGCAGCGATGACGGCTTTCAGAATCTGCTCGATTTGTTTCCGCTTGTACTCGCCCTGACCAAGAGCAGGAGCCGCCATCGCGATGATGTTGTTCTTTTTTTCTTCAACAACCGGCGTTACCGCGATATCAAGGATTTCTTTTGATGCACGGCAGAAATTACGTCCGTAGAGATTCAAGACTTCGCCGGTCGGAAGAACAGGATTCGTTACAACTTTGAGCCAGTACGGTGCGCCTTCCACGATATACGGGGTCGGCTCACCGTCTTCCTCCGTGAGCGATTTCAGCTGTTCGGTCTCATTTTTGTCGATGTATTCCATAACCGAGCCTAAAAGCGGGTGCTCAAGCGTCTGAATCTCGTCCTGCGCAAAAAGGTCGCTGTCGTAATACCCGAAAAGATTCGGATCAGCGTAATTCAGATAATACACCTTTGTATCTGCCGAATCCTTGTCATCGTAGCAGAAATAGTCATCACGGAATTGAACGTTCACGGCGTTCTTCATAAGCGGGAGCTTCCCGCCGGTGAACTTCCATCTTGAAACGCCGATGTTCCCGGTCTGGTTTTTATAGATACGGAGCGCCTCCTCGAACTTTGTCTTCTTGTTGGCGCACGTATACTCAGGCAAATAATTCTGAATCAAATCCTGAACATCAAGCGAAAGTGATACCATACATGTATTCATTTTTAGTTACGCCTCTTAAAAGCCCCTGCAGCGGCTGCACGCCAAGGAAGGGGATAGTTTTGAAAACCTCGAAAAAATCACAAAAGCGAATTCACAGAGGTTTCTTTATACTAAGAGACATTATATGCAAGTTCAAGACTTTTTTCATACGATTCCTGATCTGTCATGTATCCACCTCATACAGCTGAAATACAAGTGTGCATATCACCTGATGTACACACCTAAACAGTCCGCAATGACACAAGCACTTTTATCAAAAACAGCGAAAAATAATATACGCAGGCATACGGCTGGTTCATCATGCAGGAAAAAACGATTCCAGGCGAACTGAGCACACCTGAAAAAATCAGTTCAAGATTCTTCTTCTGAACATTCTGAAACGCAAGCTCAACCGCGCCGAACAAACCATGTATACAGACCTGCGCCATAAAAATCGTCCGTATCAATTCATTCGCCAGCACAAGTTTCTGTAATGTCACCACAAAAATCTTACCGTCAGCGCGGTTAACACACATCAGCAATATCAAGCAATTCTTCCGAAGGCAAGACCGATTGTTTCTGCATATGTAAGCCCGATTTTCCAACAGTCTCCTGCAGGTGCCGCCAGCATAACCGCAAAGCAATACCTGTCTGAAGTTTCCGGAGCTCCTGTCATCCAGAATCTTACATACAGGCAAAAAACAAACCATAAAGTACTGTTTACATTGATGATACTTTTCGTAACATTCTGAAACTTTCGGGGAAGAAGAAAATATAAGGCTTACACAGGATGATTATGATAAACTGAATGAAGTGTTGAACAAAGAATAGAAAATATCATTGAACAGGGCGAAATAAACCTTGAGCGTCCGGGCGACGGCAGGCCGCCGTTTGACAGACCGGGCAAGTTTTTCAGCCTGTTCAATCCGAATGCACAGAAAAAACTTGTCAGCATTATCCGGAGCGTCAATGACAACGCCCGGATTGCGTAATACCGACAGAGCTACATTCTTTCTGCAATTTTGTCAATAAACTGCCAGGAGTCAAGCACCGCTTTCGGCTCTTCGGTAGCCAGACGCGCAAGGTCTCCGGTCATGTATCCGGCTTCGATCGTTTCAAGCGTAACACGCTCAAGCTTTTTAGCGAACTGCACCAGATCAGGAGTTCCGTCAAGCTCGCCGCGTTTGGCAAGCGCTCCCGTCCATGCAAAGATAAGCGCCACGGGGTTCGTGGACGTCTTTTCGCCTTTAAGATACCGGTAGTAATGCTTCTGCACCGTTCCGTGAGACGCCTCATATTCATACACGCCGTCAGGATTCACAAGCACGCTCGTCATCATGGCAAGACTGCCGCACGCGCTGGCAACCATGTCGCTCATAACGTCACCGTCATAGTTCTTGCAGGCCCACAGTATGCCGCCTTCACTCTTCATCATGCGCGCTACAATATCATCGATGAGTGTATAAAAATACGTCAGACCAGCTTTTTCAAATCTATCCTTGAACTCAGCATCATACACCTGCTGGAACAGCTCCTTGAACCGGCCGTCATACGTCTTTGAGATCGTATCCTTGGCGCCGAACCACACAGAAATATGCTCGTCAAGCGCGTATGTAAAGCAGCAGCGGGCAAAATCGATGATGGAATCATCCAGATTATGGATTCCCTGAATAACGCCCGGCCCTTTCATCTCCATGATCGTCTTGCGCACTTCCTTGCCGTCGACACCGGTGAACACCAGCTCCGCCTTGCCCGCGCACTCCGTGCGGATCTCGCAGTTTTTGTACACATCGCCGTACGCATGCCTGCCGAGAACGATCGGCTTTTTCCAGCATGACACAGTTCCCTTTATATTAGAAACAAATATCGGCTTTCTGAATACAGTACCGTCAAGCTCAGAGCGGATGATTCCGTTGGGACTCGGCGTCAGATGCTTCAGATTGTATTCCTCCATGCGCGCCTTATTAGAGGTTATGGTAGCACACTTTACACCCACACCAAGACGCCGGATGGCATCAGCAGCCTTATATGTTACTCCGTCTTCGGTATCATCACGTTCCTTCAGCCCAAGGTCATAGTATTCCGTCTTTAAATCAACGAACGGCACAAGCAGCACATCCTTTACAACCTTCCATAAAACCCGTGTCATCTCATCGCCGTCAAGCTCCGCAACGGCATTCTTCATCTGTATTTTGCTCATAGTAACAGTATAGCAAAAAATATTCATTCATTCTAGCATAAATGCATATTTATACAAAAAAAGGTATTGAAAAAGTGCGGATTTCTTTGTAATGTTATAGTACAGTACACTGTTCCACATTCTGAACGACGGGATCCCCGGCAGGAATACGGAACTTCAAACCAAAAAAAATCTGACTGAGGACGGAATACATGGTAAAACTCTATGATGGCGGCGCATACCTGCTGCACGGCACAAAAATCATAGCGGAGCAGGATCTGGCATCCGCAGGGGTGGAAAAGCCCGTAGAAAAAGAAGCGGCAAAAAAAGGCACGATTGCATACGGTATCCTGCAGGCTCACAACTCCTCGGGCAGCATGAGCAGTCTTAAGCTCCGCTTTGATGCCATGGCTTCCCATGATATCACCTATGTAGGTATTATTCAGACGGCCATCGCCTCGGGCATGAAGCAGTTTCCTCTGCCCTACGTACTCACAAACTGTCATAACTCACTGTGTGCGGTGGGCGGCACTATAAACGAAGACGACCATGTATTCGGACTGTCCGCGGCGCAGAAATACGGCGGTATTTTCGTGCCGCCTCATATCGCAGTCATCCACCAGTATATGCGCGAGATGATGGCAGGATGCGGCAGCATGATTCTTGCATCCGACAGCCATACACGCTACGGTGCGCTTGGCACCATGGCCATAGGCGAAGGCGGCGGCGAGCTGGTTAAGCAGCTGCTCAAAGATACCTATGATATCGCCTATCCGCAGGTGGTCGGCGTCTATTTGGACGGTACGCCGTCTCCGGCCGTGGGCCCGCAGGATATCGCGCTTGCGATTATCGGCGCGGTATTCAAAAACGGCTATGTTAAGAACAAGGTTATGGAATTTGTAGGTCCCGGCATCAGTTCGCTGTCCACCGACTACCGCAACGGCATTGACGTTATGACCACCGAGACAACCTGCTGGTCGTCCGTATGGCGGACTGACGAAAAAACTGAGCACTACCTGCAGGTGCACGGCAGAGGCAATGCGTACAAAGAACTCAATCCTGCGGATACGGCATACTACGACGGCATGATATATGTAGATATGTCCGCCATAAAACCCATGATCGCACTGCCGTTCCACCCGAGCAACACCTACACCATCAGCGAGTTCACCGCCAATGCAGGCGATATTCTGCGTTCCGTGGAAAAAGAAGCTGAAGAAAAATTCAACGGCGTAAAGCTTACGCTGACCGACAAGCTGATAAACGGCAAGATGCATATTTCACAGGGAATCATCGCTGGCTGTGCAGGAGGCACCTACAGCAATATTATGCAGGCGGCGCACATTCTGAGCGGCCGCAACTGCGGTAACGGCGATTTCTCACTGTCCGTCTATCCTTCCTCACAGCCGGTATATCTGGAGATTGTAAAGAACGGTGCGGCAGCCGCACTCATGGAGTCAGGCGTAACGCTCAAAACCGCATTCTGCGGTCCCTGTTTCGGCGCAGGCGACACGCCAGCGAACGGCGGATTCAGTATCCGTCACTCTACGCGCAACTTCCCGAACCGAGAAGGCTCAAAGCCCGGCAACGGACAGCTTGCAGCGGTTGCCCTTATGGACGCACGCTCCATTGCCGCCACCGCGGCATGCGGCGGTATACTGACCTCGGCGGAAGCATTCGCAGAGGAATGGGATATGCCCGCATATCACTTTGACGGCAAAGTGTATGAGCATCGCGTCTACAGCGGCTTTAACAACGCGCAGCAGGAGCAGGAGCTTGTGTACGGACCGAACATCAAGCCGTGGCCCGTACAGAAAGCGCTCGGACAGAATATTCTGCTTAAAGTCTGCTCAAAAATCATGGATCCGGTAACCACCACCGATGAGCTTATTCCCTCCGGTGAAACTTCATCCTACCGCTCTAATCCGCTCGGACTGGCTGAATTCACATTAAGCCGCCGGGATCCGGCCTATGTCGGCAGGGCAAAGGAAGCTTTCAAGACGGAAGGCGAGCTTGACACCGCGGTAACCCGCATAAACGCCATAGAAGGATTTGAGCATATCACCGCGCAGGATCTGGAGACCGGCTCAATGATCTATGCGGTCAAGCCCGGTGACGGTTCAGCGCGCGAGCAGGCCGCAAGCTGCCAGCGTGTGCTCGGCGGACTGGCGAACATTGCCAGCGAATATGCAACCAAACGGTACCGCTCGAATGTCATAAACTGGGGCATGCTGCCCTTCCAGCTTGACGGCGAGCCTGACTTTGACATAGGCGACTATATCTTTGTTCCGGGCATACTGAAGGCGCTTGACGGTACCATGGAGCATATTCCGGCCTACATACTCAGCGGTACCAGAATACGTCATCTTGACCTGCATATCGCGCCGCTTACACCGGTGGAAAAAGAAACGATAAAGGCCGGCTGCCTTATAAACTACAACAAAAACAAAGCCGGACTTTGAAAAATCGCAGAACCTGTGGTATCATACATACTATACAGCAAATTTTAAGCTAAGGAGGCTTTATGAAAAAACTTTCAGCACTGCTCATTGCAGCACTTGCATCAGTCACCATCTGCGTTGTGTCGGCAACGGCTCAGGCAAACCAGACGTTAGATCTTACAAAGGGCGTGCAGGCAGTTCAGGCGAATGCTGATACCACTCAGATTCCCACCGGAAAATGGCTTGACGAAAAATGGAACGGTCTGTGGGTTATCGAGCAGGGAGGCAACTTTAAGCTTTACAAAGACGGTGAGCTCGTGTTCGACTTTACCGGCAAGATGAAAGACTTTAAGGTAAGCGGAAATATTTCAAGCGGACTGACCGTCACCTTCAGCTGTGACGAGACTGACCGTGACTATACCTTTACAAAAGGCGTTTCCTTGAGCAAAGATCTGGAGCTCACCGTGAACTACCACGGACCGAACGAGCACCACAAAGCTACGATTAAGTTCCAGAACTAGGTGGCGGGAGGTGGCTGTCTGCTGTCTCGCACAGTCAGCCACCATTTTGTCCCGACCAAGGTCGGGTCTGCGGTCTGAGCAGACGG
>CACZQF010000166.1 GCA_902783245.1 uncultured Spirochaetaceae bacterium | reverse complement strand
TTTTATCCCGACCAAGGTCGGGTCGGCGGTTTTTGGGCGAAGCGGGTGGTGGAGGTCTACAGGTTCTGGCGGTCAGCTGCCATTTTGTCCCGAAGCCGGGCAGAAAACGTCAGTTGTTCGGCTTACGGTAGAACCTGCCGAGTACCTGACGGGAATTGACGAAATTAATGAACGCGCCGGGGTCAACCTGTTTGATGACCGGCAGCAGTTTGTGCAGGTCATCGCCGGAAACGACTGAGTACAGCAGATCGCGCTGCTGTCCGGTAAAACAGCCGGTTCCTTTGAACAGCGTGGCATCGTGGTGCGTGTAATCGCGGATCAGATGGTACAGCTCATCCGCTTTATTGGTGATTACGAACAGCGTGACTTTCTGGTAGCGGTGGTACAGATGATTCAGCAGCTGTGTGCTGGTGAACTGAAATAATATAGAATATAATGCGCTGTCCCAGCCGAACAGTATGCCTGATATGGCCAGCATGGTCATGTTGCCGTAGAAAATATAGTTCCATGCATCCTTGCTGTATTTTTCAGAGATAAAGATGGCTATAAAGTCAGTGCCGCCGCTCGTGGCTCCGGCGAACAGACACAGGCTTATGGCCGTGGCGTTCAGAATGCCGCCGAATACAGCGCAGAGCAGAATGTCGTGCGTGATCTGGTGCACGGGCAGCAGATCGGTGAACGCACCTGCAAGAAAAATCATCAGGCCCGTGTACAGGGTAAACCGCTTGCCGATGTACTTAAAGCTTATGATCGCCGGTATGGCGTTGATGGCATAGTAGATGGGGCTGAACGGAATATCGATTTCATAGTACCGCCATAGAATCTGCTGCATAAGTCTGGTAAAACCAGTAAAGCCGCCGGGTATAAGCTGTGCCGAGCGGACGAACGTCTTTAGGTTGAGAGCCATAATGAACGCGCCCATGCAGATCAGCAGGATTCTCCTGATCTCCGCATAGATCGAGTTGCCTTTCCATTCAAAGAGCGTATGAATGCCGCTCTTTTTTTCGGGGATTGTCTGTATACTCATAAATGTATGCCGTTATGCTGATTTTTTTGTCGTCACGCCTGCAGCTCAATAAAACTTCCTGACGCAGTCTGTTCCGCATAGACGCTCTGCCGGGTTTTATAAGGATTGTTCAGTGTGTCGAGCTGGCGTCTGATCTGGCTCATATGAGTGCGCAGCAGATCACGGTTCAGCGCGTTCTGTGCAAGCACTTTGGTCTGCAGCGTGTTCAGATCCTGCTGCAGCTGCTGTATTTCTGATACATCCGTCTGCGAGCCTGCAGGTTTGCCGTGCATATCGTTGTACATGTCATTGATAGGATTGATAACCTTCCTCAAATTCACGATATTGGCTACAACCTGCTGCTCAAGCTCCGTATGGTGCATCAGCGCCGAAGCATCCTCCGTGGTGATGGAGGTCTGCTGTTTTTCCAACACAGTAAGGTATTCACGGAATTTATCCCGCTGCTTCTGCAGCAGCGTCCTGAACCGTTTTAAGATAGCGATGCGCTCGTCTAATTCCTGCTGTGTCAGAGTTTCTTCCATGGCGCTATCCTTGTATGTCGAGAGCTGAGCGGACGACGGCGGCGGGAGCGTTGGCGGTGCTGTTTGCCGCGGCGCGCCATGAACCCAGAAGCTGCGTCATCATGTTGCAGACGAATTCCAGCTTCTTTTTGTCCTGTGAAATATGAGCGGATGTAAGCTCGTTGTTGAAATAGACGTACAGGGACATCAGGCTTTTGGCGATGTCGCCGCCTGCATCCATGTTCAGGGAAACCTGAAGCTCGGTGATGATTTCCTGTGTCTTAAGAATGTCCGCTCCGAATTTTTCAATGTGCGAAGGATCTACTTTGCCTTCGTCATTGAAGAATGATACAGCCTCCGTAAGGTGTCTGACCGCTCCTTCGTACAGCAGAACGACCAGTTTGCCCTGACTTGCTGTTTTTACATTTGTGTCCTGATATGCGCTGTATGCCTGTGTATACATGCCGGTACCTCCCACATTCCCTTTCGGATCACTTTCGGCTGAAAGCTGATTACGCTGGTTTCAAAAACCGTCTGATTTTTGAAACTCTTTCGGCTTTATCTTTTAAAATATCGGAGCCGACGAAAAAATCTTAATAAAATAACAAGTTTTTAGATGACTATTTTCTGTAAAAATCGTATATTCGCAGAAGAGAGGTTTTCTGATGAGTGATCAAAATAACAGGGATGGTCGCAAGGACGACAAAAACAACCCCGATGACCCCTTTAATTTCTTTAAACTGTCTACAGAACCTGATGACAATAAAGATAAAAAAGATAAGAAAAGTCCGCGTATTCCTTTCTGGACAATAATGGTGCTGCTGGTGGGCGCACTGCTGATATTCAATCAGCTGTTTTCTGCCAAGCCTGATAATCTGATAGATTTTTCTGATTTTAGAAAGAAGATCGAGGACGGGTCGATTGTAACGGTTGAGATTGGTGAAACCTATTTTACCGGATACGGCCCGCGGCTCACCAATTCATATTCGGATGAGTCTTCGCAGGAAACGCGGCTGCTGCCGTGGCTGCGTCTGCCGTCAGCGGATTCTTCCAACCGCGTGCAGTATAAGACTGCGGGCGTGCTGTTCCCGAAATTCATTGAGCTTATGGACGAAAAGGGGGTGACCTACAAATTCGTCACCAAGCAGAACGGATATCTTACGCAGATTCTGATCAATGCGATTCTGCCCCTTGCGTTTATTTTCCTTATGTACTTCTTTGTGTTCCGCAAGATGGGCGGCGGAATGGGCGGCGGCGTAGGCAGTATTTTCAGCGCCGGTCAGTCCCGTGCCCGTGCAGTTGAGGAAGGCAAGGTCAAGACGCGCTTTTCCGATGTGGCCGGTGTTGATGAGGCCAAGGAAGAGCTGGTTGAGGTCGTTGACTTCCTGAAAGAGCCCAAGAAGTATACTGACATCGGCGGTAAAATCCCCAAGGGCGTGCTGCTGGTCGGTCCTCCGGGAACCGGTAAGACGCTGCTTGCGCGTGCGGTGGCCGGCGAGGCCGGTGTACCGTTCTTCAGAATCAGCGGTTCTGACTTTGTTGAAATGTTCGTAGGCGTGGGTGCCAGCCGTGTGCGTGACCTGTTCAAGCAGGCCCGTGAAAAGGCTCCGTGCATTATATTCATCGATGAGCTTGATGCTATCGGCAAGAGCCGTATGAACAATCTGGGCGGCAATGATGAGCGTGAGCAGACGCTGAATCAGCTGCTGGTTGAGATGGACGGCTTTGACAATGAAAAGGGCCTGATTATTCTGGCGGCCACCAACCGTCCTGATATTCTGGATCCGGCGCTTCTGCGTCCGGGGCGGTTTGACCGGCAGGTGCCCGTTGAGCGTCCTGACGTCAAGGGCCGCGAGCAGATTCTCAGAATACATGCAAAGAATGTAAAGCTTGATTCCGACGTTGATTTCGGATCGCTTGCCCACGGTACCACCGGATTTGCGGGCGCTGACCTTGCCAACGTGGTGAACGAAGCCGCGCTGCTTGCCGTTCGCAACGGCCGCTCCCGGGTAACTATGACCGACTTCAACGAAGCCATCGACAAGGTGAGCATAGGACTCAAGAAGAAGACCAGACGGGAAAGCGAAAAGGAGCGCAGAATCGTTGCGTTCCATGAAAGCGGCCATGCGCTTATCGGTGCGTTCACGCCTGATTATCCTCCGGTGAACAAGATCACCGTGGTACCGCGCTCGAACGGCGTAGGCGGTTTTACGCAGTACCGTGAGGAAGAAGAGAAAATGCTGCAGACCAAGCAGGATCTGCTTAACGAAGTTGACGTGCTGCTCGGCGGCCGTGCATCGGAAGAGGTTATATTCAAGGAAATCTCCACGGGTGCCGCCAACGATATCAGCCGCGCCACGCAGATACTTAAGAGCATGATCACTGACTACGGCATGAGCGACAAGTTCAAGAATATGACGCTGGGTAAGAGCGGCCACGGATACAGCACGGGCGAGCCCGAGCTGGTGCGTGAGTTCAGCGAGGAAACCCAGAAGTATATCGATAATGAGATCGCGCGCATTATGGACGAGCGGTATGCCCATGCGGTGCAGGTGCTTACGGAGCATAAGGAGCTGCTGGAGTATGTGGCGCAGCGTCTGCTTGAAAAAGAGACCATGGACGGCAAGGAATTCGCCGACATCGTAAAAGCTGCCAACCACTGCAACGAGCTCACCCAGAGCGCTGTGGCGGCATTGCCGGATGCAGGCTCAGAGCCGACGGCATAATCCTCAAATTCAGCCGGCAGCGGACCCGCTGCCGGCAACGTTACTTACTGTTACTTTTCATATTCGGCTTGACGCTGTACGACTTCTTTACTACAATAATTCTATGTTTTTGAATAAGATGAGCGGCCGGCGCGCGCTTTTTTTGGGCGTTTTTTCACTGCTTGCGCTGCTCCTGCCGATAAGCGGTGCGTCCGCCCAAAGTATTGTAACGGCGGGCGATTTTTTTAAGAGCGTATCTTCCTTTTACAATACTATAAAAGACTACGAAGCTGAGGTGGATATTACCGCCAACAAATCTACTATGTCGGGGCACGTATCCTTCAAGCGTCCCGACCTGCTGCGTATTGATTTCACTGAGCCGAAAGAGCAGGTTATCGTTTTTAACGGCGACATGCTCACCATCTATCTGCCTGAATCCCAGTCCGTCCTTCAGCAGCAGGTGCAGTCTGATGCCGACGAAGGCGCGGGTCTTGCAACTCCGCAGGGACTTTCTCTCATGAGCCGCTACTATACGGTGGCATATGAAAACGGACAGACGCCCGAGCCGCTGGAAGAAGGTTCCGATGAGATGGTCATAAAGCTGATTCTGCGCCGCCGTAATGCCGCCGAGGCGTTCTCGGTGATAAAGCTTGCGGTTGACCCGGAGTCAAAGCTGATCCGCCGCGTGGAGGCACAGACTCCTCAGAATGACAATTTTGTCTTTCTGTTCCATGACTATCAGCTGAACCAGAATATTCCCGACATGCGTTTTGTATATGAAGCGCCGTCTTCGGCCAATAATTATAATAATTTCCTGTTCTCGGAGTAAAAATACATGGAAAGTTACGGAGAACTATTAAAAAAAGCACGTATTGCAAAAAATCTTGATATTGAGACTGTTGAGCGCGACACTTCAATTACTCGCCGGTATCTTGAGGCGCTTGAAGCCGAGAATGCCGATGTGTTTCCCGGCGAGCCCTATCTGTTCGGCTTCCTGCATAACTACGCGGAGTATCTGGGGCTTGATTCTAAAAGCATCGTTGCCTTGTACAAGAACAAAAAGCTGCAGGAATCTCCGATTCCGGTGGAGCTGTATAAAAAAGAGCGCTCGCCGCTCATAGTGCCGCTCATAGTATTCGGCTGCGTGGTGTTTGTGGCTGCGGTGGTGACGCTGCTCTATGTCTTTGTGTTCAGTAAATTCACCAAGCCTGTTGAGGACGATGTGGCATTGGGAAAGAATGCCCAGATCCATCAGTATACGCTTACGGACCAGCCCTTTATGGAGCGCCTGTACAAGCGGGATCAGCTCATTATCCCCGATGCTTCCGGCAATATTGTCGTAACGGTTGCAAGTACGCTCGGTACGCTGGCGCTCGACATGCCGGCAGGCCGGCAGATTATTGAACTGTCTGAAGAATCGGAGATTGACGTGAACGGCGATTCTAAGCCGGAGATGATCGTATATGTTTCTGACCTGTCTTCTTCCGTAGAGGACCGCGGAGCAGAGGTAAAGATCATGCTCGTCAATCCTGCCGCGCTTGAAAAACTGGTCACCGAGGAAGTGGATGCCGCTCAGCCGGAGCAGGTCTCTTCGGCGGGCAATACGGTCATATTCAGCGACAACCGCGCGTATCCGTTTACAATCAACATAACGTTCCGCGGCTCCTGCGAATTCCGCTCTATGGTTGACCGCGGCGAGACTACGGAAAACTATTATGCCAGCGGTGAGATTATTTCCATGACGCCGCAGAACGCTGCGCGCCTGTGGATGTCGAACAGCAATGCGGTAAAGATTCAGGTTATTGCCAACGGTCAGACCTATAATCTTGATATCGGAAAAGCCGGTCAGGTGGTGGTGGAAGACATTAAGTGGATCAAAGATACCGACGGCATGTACAAAGTGGTAGTGGTGAACGTTGATTAAGTTTTTTATTGATCAGCACGGATGTGCTAAGAATCAGGTTGACGGCGAGCTGCTGATTTCGCAGCTGTGTGCCATGGGTTATGAGCAGACGTTCAAGCCCGAAGAAGCCTCTCTCATTGTAATAAACAGCTGCGGCTTTATTGAGTCCGCTAAAAAAGAATCGCTTGATGCGGTTTATTCTGCAAGACAGCAGTATCCCGGCGCAAAGATTCTTTTGGCCGGCTGCCTTGCGCAGCGGTATGCAGAAGTGCTCAGGACGGAGCTGCCAGAGGCGGACGGTATTTTCGGCAACGGCGATCTGTCGCGGCTGCCGCAGGTAGTAACGCCGCTCATGCAGGGTACGCGGACTGTGCAGGTGCCGCCGCAGAAAGGCGTGTGCTGCGGTGACCGTTCCATGCTGCTGTCGTTCCGCGGCGCAGCCTATGTTAAGATTACAGAGGGCTGCAATAATCATTGTACATTCTGCGCTATTCCGCTTATCCGCGGCGAGCTGCGCAGCCGTCCTGCCGCAGAAATACTTACAGAAATACAGAACCTTGTTGCGCGCGGCGTATATGAGATTAACCTTATCGGACAGGATCTTGCCGCCTACGGCACCGGCCGTGAGGATTCCGTATTCGGCGCGGGGCAGGAGCCGCTTGCATCGCTCAGCGCTGACGGCACATTTTCGGACGGCGGCAGGGAATCCGCGCTGGCACGGCTGCTGCGCATGATCTCCGCGCTGCCGGGAAGTTTCCGACTGCGCATGCTGTATATTCATCCCGACCATTTTAACCGTGATGTGCTGCCGGTGATCAAGGCCGACAGCCGTCTGCTTCCGTATTTTGACATTCCGTTCCAGTCCGGCGATGATACGCTTATCCATGCAATGAACCGTACCGGCAGCTCCGCCGCCTATGCAGCGCTTGTTGCCGATATCAGAAAAGCATTTCCGGATGCCGCCATACGTACTACGTTCCTGACGGGCTTTCCCGGCGAGACCGAGCAGGCCGCGCAGCATACGCAGGATTTCCTGCAGACGATACAGAGCGACTGGTCGGGCTGCTTCCCCTACAGCCGTGAGGAAGATACTCCGGCCTGGAGCCTGAAGCCCCGCGTTCCTAAAAAGACCGCGGCACAGCGCGCCGCTGCGATCGGAACTATTCAGGCTGACATAACCCGCCGCAGGCTTGCCGGGCGGACGGGCCGGGATTACGATGTGCTCATAGAGGAAGTGATTGCCGGTGAGGACGGGCTTGCTATCGGACGCGCGTGGTTCCAGGCTCCCGAGGTTGACGGCTCCGTTGTAGTTCGCTACGAAAAGACGGATGAGGCCGCGTGCAGGGCCGTGCAGCCCGGCAGAGTGGTCCGTGCCCGTGCGGTTGCCGCAGGCGATGTTGATCTTGACGCAGAGTTTATTTCAGATTCACCGGTAAATGCGCTCATGCAGTCTTCAGACCTGCAGTATGCACCTGAACAGGGAGAGGAGGATGCCTGAGCCGCTTGCCTCTGAGTATCTGTCCGTTCTGAACGAGCAGCAGAAAGAGGCCGTCATACATGAAGGTTCTCCGCTGCTCATCCTTGCGGGTGCCGGTTCCGGCAAAACCCGCGTCATCACTACTAAAATCGCATATCTCATAGCTGAAAAGCAGGTGCCGCCGCAGTCCATTCTGGCGGTTACCTTTACGAAAAAAGCCGCAAAAGAAATGCAGGAGCGGGCGGTGCTGCTTGAGCCTGCCGCCTCGCAGTCCTGGATCCGTACGTTCCATTCATTCGGAGCATGGTTCCTGCGCCGGTATGCTGAGGAAGCCTGCGTGGACAAGAACTTTACCGTCTATGACGAGGATGATATGACCACGCTGGTCGGTAAGGCCGTGCCTGCTTTGTCTCGGCAGGAAGCTGCGCGGGCCGTGCATAAGATTTCCCTTGCAAAGGACTACTGCCTTATGCCCGACAGCAAGAATCTGGTGCAGATCGAAAGCTCCCCCGAGTTTCCTGCGATTTATGCCGCCTATGAAAAACGGCTGCGGGAAACCGGCAACGTGGACTTCGGTGACCTTATCATGCGGCCGGTGCAGGTGCTGGAGGCGTATCCGGAGATACAGCTGCAGATGCAGTACCGTTTCCGCGTGATCATGGTGGACGAATACCAGGATTCCAACGTGGCGCAGTTTAAATTTCTGCAGGCGCTTTCGGGCGTGCAGAACGGTTCCGACACCTATGTGTGCGTGGTGGGCGATGACGACCAGTCCATCTACCGGTTCCGCGGCGCGGAAGTGCAGAATATCCTGACGTTCCAGCAGCATTTTCCCGGTACGCAGATTATCCGGCTTGAGCAGAACTACCGGTCAACGTCGCGCATTCTGGCTGCCGCTGACAGTGTGGTGCGCAGCAACAAGGATCGGCTTGGCAAGACGCTCCGTGCCGTACGGGGTGAAGGCGGACAGCCGGTGATGGTGTTCCTGCCCGGGCAGGATGACGAGGCCATGTTCTGCGCTGATCTGATCATGCGTGCCCATGAAAAAGGTACGCCGTACCGTGACTGGGCCGTGCTGTACCGTACCAACGCGCAGTCGCTTGAGTTTGAGACCGAGTTTCTGCATAAAAAAATACCGTATACCGTGGTCGGTTCGCTGAAATTCTATGAGCGCGAGGAAGTGAAGGATATCCTTGCCTTTGCCGCGTTCATTCTGAATCCCCGCGATGAAATAGCGTTCAGGCGGATTGTAAATAAGCCTGCGCGCGGTGCGGGCCCCAAGACGCAGGAAGCCGTCATAGATGCCGCCCGGGCGGCGGCTGCGGAGGCGGCAGGTGCAGAGACAGGCTCAGAGACTGCCGCATCTGATGCAGCTACGGGTTCCCTGCTGCAGGCATGCCGTGATGCCGTAGCCGCGCGGACAGGAAAAGGCGGCGCGGTTCCCAAATCCGTTGCAGGACTCAATACGTTTGCAGGGATCGCCGGTGAGCTGACAGAATTCCTTGACGGACAGACGCAGCCTGACGTAAAGCTTTCTGAGTTCATCAGTAAGATTGCCGAACGTTCCGGCCTGTCGGAGTATCATGCCGCCGATGACGAGATTTCCGGCACGCAGCGCACCGCTAACATACAGGAGCTTATTAACAGCGCGGTGCTCTATCCGTGCAGCCGCGAGGGACTTATTGCATATCTGGATTCAATAGAGCTTGACCGCACGCTGGAAAAGCCCGGAGATGAACCGGATGCTGATACCGTTACGCTCATTACCCTGCATAATACTAAAGGTCTGGAATTCCGCCGCGTGATCATTACCGGACTTGAGGAAGGCATATTTCCGCGGCAGGATAAAAGCGGCGATGACCTTGAGGAAGAGAGACGCCTGTTCTATGTAGGCATAACCCGTGCAAAAGACGAGCTGTACATCACTTCCTGCGGCCTGCGCCGTCTGTACGGCCGTACCGAATACATGCATCCGAGCCGCTTTCTGGCCGAAGCCGCCGGAAAAGATGTATTTAAGCTGCTCGGAAACGTTCCGCCGTCATTCCGCGCCGGCAGTGTCGGCTCTGCCGGTTTCGGCACGGGCGGTGCGGGCGCCGGCGCTGATCCGCTGGCACAGAAATGGCGGCGCGGCACGCGGCTGTACCATGACGATTACGGCTACGGCCAGGTTATGGACGCCTCGTTCATTGACGGCGAGTTTGTCATCACCGTTGCGTTTGAAAGCGGCGGCACCAAACGCTTTCTTCCTGCATATCAGAAAAACCACCTTGTAATTGTAAAAGACTGATTCGTGCGGAGGGGTGCATACCCCGATGCCGCCGGACACTGCATCGCGCGCCCATGGGCGGGGCAGTAAATCTGCAATAATCCTTAACAAAAACTTGAAGAAATTACACTGTTGCGGTATAAATAAAACAGGCAATTAATATTTTGGAGCGTACCAGTGAATTTATATACCCCCCCCACGTTTGTATAGGTGACATAAAGAAATCTTTGCCGGCAGCCGCGCTTGCAGCGGTACGTACAGCCGCCTTTGCCGCATGCCTTG
>CACZQF010000165.1 GCA_902783245.1 uncultured Spirochaetaceae bacterium | reverse complement strand
CTTCAGTCCGGGCTGAAGCTCCTTCCGGTTCGCCGGAAGGTCATATTCTAGTCGGACTTTCGTGACAAGAACAGCAGAGAAACGGCGAACAGTCCCACAATGTAAACGGCAACCGACAGCAGCAGCGCATGCTGCTGTCCCATCAGCCCGACACAGATAAAGTTGACGAGCGTAAACAGGTAGTCAATACACCTCAGTACAAAATACATAAAGCCCGCAAAAAGCGGTATAAAGAAAATCCAGTAAAATTTGAACACGCGGTGCTCAAGCAGCCGGTAATTCCACGCAATCGAAGCAAAAAAGATAAGCAGTATAAACAGCCGGAACGGATACAGCAGATGGTTTTCCAGTGCCAGACCGTATATTTCGGCGGAATAGCCGTATGAAGGAGCTTTATCCACAAACTTCATCAGCGTATTGATATTCATCGCGCCAGGGCCTGACGCTGCATCGGCAATGAGCGCTATATCTTCCACAGGCATGGGCAGCGTGAGCGTCATGGGACGGTCAGCTGTTTTTCCGACGGTCTCATCCGCAAACCGATACAACGGCTCGGATACAATTCCCTCAGTATTACGATCCACTGACTTCAGCAGAATATAGGGCACCTGCAGATTCTGCTCCGGTACAGATATAACGAGCATCTTAGCATAGGACACAGACATTGAGCGGACAAACCGTCCGTCCGCATCATAATCAAAGACATGCAGTCCCCGCAGATAGCGCACCAGGCTGCCTTTGTTCCGTCTGTCCGTTATCCCGCGAATATATACCACCGTACATGAACCGTCCTGTCCGCGCAGCGTAAAATATAAGTCTGTCAGATGCTCAAATACTTCCAGCCGCGATGTTTCATCCGTAAAAAATACTTCCGATGCCAAACGATCTTTTGCGATTTTATAATACCGCATGACATCAGGATCCCCGGCATAGACCGCTGACATTGCGGACAGCCGGTTAAAAATATAATATGCACGCAGGTTATCGCCGCTCATAATAGCGGCATAGCCGCTCTTTTTTGCCGCAAAGAACCGCTGCGTTTCGCCATCCGCAAGCGCTTCAATCTCCGCGATACGAGTCCATGCTTCGGCGGCAAGCGTTTTTGCTTCAGCAAGCTCCGCCTCTGTATGCCGGTCGGCGGCAGTCTCCACCGCAAGCTGCGCATAATAGTGGGCGTTGAACCATTCATCCGCCTCCATGGCTGCTATTGACATTGAAATCAGCTCACGGGCATCAAGCACCCTGTCAGGACCGGCCATAAGCCCGCGCCTTTTATCCGCAGACGACGGCAAAGCTCCCTCCGTACGCTCCTCTGCAGGATTACCTGCCGGTTCCGTATGATCTTCACGCAGCAGCTCCGCCGTACGCAGCACATTCTTTGCCTCGGCACTGGAAGGATCCAATACGGAAGCGCGAGAAGCATAATTATAGGCGGCGTTATAGTCCTTGGTCACCACAGACCGGTGCGCCAGAATCATGTACTCATCAAACAGCCCGGGCAGCTGCTCCAGATATGTTTTTTTTGCCTCTACCAGCGGATTAAAAATCTGCGTCACCGCAGTGAGTACAATGACCACAATCCCTGCCACACAGACCACCTGCTTGTACATTGCCATGAGCAGCGGCGAAAAACGGGGCACAACCTCTCCGGCCGCTCTGCCGGGCAGTACAACTGACAGCGTGACCATATATCCCGTACAGATCACCGCAGGCAGATAATGGAAAAAATAGGTGAGCATTCTGAAGAACTGGTAGGAAACGGTCGTACCGCTGATTAAAAGCGGCAGCGGTATCACCATAAAGCTGGCGGCCGCACAGCCGATCAACGCCAGACACAGAAAAAGCAGCAGAAACAGCAGGGAACGTTTCATTACACGGCCTCTTGATTATTATGCCAGCGCAGGGCAGCAATAATCCCAACCGCAAGGCAGATGCAGGTAACGGCGATATTCAACAGGCAGATAAAAGGAATCTGCACGTGAACCGTTTTTGCAAGCCAGCCGTTCACCACAACCTCAGCAGTGTTGAACAGCGGACTGACATAATATTCTTTATTTGCGACGAGCACCCCGCTGAACGCAACAAGTATAAAAAAGCAGTTCAGCAGCCGCCATGATGACATCCGTACAAACCCATATACCGCACAGAGCGCGGGTCCTATGGACAAAAAGCAGAGCCAGCCCGCCCATGTTCCGAACTGAGCGTTAAAGGCAACCAACCGCAACGTATCAAATATCTGAAGCACATAGACAAGCAGCGGCGGCAGCGCCAGCACGCCGCTTACTACCGGCTCTTTAAATTCTTCATCCGCACGTTCGATTTCTTTTCCGGACACGGGCTCCGCCGCCGGCCCCTGCTCTCCTCCAAGTGAAATACGCAGGCCGGACACCCGTGAATGACCTTCGTCAAGTCCGCTCACATCCGTAAAATACCAGACTGAACCGCCAAGGTTTCTGAAATACCCTGTTGAAAGCGGCGTAGATTTCGTACAGGCAGGAACTGAATAGGCACGCAGCCAGATCATAGCGCCGCGCATCGCGACACCCCAGGAAAACAGTCCCAGCACTGCATACGTAATGAAAGCGGCGCGGCGGCTGCCCGGATGCCGGACTGAATAGAGCGAAAGAAACGCAGGCATAACAATCAATGAAATCGGAAAAAGCAGCTGCAATCCCTGTATAAAAAAGCTGACGGAAAAAACGGAAAGCGGGTATCCGGCAACAAACAGCGTACAGCCTTTATACAGCATGTAGCACGCCGCTCCCGCCGCAGTACCTGCAAGGCAGACGATAAAATACGTGATGATCATTCCGATTGCAGTCTTCATTACTATAAAAGCATAGCACGAAAGAAAACGGCTGTCTATCTGATTATGTTATATACAAAAAGCAGTTTTTTACCCCGTCTGATACACTTTTTTGGCACAAGTTATCCACAGGCTGTACCAGACTCTGTGCAGAACAATACCGCAGGAACTACAAATCACTATAATATCAAGAATTAGCAAAATAGCGCATTATCTTTATATATTACAATGAATTACAAACAAGAAAACGTTAAAAAACAAAAATCCGGCTTTCGCCGGATTGTAAAAAATATATAAAACTGCTGAAAATTATTTTTATCGACAAATTATCCACAAGCAGTGCATTTACAGAGTCATCTGAGATGATCGAGTCATCTGAGATGATCGAGTCATCTCGAGATGACTCTGTCAACTCGAGATGACTCGATCATCTCGATAACCCGTGTCAGCGACTCAGCCTAAAGCCACCGCACCTTTTTCATCTACCGTCAGAATGGACTTACATTCAGAGCAGCGGAAACGGCCTGCACGTGTTGCCTTGAGTTTTTTTGAGCATACGGGGCAGGAAAAAATAACGGGGAATATTGTAACAGCTTCATCGCCGTCGCTCTTAAAATACGCTACGGCATCTTCGTAGGTGTTCTTAATAGTAAAGAACTGAGAGAATCCGAGTAACTGGAACACCTCATACACCTTTGATTGAATCTCAAGCAGTACGACGTCTCCGCCTTTTGGTTTTACCATCTTTAAGAAAGCGGTAAAGGAACCGATTCCTGTAGAGGAAACGTAATTAAGAGAACTGCAGTTGAATATCAGATTAGTATATCCGGCCTCTACAATCTTGGTGATACGTTCCATAAAAGAACTGGAATTGTACGTATCGATATAGCCGTTCAATCTGATATAGATACTATTAGGAATCTCATCAACTTTTGCTAACGCAATTTTAAGACTATCATCCTGCTCATCATCAAAGCCAGGAACCAGACTGTTGTTACTTACCATACTAATAATGATACACCAAAGACCAGAGAAATGCAAATCAAAATCTTTGATATGCATGCATAAACCTCTGTTTTCTATCAGTGCGCTCAGGGGTTCCATCCTTTATCAATATTGAGCAGGGCACCGTTGATATGACCTGAAGCAAGCAGAAACAGCGCAGCTTCCGCAGCCTCATCAGCAGGTATCAGGCTGCCGTCAGGCATTTTTTTCGCGAGCTCCCGCTTCACCGCCGCGGAAATATACTCTGTATCCACAAATCCTGGAAGCAGCGCATTGCAGCTCACCCCAGAATCAGCGTATTGCAGCGCCACCGACTTTACTAATGAGCATACCCCCGTCTTCGCACCTGCATAGGCGGCATTCGTTCTGAACCCCTGAACCGTCTGCGTCCTGGTTCCTCCAAAAAGCAGAATGCGACCCCAGTGTACCGCGGTCATATGGGGAAGCGCCGTACTTACACAGAATCCCGGCAGCGCATAGTCAAGCAGCGCCATATCCTGCCAGTCTGCAGGCTCCGTATCATCAAGCGCTTTTTGTATAAAAGGACCGTAACACACGCACAGAATGTCGGCCGTACGGCAGTACGGCACAATGGCGGCGCAGCATTCTTTAAACGTTTCAGATGAGAATGGAACAGCGATGCTGCTGATTTTGCCGCAGCCTGCGGCTGCATCAGAAAACTCAGCCTCGGCAGCAGCTGACAGCGGGCGGGAACCGTGTACGGTCACCTCCGCTCCGGCCGCCGCAAGCCGCAGGCCGATCCGTTTTCCGATTCCTCCGGTTCCTCCCACAATAAAAGCTTTTTTTCCCTCGAATACAGACATGCAGCCATTATAGCGTAAATATAAAAAAGCCTGTATAGTACTGCTATGAATTTACACAAAGTATATATCGTTCTGGTCAGGCCGGAAGAAAGCCGCAATATCGGAGCGGTATGCAGGGCCATGGCAAACAACGATATTCATCACCTGCGTATTGTAGGCAGAAGAGATGATTATGACGACACAAAGGTCAGGGTACTGGCCATACATGCGGCAAACCTGTGGGACAATGCCGAATTCTTTTCTTCGATAGAAGAAGCAACGGCAGACTGCGTTGCTTCTGCAGGTACCACAAGGCGCAGGGGCAAAAAACGGAAGGGTATGCTTTTGTATCCGGAAGAATTCGCTCGTGACGCAGACCGCATTACCGGCAGACCTCCCGTCAGTCCTGCCGCGGACGGCACAGAACCGCAGACAGGCGGAAATATCGCCGTTGTATTCGGAAATGAACGCACCGGTCTTACCGATGAGGAGCTGCTCGCTTGTACCATAGGCGTTACCATTCCGTCATGCAATACATTTGCCTCGCTCAACTTGTCTCATGCAGTGCAAATACTCTGCTACCATTTATTCCGACAGGCATCTGAAAACCAGACAGGGTATACGCCGGTCACGCTTGAGCGGCTGGACCGTACAGTCTCAATAATTGCGGACAAACTGGAAGATATAGGATTTTTTTCTGTTACCGGGCGGCCGCAGATGGAACAGTTCTGGCGAGGAATGCTGTCAAGGGCCGCACTGTCAGAAGGTGAAGCCCAATATATCGAAAAGATATTTTCAAAAGCTGCAGGACTCGCTAAAAGCGGCCGGGACAGCTCACCCCACAAGTGATTTTAGAATCAGATCATCAGCGCCGATAATTTTTGAGTCCGTCATCTGGCAGGCAAGCTCCACGCAGTTTCTCAGCTCCCGTACATTGCCAGGCCATTTGTATGACAGTATTTTATCACAGGCATCTGCTGCAAGCGATTTGCCGTAGCCTGCAGCAAATGATTTGGCAAGCTCCAGCGCATCATTCTCCCGTTCACGCAACGGTGGAATAATAAGCTGCAGCGAAAGCCGATGCCACAGATCACTTCTAAAAGTTCCCCGGTCCACCATTCCGGGCAGGTCAGCGTTAGTGGCGCACAAAAACCGTACGTCAGCATCAAACTCTCCGCCGCCCAAAGGCATAAAACGTTTGCTGTCGAACAGGAGCAGCAGCTTGGTCTGCATCTCAGGCGGAATGCTGCCGATCTCATCCAAAAACAACGTACCGCCTGAAGCCTGTGCAATAACGCCACGTTTGTCAACCGCGCCGGTATATGCGCCGCGAACCGTACCGAACAGCTCTGCATCTATAAGATCCGTGGCTCGGTTGATCAGCGGAAAAGCAATGAACGGTCCTTTTCGTCTGGAAGACAAGTTGTGCAATAGTCTGGCTATAAAAGTTTTTCCGGTACCGGACTCTCCGGTAATAAGGATCGGCAGCTGTACATTCGCCGTTTTTACTAATGAATTCTTAAGAATCCGAATCGCGTTTGAGCTGCCGATCAACTTTGATAGTTCATCAGCGAACTTAGTGCCGCTGTACATAAGTTCCGGCAGCGCAACCGGCTGTACACGCCGCAGATCAGACGCAAATTTTTTGTACGAAACAGGTTTATCCGATATGGTCTGCCGAACAGAACACAGCAGCAGCTGCATCAGCAGCGTTTTATCGCAGGGGAAATACAGCAGCCGCAGACCGTCGCACTCCGCCGGCGGCGGACGGTCGGACGGCACAAGTGCGAACGGTTCCGGAGCCAGACGGCGCTTAAGATACGTACGTACACGGGCAGGCTTATCCATGTCGTCCGCCCCGTAATCAATAATAACAGCCGCAGCATGCAATGCCTGCATGCCACGTTTATAATATAAAAAATCATCGAACTGCAGCACCTGGAACACCGTGCGCTGCATGTCCGACTTAGAATCAGGCGCAAAGAAGTTCTTCACAGCCTCCCGGCTGCTCACTATGCAGAAAGTTTTTTCCGCCCCGCCGTCCACCATTGCCAAAAGCCCCGACCGTTATTTTTTTCTATTTCTGATTTTAGTCCAGAGGAGAAGCAGATTATAGTGCAGATACGGAAAGAATAAAAAAATCTTGAAAGGATTGTGCAGTATCTCAACCCAGATCTCGTTGCCATGCTCAAAAGTACTTTCTTTTACTCGCTTTATACGCTCAGAAAAGATACCGATGGCGTCACGATAGTACAGGAAGATACTGGAGGAAAACTGATTGCGCCGGTGAAACACCCACGAATCCTTTTCGCGGATGCCGTCGCACAGCAGCGCAAGCGACGGGGATGACTTATAGATTGCCTGTACCACATCTTTTTCAACATATTTTGAATAATATCCGACATATCTGCCGACGATCTGCAGCCGCGGAAATGTGGCATGCAGGTTACGTTCGGCAACCTGCAGCATTTCTTTGCGGCTGCCGAGCATGTACAGTGATTTATAATGTGAATCAAGCACGCTCAGAATACTGATGACCGCAGTAAACGGATTATAACGCACCGGGACAGCAAGCTTCAAATAACGAGCACCCTTCAGAATACTTTTTGAGACAGGAAGCACCAGATCCGCATTGCGCACGCACTCCGCATAATCATTCTGCTTTCTTGCCTTTAAGAGATTCCATAAAGACAAAAACACAATCTGCTTTGTTCCCGGCTTAGCAAGCAGCTCCAGAATAGCAGGCTCCAGATCCTCCGGGCGGCAGATATCCACCGGAACGCCCAACAAATGTATCCTTTGCACGGCCATCGTTATTCCTCCACAACAATGCTCTGCACCACTGCAAGACCGTACAATGCAGCCGTCTCACAGCGCAGTATATTCGTAGCAAAATGCACAGGCAGAAATCCCCTGCTGCACGCATATTCTATTTCAGCAGGGCTGATTCCGCCCTCATTACCTACCAGCAGTGCGGCATGGGTTATCACGCCGCGACCGGCAGCACGCTTCACGGCGGAAACAACGGCACCGCGGCCGCCGGATTCCGGCATATCGGTCCGCTCATACAATGCAAACGCAACGGCATTCCGGTCGTCCTGAGCGGTCAGGTCACGCCACATATCCATGGCACCAGAAAAAGTAACCGGCTCAAGGCAGCGGGTATCAACCGGAGAACCGCTCTGCTGCCGGGCTTCTTTTATAATACGTGAAAGCCGTTCATTCCGTCTGCCGGCTTCCGCATAGGCGGATTGGGTATACTCACTGATCACCGGAACAATACAGGCAACGCCGCATTCCGTTGCCTGCCGTACAATATCATCCATTTTCTGCGGACGAGCCATGCACTGAAACAACCAGAATTCAACGCCTGACAGCGTGCTTCCTGTACCGGTCGGATCAACAGGAGCATTCTGCACGGCACATACCTGCAGTATCACCGTACGAGCCTTTTCATCCACGGTACACACCGTCATATGCTGCAGAGTACCGTCAGGCAGCCTGACTGCAATCATGTCACCGCAACGGACTCTGAGCACCTGATGCATATGGCGGTAATCTTTACCAGAAACAGCGAGAAGTCCCTGCTGATCCGGAAAAGACGGAGCTATAAACTGCCGCATCAGGACTTAGTACCGTCATCCGCAGGCTGCCGGGAAGCCTCCAGCTCTTTCAGCGTTCTGGTTGACTTCATCAGCATCTGGAAATCCTCATTTTTAAGCATATCAACGGCAGCATTCAGCTGCACGTCATAATCGGTGTCATATACAAAGCCGCCCTTTAAGAAAGTTGCATTCAGACGGACAAGTCTGCGCAGCGTGCGCAGATCAAGCTTGTACTGCCGCTGAAGCTCCACGGCATATGCAGTAATATCACGTTCAGTCATATCAGGATGGACATCGACATAATCCTTGATCGCATCAGATTTCATCAAATCCGAAAAGATCTTACCTTCCTCATCGGACAGCACAGGGAAAAGAACCTCCCGGTCCGGAGGAATACCGATTTTATCAATATTTGCATCGCTCGGAGAATAATACCGTGCAATGGTCAGCTTAATGCCGTCATTTTCGCTCAGCGGAATAAACTGCTGTACGGAACCTTTACCGTAGGAATTCTCACCGATCAAGTATGCCAGATGATTATCTTTGAGCGCTCCCGCAAGAATCTCAGACGCGCTGGCAGTTCCTTTGTTTATAAGAATGGCGATCGGTATACCGCGCGGGAACGTCGTTTTGTCCACATGGGCATTATATACGCTGTTCTCAAATTCAAAACGGCTCTTGGTAGACACGATAGGACCGGAATCAATGAATTTGTCGGCAATCTCTATAGCGCTGGTCATAAATCCGCCGCCATCATTGCGAAGATCAATCACCAGACCTGTAAAATTATGCTGCTTAAAAAAGTCAATGGCCTCCTCCACACGGCGGGCCGTCTCAGGTGAGAACTGCAGTATATGGAGATATCCGAAGGAGCCGATCATATCATACTTTACCGACGCCACTTCTATAAGCGCGCGAACAAGTTTCTTTTTAAATTCAATGTTCTTATTGCGAAGCACCGTAAGCTCCACAGAGGTTCCGACCTGCCCCCGCATCTTGTCGGTGGCTTCCTGCAGCGACAACTCTGCGGTTGATACACCGTCAACTTCCTTTATGTAATCACCCGGCAGAATTCCTGCGCGGGCGCCCGGAGTATTTTCAAGAGCAGATATAACATACACATAGGGGAGCACGTCTGCCGTACTGGATTCCCGCTTGGTTATGGACAATCCCACGCCGCCGAAACTTCCCATGGTCGTTTCGTTGAACTGCTTCATTTCTTCGGTATTAAAATATACTGTATAAGGGTCGCCCAATGCCTCAAGCATACCCTTCATGGCGCCTTCATACAGGCGGCGGGCATCCACCTCATCAACGAAATTCTGCTGCGCAAAATTATAGACGCTGCCTATAATCCGCAGGTATTTCAGGCTGGAATCCGCAGCCTCTTTGGCAGAAACAGAGCTGGACTGAGCAAAACACTGGGAAGTAAAAATAACCAGACAAAAAATGATGCAGGCTTTCGCGCACAAACGGTATATCCTTTTACTCATATGTTGTATTTTACGTTCCCATAGGGATTTGTCAAGCAGACTACGATATGCTATACTAAAAGAGATATGCAGATTATACCAGTTGCCAGTGGAAAAGGCGGTGTAGGAAAAAGCTTGCTTTCAGCGAACCTTTCCATCGCCTTGGGCCAAGCAGGAAAAAAAGTCGTACTTGCGGATCTTGATTTGGGGGCATCAAACCTTCATTTAGTCATCGGTCAGAGTTCTCCAAAGACAGGTATCGGAACCTGGCTTGCGGACAAAGGAAAATTCGAGGATATCATTATCCCCACCGACTACGAAAACGTCAGTTTCATTGCCGGTGACAGCGAACTGCCGGGATTTTCTTCGCTGAAGCCGACACAACGTAACAAGCTCATAAAAGAGCTTGGCAATGTGGACGCAGACTATCTTATTCTGGATTTGGGTGCAGGCACCCACCAGATAATCCTTGACCTGTTTTTACTTTCACCGCAGGGCATCATCGTCACTGCACCCACCGTTACGGCAACATTAAACGCATACCTGTTCTTGAAAAATGCGGTGTTCCGGCTTATGTACACAACCTTCAAAGCCGGCTCAAACGGAGCCAAGTGGCTTGAGAAGATAAAGCTGGATTCTAAATCACTCCAACGGCTGTATATCCCCAAAATGATAGAAACGCTCCGGCAGGTTGATCCGGAAAATGCCATGCAATTTTCCTCACGGCTCATCCAGTTCCGTCCGCGGCTTGCCATAAATATGATCGATGATCCTAAGGACATAGACAAAGCGCAGAAGATCAGACATTCCTGTGCCCAGTACCTTGGACTCGAAATTGATTATCTGGGCGTTATGTACCGTGACATGCTTCAGGACAAAGCGCTCGCCGCGCGGCTCCCCGTCCTGAAGTATAAGCCGCAGTGCGTTCTGTCGCAGGGGATCTACCGCATTGCAGAAAAGATTCTTGCCGCAGAGCCGCGGCAGTTTGACCAGAATTTTGATCTTACAGAAGACTCAGACGGCAGCTTCTATTCATTCCAGAGCGCTTCGGAAGATGCCGAGGATGATTACGCTTTAAAAATGAACGGCCTGCAGGATCTGGTGGGAAGCGGAACCTTTACCACCGGAGAACTTTCTGAGATGATAAAAACCCAGCAGTACGAGATTACTCAGCTGAAAAAAGAAAACATGCTGCTTAAGTCCAAGCTTGTACGGGCTGCCAAGCAGGGTTTTAAGGTGTAGGCACCGGTATCTTTTACGCTTGCTGAGCAAGGATAAACTTTATGTTTCTCTATATTAATTATAGTTCATTAAAAATTCACCCGCAGCTATTTCCGTCCGTACCCGTTCTGAACCTTATCAGATGGTACGGGCTCATGTATATCGTGGCATTCACGGTTGCCTATACCGTGCTCAAGCGCGTGCTGAAGGAAGGCATGCTGGATACCGAAACACAGCATGCAACAGAAGATGAAGTTTTCAGTTTTATATCGACCGGCATTATTTTCCTGCTGATCGGAGCACGTGTGTTCTCATCACTTGTTTATGACACCGCCTCTGAATACTGGCGCAGACCGTGGCTCATTTTCTGGCCGTTCAACAGCGCAGGGCAGTTCACAGGACTTGCAGGTATGTCATACCACGGCGGCTTTATCGGCGGTCTGATCGGTATTATCGTATGGTGCAAGTGCCATAAAAAGCCCGTGCTGCAATGGCTTGATGCCATGGCAGTAGCCATTCCCGCAGGATATACATTCGGCCGCATCGGCAACTTTCTTAACGGTGGAGAGCTGTTCGGCAGGGTCACCACTATGCCGTGGGGCGTTGTATTTCCGGACGGAGAAATCATCGTAGATTCTATGTCAAAGCTGCACTGGGTCAATATCATCGCCCAGCGCGTCGGCATGAATATGACTACTATAGGCAGTATCATAAACTTACCGCGGCACCCGAGTCAGTTATATGAAGCAGTTTTTGAAGGGATGTTCGTGTTTCTTATACTATGGCAATTACGCAACAAACGACCATTTGATGGATTTCTTGGCGGCATGTATGCAATCTGTTACGGCGCAATACGTTTTATACTGGAATATTTCCGCCAGCCTGACGCCCATATCGGATTCCGCAGCACAGTACAGGCAGACGCAGATATTGCGCTGAACACTTCACTACGCAATATTTCTACCGGCCAGATACTCTGTGCGCTCATGATTGTCTGCGGCCTGCTTATGCTGCTGTACAGTTATATACAAAACAGGAAACACGTATGACAGAATCATTTCCGAACTGGACCGCATACCACGAATGGCTCATTAACAGCGACAGCAAGTTTTCGATCTATAAGCTTGACGAAAAAGACGGTGCCATCTCCATCGAATACTGTACCAAAGAGGAATTCCAGAAGCAGCAGATGGAACAGAACGAAAAAAGCAGCACGGGCTCAAGAGCCCCGGGCTTATGAGCCCCGGGCTTATGAGCCCTAACAAAATAAGCTGTACAATGCAGGCTTCGCCGTACGGCTTACGCCATCACTTTTTTCTTTCCCCATTCAGGAATAAGCTGCTTCGGGTCAGATGAAAGCAGCACGCTGCCAAAAAGCCTTTTTGTCTGCGCAAATACCTGCGACAGAATAATCTGCTCATCAGCTGTAAAAGCGCTCAGTACATAATCCGCTATATCCTTACCCTGCGGTTTGCTTATACCGAACCTCAACCGCCAGAAATCTGCCGTACCCAGACATGCCTTTACAGAGCGCAGGCCGTTGTGCCCGCCAAGTCCTCCGCTCCATTTCAAGCTCACCGTACCGACAGGAAGCTCAAGCTCATCATGTATTATTAGTACATCGGAGGCCGGTATTTTAAAAAAACGTGCCGCCTCGCCCACAGCCTCGCCGCTCGCATTCATATATGTCATAGGTTTCATAAAATACAGCCGCGCAGGATGTTCCGCCGGAACCGGCAGAGAACCGTCCTTATGCGTTTTGAGCACGTCATCAGCCGTAAGCCATGAAAGCCATGCGGTATAATCAACTGCGCAGAACGCAGCCTTATATTTATCCTGCCAGGAAAACCGCTCCGAAAACGGCAGAGCGCTTTCAAACAGCCATGCGGCATTATGCCGCGTGCGCTCATATTCCCGACCGTAATTTCCTAAAAATGCCACGAGTTGTATCATTATATGTTTCTCCTGCAAGGCTCATACTATATACTAAAATACATTTATTTGCAAAATGCCCGATCAACAGTATAATTAGTATGGAAACCTCGAAAAATCCGCAAAAGCAGGTTTTTCGAGGAAAACCAAATATCATCACCGAACACTGAGAGGAACCATGATGATACATACAAAGCTTAATAGTTATCATAAGAAGTTCATTTCAACGGGATTTATCTGCATCGGAACGGCACTTCTCTGGCTTATATTGTCGTTCCTGCTCCGGCCGGAACCGGCCGGCTTATTCGGGCATAAAATCACGTTCTATATAGATATCATACCGGTCATGCTTGTAACATCGTTGTGCGGACAGGTTTCCGGCGTAACAGTCGCATCGGTCATGTTTCTGATTGCCTCCGTAACACATAGGGAGGTGGCATACACTAATTTCATACTGCTTATGGCCGCAATCATCAGCTATATTCCTGTCAGCCGGAAATACTACAAAAGCATTATCAAAACTCTCATTACAATCCTTGCGTTTTCTTTTTTACTCGGCGGTGTCTGGTGCTGTCTTCTTGATATCATCCACAGCAACGGTTTTTCTATAAACGGCTTCCACTATCACTTTCTGGCAAGCCTGCCTGCATGCACCACCGTCTGTCTGTTCTGCTTTCTGTTCTTTACCTATGCACCGGATCAGATAAAACAATTGTTTTTCTGCGGGTACTTTTACACGGACAACAGCGGCAATTACCTGCAGCAGCTCATACACGGCAAGCCGACTAAAATAGGCAGGACCGTTACGTACATTATATTCGGCGAGGCGTTGCTGCTCAGTATTGCCGCCGCACTCATCGCAAACTATCTGATTCCCCACCTTGATTTTATTCCCGAAGAGCTCCGGATACACAAGGGCAGTGAACTGCGTCAGCTCTTCAGTTTTATCCAAAGCAAAGAGCATCTTGCATTCGACATAAAACTTGCGCTGACGCTGCTGAATATATCCATCCCAGTTGTACTTTGTGCCATACACTTTGCGCAGTCGGCCATTACAACCCCGATCCTGCTCATGGCACAGGCCATGAAAGATTTTTCAGGGAACGCCACAGAACAGGACCAGTCTTCCGTGCTTGACATCCATCTGCTGCCGATCAAGGCAAACAACGAAATAGGCATGCTGTACCGCATACTCAACAACATGACCACTAACGTTTCCGGTTATATAGAGCATTTGAAACGAGAGCAGGAACTGGAGAATGACCTTAAGATCGAAAAAGCCGCAAACAAAGCTAAATCCCAGTTTCTGTCAAATATGTCCCATGAAATCCGTACCCCCATCAACGCAGTGCTCGGCATGGATGAAATGATTCTGAGGGAAACAAACGAAAACAATACCAGACAGTATGCTACAAACATACACAACGCGGGAAAAACGTTGCTGAGTCTCGTGAACGATATACTTGATTTTTCTAAAATCGAAGCAGGCAAAATGGAGATCATTCCCGTACAGTACGATCTGAGTTCCATGATCAATGATCTGGTGAACATGACACAGACTAAAGCCGAGGAAAAACATCTCACGTTTATTGTCAACGTGGACAAAACCATTCCGCACCTGCTCTGCGGTGATGAAATACGCATCAAGCAGTGTATCACCAATATATTGACCAATGCCGTCAAGTACACTGAACAAGGCTCTATAACTATGAATATCGGCTGGAAAGATCTTGGCGGCGACCGTATCACGCTCACCGCACAGGTCATCGATACCGGTATCGGTATCAGGCAGGAGGATATGGCAAAGCTGTTCCATGCCTTTGAGCGCATTGAGGAACGGCGTAACCGTACCATAGAAGGAACCGGACTCGGCATGAACATCGTGCAGCAGCTGCTCGCGCTTATGGGAACCACGCTGCAGGTACAAAGCGAATACGGTAAAGGATCGGATTTTTCATTCGGCGTAGAGCAGCAGGTTATAAACCGCGAACCGATCGGAGATTTCACTGCAACCTACCGGCAGTCTATAGCAGCCTCCTCAAATTATCATGAATCATTCCATGCACCCGAAGCACGCATACTGGTGGTGGACGACACACCACTGAACCTGACCGTCATCAAAGGCCTGCTCAAGCAGACCCTCCTGCAGATAGATACCGCAGCGAGCGGACAGGAAACGCTGGCATTGATCACCAGACAGACATACAACATTATCTTTATAGACCACCGTATGCCGGGCATGGACGGCATAGAAACGCTGCATGCCATGAAAACACTGCACGGCAATCTGAATCAAGGTGTTCCCTGCATAGCCCTCACTGCAAACGCCGTTGCCGGCGCACGTGATATGTATCTTCAGGAAGGATTCACAGATTATCTGACCAAGCCTATCGACAGCGCCAAGCTTGAGAATATGCTTATAAAATATCTGCCGCCACGGCTGGTCACAATGCAGCATCCCGATGACTCCATAGATCCGGCGCAAGAGCCTCAGGCAAACGCTGATTCCCCGGTATTACAGCTGAAAGGTATAGATATTGCTGCGGCGCTTAAGAACTGCGGCAGCCTGGAACTGCTGGAAAGTGTCATCCATGATTTTTATGAGGCCATTCCTTCAAAAGCACAGCAGATACAAGCATACGCAGACAATCAGGACTGGAAGAACTATACGGTACAGGTACATGCTCTGAAAAGTTCGGCCCGCCTGATCGGAGCGCTTCAGCTTTCGCAGGACGCCATGTATCTGGAAGAATGCGGCAACGCACAGGACGCCGCCCAGATAGCTGCCAGGACACCCGGTCTTATATCTTTGTACACCAGCTATCGCACTCTGCTTGAGCCTGCCGTAAAGCCGGTACAGGACACATCCGGTAAAACGCAGATTTCTTCAGATGACTATGAGACGGCTATGGCAAACCTTAAAGAATGTATCCAGGCATTTGATTTTGACACGGCGGATCAGATCATCACCATGCTTGACGGCTACATTATTCCCGACAGCATGAAGCCCCCGTTCACTGCCATAAAAGAAAAAACGGCAGCCGTAGACAGGGACGCGTTGCTGCAGTTATTTCAATAGTCAGATTGTCTATAATCTGGTATACTAATGTAGAAACGACCCCTGCTATCAGCCTGTACGGCTTTTCAGGGATCCTATAAGGAGCAGACTTTCATGGATAAGAAAATTTTATTTGTCAGAGATTCAAAAAGCTTTCTTGTTACCGCAATGATAAAAAGCCTTGAAAACGAGCGGTATGTCGTAGTCACCGCCGACCCTGACATTGTGGAAATCTCTCTTATAAAAAACCTGCCGCAGATTTTCATCGTGTATCTTGAAGGAGACCTGAACAAATTCAACGGTACGTTGAAATATCTTAAAAAGATTATCACGGAAGATTCATCTGATCATATACTGTATCTTATCGGCAATCCCATGGAAATTGCAGCCGCCTACGAAGTAGTTCCTAAATCTCTGGTGTCCGCCGCATTCACCCGCCCGGTGAACATGAAAGAAATTACGTCAAAGCTCAATACCCTGCTGCTGGACGACGGACTGTCGTCAGGAACCAAACGGATTCTTGTTGTCGATGATGACGGTACCATGCTTCGTGCCATGAAAAACTGGTTGTCTGAAAAATATGAAGTGTTTATGGCAAACTCCGGCATGAACGCTATAGCATTTCTTGCACAGAAAAAAGTTGATCTGATTCTGCTGGACTACGAGATGCCCGTTGCAGATGGTCTGCAGGTGTTCCAAATGCTCAAAAGCGAACCGTCAACAGCAAACATTCCCGTTATATTCCTTACGGCGAAAGATGACAAAGAAACCGTCATGAAGGTACTAGCTGCAAAGCCGGAAAAATATCTGCTTAAAACACTGCCGCCTGAAGAACTACTGAAAAGTGTAGATAATTTTTTCAAAGGAAAATAATCCGGGGCACCTCAAAAAAAGTCATCTTCAATATCTGAAGTTTTTCGAGGTGCCCTCCGCATACTCCGTCAGATAGCAGCACCCGTTTTGCAGTTCCCTACAGAATAAAACTTATTGTATTTTTACCGCTGCTCTTAGACTTATACAGTGCCCCGTCAACTCTGTCTATGACATCTATAAACGTACGGTCGCTTTTTCTGAAATAGGTCAAACCGGCGGATACCGTCACTTTAATAGTCATCTCGCCATACGCTACGTAAAAGTCAGAGACCGTACTCAGAATCTTTCTGCCGAACAGCACATAGTTTTCCCGCGGAACGCTCGGAAAGAGTCCTACGAATTCATCACCGCCCCATCTGATAAAACTGTCGGAACTCCGGGTTATTGCCCGCATTTTATCCGTCAGCTCTTTCAGCACCGCATCGCCCGCGCTATGCCCGTAGGTATCGTTGATTGCCTTAAAATCATCAATATCCAGCACTACTATGGCAGGATCCTCCTGATCACGCTTAAACGCAGCAAACATTTGATCAAGCTTTTCCGTACCTGAACGCCGGTTCTCCGCCTTTGTAAGCGGATCTATACTGGCCGCCTGTACCAGTCTGCGCACTCTGATACCGTAGAATCTTCTGCCCGTATATACAAGAAACAGAAACGAAAAAAGAAATGTACAGGGAACAAAAATTACCAGCACAAGGGCGAACCTGAACATCATATCAGACTGCCGCTGTGCCGACTGAGCAACCTTATGCAGCACGTCATCATATAACAGAGAGGTAGAAATTACCCAGTCATACGGCTTATACAGCTTAGCATACGTAAAACGCTGCGTTTCATCGGCAGCACCATGAGATTTTACATAAAAGTCATAAAAGACTTCGCCTTTATCCAGAAGCCCTTCAAGCTCAGTTTTCAGCGGATAATTTCCGCGGGCATCCATCGTATTTGTAGACAAAAACATGCCTTCCATGGCAGGCAGCCGCGGCATCGCACGACACACCGCGTATCGGTCTCCGCCATCATAATGTACTATTTCATTAACGCTGACATGCAGTATATCATCTGAATCATACGACCTGATATAATCAAGCATTCTTCCTTTTATCGTATGCTCTACATATGCCCGCGGGATTCCGTAGTACACGACCGTAAGTCCGTGCTCAAGTTTAGCATATGCGGTAAAAAAATCATCAAGCGTCTTTGTATTGCCATCCCAGCTCATGCCGGTGATGCGCTCAGATTCATACAAGACCTTGTGCTTTTCTATATCCCAACCAAGTAATGACCACCTGCCGAACGAAGTTCGCAAGAAAAAGAATTCTTTGGCAGCTTCCACAAAATCAGTACGGCCGTTCAAATAATCCATAGCGCTTGATTTTATATTCTGTACAAGACCTGTATACATATCCGTCAGGGCTGCCTGCTCCTGCTCAATATCATCGATGATATGATCTACAGCATATGATGCGAACCGCCGTTCCTGCTCCATCGCGTTTTCCATCAGACGGCGGGCATACCAGCGGTCCATCTGATACATAGTAAACAACAGGACGCCTACCGTAAGCATACAAATGCCGAGTGAGAAAAAAACGACTGAAATTTTAAATTTTTTATACATTATCACCAATATCGGCACTTCCAGTGTTTTTGTTTACCAATACCGTGCAGCGCTAAAAAGCGAAGCTGCGTAAAAAAATCCGAGATACCCTTTTTACGTTGAGATATACGTTCTCTTCAACCGGGTGAAAATGCTGTACAAAAGTAGAAAAAACTCCGCTCTCTAACCAGGGAGCATGCTGTATGTTGAAATGAAAATAAATATCCGGTGGACAGTTTTTATACAGAGACGTGATTACACCATACGGCGATGCTGTTTTTTACCTCGTAGCAACTCACACCGCAGGAACCGTACGTACCACTCTAACATGGCCGTACGTTCCTGCGGATGTCATTTACAGCTCAAAATCAAAACAGGAGCGCAGCTTAACATTCGGACGGACAGTTCCGTCAGCCACTGCAACATGTGCAGGGTGTACGCTGTACCCTTTCAGGGATGCCGCATCCGTAAACGTGCTGTCAAGCATCAAATCTCCTGAAGAAGATGCAAGTCCCTCGCAATAGACATGAATCTGTTCCAATCCCGGAATCTGTCCTGCAAGCCCTTCCAAACCGCTTTTAATGCGTGCCTTTACGACTTTCTTTTCATCGTCAGAAAGTCCGTCCTTTAACTGCCATATAATTACATGCTTTACCATACTTCAAGTATAACACGATTACAGCCAAAGGTGCAGAGGGGCTATAATAACTTTGTTTAATGCCTACGATACCTTTGCTTTATGCCTACGATACCTTTGCTTTATGCCTACGATACCTTTGCTTTATGCCTACGATACCTTTGCTT
>CACZQF010000164.1 GCA_902783245.1 uncultured Spirochaetaceae bacterium | reverse complement strand
CTGCTCTATGGCCTGAGGCTGATCGCCAGATGGCTCATAGGGTGCCACTACATGGAATTTTCTCATAGACTGTCCGTTTTTTCTGCAAGGTGCACCGGTATGATTATATCCTTCCTGTTCCGGTGGATGGTGACGGACACGGTATCTCCGGGCCGTTTGCTTTCAAGTGCGGAAAAATAATCCGCAAGCGTACTTACGGAGATGTTGTCTATGCGGGTGATGATGTCGCCGCCGATGTAGAATATCTGATTTCTGATACCGTAGCGCACCGCTTTTGTACCGCCTTTTATACCGGCAGATTCAGCATTGCCGTTTCTGGTTGTCTCTGATACAAGCACGCCGCTTGCAATGTCGAGCCGGGCGTATTCTGCTATGGATGCATTGAGCTGTACGAGCGATGCCTGTATGACACCGCGCTTGACCTTTCCGTACTGCATCAGGTCTGCGGCCACGCGCTGTGCGGTCACCGCAGGAACGGCAAAACCTACGCCGGCGGAATTACCGGACGATGAGTAAATCATAGTGTTGATGCCGATCATGCGTCCTGAGGTGTCCAGCAGCGGGCCTCCTGAGTTGCCCGGATTGATGGCGGTGTCCGTCTGGATCATATCGCGGATAATCGTATTGTTTGAATTCTGGATGGGGCGTCCGAGACCGGAGACTATGCCGGTGGTCATGGTACGCTCAAGACCGAACGGATTGCCGATGGCAATGACTTTCTGGCCTACTTTCAATGTGGAAGAATCTCCGAATGCGATTGTTTTGAGTACCGTTCCTGCAGGCGGAGTGAACTTTAATATGGCTATGTCACTTTCTGAGTCCTGACCGATGACAGATCCTTCATACTGAGTTCCGTCGGAAAGGGAGATATAGATTTTTGAGGCTCCTTCGATTACGTGCACGTTTGTGATGACATAGCCGCGGCTGTCGATGATAGAGCCTGAGCCTGATCCGCCTTCCTGTACGACCGGCTCAAGGAACCAGTTTATTCCTGTGACCTGGGTGTTTATATTAACGACCGCCTCATTGCATTTGTCATAGACGGAGATATTCTGCAGCTCGTCGGTGGTGTATGCGGATGGCGAGTTTACCACGACATGCTGCTCAGCCGCGGCGTCCGCAGGCTGAACCGCTGCCTGTGCAGCTGGTGTTCCTGCCGGATCCTGCAGGACGGCGGATGACAATGCTGTCTGAACGGCAGGGTCTTCCGTACCGGATGCAGCTCCGCTTGATGCAGTGTGCATACAGCGGTATATGATTACCATGATTACAAAAACAGCTAGACCGCTTGCAACGGCCGCAAGTACGATATGGTGGCGGGTATAAAGTTTCATTTGCAGGTAGTGTACTCTTTTGCCGTACTGTTTGCAAGGTGTTGCATTGCGGGACTTTGCTATACTGCCGGCCGCTTGAGCTGGATATAGTAGGTACGGCGCAGGGAACGTTTTACCTGTATGACGGTATTGAAAGATTCAAAGCCGTCCTTGTGTACCGTCAGATGATAGAATCCCGGCATCAGATCCTGTATGGTGAGCGGAGTAATTCCCTGATAGGTGTTGTTCAGATATACACGGGATTTTTGTGTGTCGCACCGGATTACCACACAGGTGCTTCCTTCGGTAATGTCCTCCGTCTGCTCCGGCAGCAATTCCTGCGGTTCCTGAAATTCCGGTACAGACTGCACCTGCGTACTGCTGCAGGAAGCAAAAAACAGGCTGCACAGGCAGAGAAGCAAAGCGCCGGCTGCGGAGTAATAACGACGGTATATGCGGCGGGTTACGGTACGCAGGTTTTTGCTATTCATCGGAATCTATTGTATCAGATGCTTTTTCGCCGAACAACAGGTTATGCTCTAAAAAACTGAAATACTCTGTCTGACTGATGATGATATGGTCCAGCAGTGTGATGCCAAGTATTTTTGACGCTTGCAGCAGAGTCCTGGTGGTTTGTATGTCGTCAGGTGAAGGAGCGCAGGTGCCGGACGGATGGTTATGGCAGATAATGATGGCGGCCGCATGCTCTGAAAGTGCATCGCAGAATATTTCACGGGGATGAATGATGGTTTTATTGACTGTACCGATAGAAACAACCCTGAGCTTGATAATTTCATGCGCACCGTTAAGAGTGATGGCGATAAAATGCTCTTTTTGTTCTATAGAGTATTGTTTGAGAAACGGCAGCGCATCGCCCGGTGTGTGTATCCGGGCTTTTAAGTGGCAGTTCTGCCGCCGGCCCAGCTCAATCGCGGCGGCAATCATCAGCGCACGTGAGGTTCCCATGCCTTTGATTTTACAGAGCTCAAGAACAATATTTTTCCGTTCTGTTCTGCGCAGTACGGCAGAAACCTGCTTTGCGAGTTTCCCGACGGGCAGACCTTTTGATCCGCGCCCAAGAATGAGCATGAGGAGTTCTTCATCCGTGGGGTAGGATACACCGTGGGCCAGCGTCTGTTCTCTGATATCCGGTTTGATTGTAAGTTCCATACAGTATATATATGATTGCTGTATGGCTATAATGTGAGGTATAAAACCACATATTTTAGAAATAAGGGTGTAAAATAAAACTGCCCTGTGCAAGACAGGGCAGTTCTCTATGGAGATTTGCGTTCTGGAGTATGCCTTAAATGGTTCAGCCGCCGATCTTTGTACCGATAAACTGTCCGCCGTCAAGAATAGCCCTGATGTTCGGAATATTCTTACCGGAGGCACAGATAACCGTCAGGTTCAGCTGTTCTGCCTTTTTGCTGGCAATGGGATCAAAGGGGGTGTTTTTACCGGGCTCCCAGTCATTGCCGACCATCTTACGGAAGTCTGCCCATGAAATATTGTCCAGCGGCTTGGCATCGGGGTTTTTACGCGGATCATAGGTATAGACTTTCTCAATGTTGGAAAGGTTCACCACGGTATCCGCATTGAACTTTTCTGCAAGCAGCACGGCATCGTTGTCCGTTGAAAAACCGGGCTTCCAGCCTGCGGCTACCAGTATCTGTCCGTTGAATTCATTTACTGCGGTAGGATCTGTCACTACATCCTGCGGGCACAGCGGACCGAACACGGCCTTTACGAGCTGTGCGTTAAGCCTTGTGGCCATAATACCGATCCAGTCTGCCTGTCCGGCATCCGCACCTTCTTTCTGCTTTGTATTATCCAACGTCTTTGCATATGACTGTTGATAGATTCTGGCGGGTGCACCGCCTCCGGCCACAAGAATGAGCCTGCGTTGTGAATCCTCTTTCAGCCAGCTGCGGATCATGTCCACGAACTGCGAAAGAAAGTCTACATCCGGCTTGTCAGGAGCGATGATGGAGCCGCCTACAGAAAGTACTTTAGTCATTTCTTTCCTCCTTTGTTGCATCTGGTTATATGTTGCGCTGATTGCGCGGCTTTAGCCCGAAAAAAAGGATGGACCTGACAGGCTTAGTATACACCGATGATAGTCGGGTCATTCCAATATGAGCTGTATTCGTCTGCACCTGCCGTAGATTCTTCCCATATGGACTGAAGTGCATAGCTGCGGGGACGGTGTACGGTCTTATTACTTACCAATGCAGGCTTTATGTTGTTCCAGCTGTCCGAAAAGGCAACATGTCTTGAATCGATGCTGCCGAAATAAAACTCGGCGGGATCGGCAACCTGCTGGAATTGTATATATTGTAAACCGCTGCCCATGGCCGGGTCAACCGGAACCCACCCGAAATTTTCGATATAGAATTCACACCACCAGTGCGTATGAGGCTGCAGCTGCGAGTCAACCACAATGCCGCTCACCGGTTTGGCGGGGATTTTGAGTGAGCGGAGTACCGCGGTATAGATCACTGCAAAATCGTAGGCATCGCCTTGTTTTGATGAGATCAGGTCAAGGGGTGAAACATCGCCTGTTCTGACTCTGCTGAGCAGCGTGTACTGGCTCAGAAAAAATTTGTAGACAAGCTGCGCCTGTTTGTAGGGGTTCTTTTCCTGCTTTATAATTTCTTTTGCCAGCTGCGTAACCTGCGGGGCACTTGCGGGCACGCAGTCATCGGACTGGATGTTCGCCGTATAGAGCAGCCGTTTTTTTTCAGAGAAAGGAGCAACTTTTCTGACGTTTACTTCTGTCTCCAACGTGTATACTGAAATCATAAAAGTCTGCCGAAAACGCTTTTTGGTATCCGTAAACTGACTGAACGGCGCCTGATGGATAACGGTGTTGCGGTAGTTTGCCAGAACAGGCGCGGGTACGCACTCGGTCATAGCAACCGTCGGCTGGGATGAAAGGGTGACAGGCCGCGGAACATGCAGCGTAAGCATGGCATTGCTGTCCTTTTGGATCCTGGCATCTGATACATCTGCGGAAAGCTGTATCAGATAGGTTTTGCCTGATGAAAACTTTTTGGTTCCGGCGGCGGTGCTGAGCGTGATTTTCTGGAACGCGGAGCTGCCTTTTTCTGTTTTTACGAACAGATTACCTGATACGGCGCCGTCAGGAACCCGGACGCGGATTTCTGAATCGCTCCAGTATTCGTAGTCATAGTTGTCGGCGCTTGCAGGAATATAATCCCAGTTATCTGCCGGCGATATTCCCTGACCGGTTGAGTTCGTTGCGGTGCTTAGGTTTGCATGGTCCGTTCTAAAATATACGTCTGATGTACCGCGCACGTCGCCGAAATTTGATCCGGTTATGGTCAGCAGCTGGCCCGTGGAGACGGTGGCTGCCGAAAGCGATGAGATCATAGGGTAGGTGGTGTGCGGGTTCGGCGGAACGATGACAGGAATCGTTGTTTTGTTGGCGAACATGACCGGATTTGATTTTTTTCCTGCCACTTGAACGGATACCAGACCGTTCTGTACGTTCGCGGGCAGCATTAGCTTGATCTGCGTGTCGGTCCATGAAATATAGCTGCTGGATGTAAGCCGTTCCGTACCGATCTGCACAAAGTTTGACGCTCGTGAATCGCCGAAGTACATGCCGTCAAGTACGACCATGTCTCCGGGTGAACCGACCGGCGGCGTTACTGAATATAATTCCGGCGTATGGCGGATGGATGCATGTACTAAAAAAGAGACGATAAAAAGCAGCAGTCCGGCGCTGAACCAGCATAAGAATCTGATTCCTGGATACTTGCGGAAGAGATATGAAAATGGAGCGCCGTTAGTATCGGTGCTCACCGCTGCTGCAGATCCTGCGGTCTGCGAGGAGGTTCAGGATAGACGGCACCTGCTGCGGGGAAAGGCGGCATATGCGGAATGGTTATCTGAATGGTTATAGTATCCTGATCGGTGAATTCCGGGCGGAAAATATCTACGCCGGTAAGCGCTGCCTTGATGGATGAATGGTTCCCGGAGGGGGAGCCGAG
>CACZQF010000163.1 GCA_902783245.1 uncultured Spirochaetaceae bacterium | reverse complement strand
TGCACAACCGTTCCGGCGTAAACCCTGAAGTGGCGGAGCAGGTGCGCCGTATTGCCGAAAAACTCGGATTCACACCCAACCGCGCGGGAAGGATCCTTGCGTCCCGCAAGCAGCCTATCAGCATAGGGTGTCTGCTGCCGGACAAAGGGAACCCTTTTTTTGATGACGTGACCGCAGGGTTTGTCCGCGCGCAGGATGAGCTGAAGGATTTCGGCGTTACGGTGCATACTGAGCATCTGGAAGGTTTTACCGAAGAGGATCATATTGCCGCCATACAGCGGCTTGCCGCAGGCGGTTTCAGCGGACTGTGCCTTGCCACCATGGATACGCCGCAGGTGCAGCTTGCGGTACAGACTGCCATACAGCAGGGCATGCCGGTTATCAGCGTGAATACCGATATTCCCGACACCGGACGTATCTGCTATATAGGGCCGGATTATTTCCAGAACGGCAGGGCGGCGGCAGGCATGCTGCGGCTTATGCTGCATACCCCTTGCCTGCATAGCTCTCTCCAGCATCTCTGCATACTGCCTGTAACCGGCTCATACCACATCCACGGGCACAACGAGCGCATAAAAGGTTTTTTGGACGGACTGAACAGTTCAGGCATCCGCTATACGCTGCTGCCCACCGTTGAAAGCCAGGACAGCGACGAGCAGGCGTACCGACAGGTACGGCAGCATATCCAGAGCCATCCTGAGCTCAACTGCATCTTCAACGCCGCCGCCGGCGTACAGGGCGTCTGCCGCGCGGTGAACGACACCGGCCGCACCGATATACAGGTGCTTTCTTTCGACGCCGTACCGCAGACCGTACAGATGGTCCGCTCCCATGTCATTCCTTTCACCATCTGCCAGGAGCCGGAACGGCAGGGCTACATGGCCGTAGTCACGATGTTCAACTATCTTATCGATGACAAAAAAACACTGCCCGAAGACTGCATCACGCAGACCATCATTAAAATTGCAGAAAATATCTAGCAGCCGCCGTCTAAAACCGATATACTTTCAGCATGAAGAATAAATTCAACCATGAACTTGCAGTCTGCGGATTTGCGGCCGTAAAGGCGCTTGCTAAAATGCACGCAAACAGCATCACACGGCTGTATTTTACCGCTGAGCGGGCCGCTGAATTCGGAGAGCTCTGCCGTTCCATGGCAGCGCGCCGCGCACCGTACAATATGGTACAGGATCCGATCGAGCTAGAAAAACTGTGCGGCAGCGTCCATCACCAGGGCGTAGTCGCTATGATAGCGCAGCCGGAAATACCGCAGCTGAATACCAGTACCGTAGATCAGTGGGTGCGCCAGAAGCAGGACGCACTGCTGCTGGACCGTGTGGGCAACGCAAACAATCTGGGAGCCATCATCAGAAGCGCGGCATTCTTCGGTGTTCAGAACATCATTATTCCGCTGTCGGAAGCCCAGAGCTCAATTACCACGAGCTCATACCGTGTGGCGCAGGGCGGCATGGAATATGTCCATATCTATTCCGTCAAATCCATAGCCCGGCTGCTTGCCGCAGTGCAGGGCAGAATGGCACGCATCGGAACAGACCTTCAGGCAACCACTCCGGCATCGCAGATCAGAGAAAAGTGCAACGGAAAACCCGCGCTGCTGATACTTGGCAACGAAGAAAAGGGCATTTCTGCCGAAGTCAAGCGTAACTGCGATGAGCTCGTCATTATACCCTTTGCAGGCATGGAGTCCGGACTGTCGGATGCTCCCGTTGAAAGCCTGAACGTAGCTCAGGCATCCGCCGTTCTGCTCTACGAATGCCGCAAAAACTGACCGCTGCCGTCAGATATACGGTGATCCTGCTGCTATTCGCGGCGGCAGGCAGCTCACGGCTGAGTGCGGACGCAGCCTTTACGCTTTCAACACAGAAGGATATTCCGCTGCTGTGCACAGGCAGTGCCGTACTCATTGCTGGTACCGCCGCCGATCAGCTGTACCCCTATCCTGACTGGGATAAGACCATCAGGGACTCCGCCGCCGTGAACCGGTTCGACCGTACGGCGTCTGCATGCTACAACCGTCCGCTGGACATATCCGCTACCGTACTCATGTGGATCATGGCAACGGCACCCGCAGGCCTGGCCGTACTGCCGGGAACGGATGCAAGGACAGTGCTTGTCATGTATCTGGAAACAGTCATGTTCTCGCAGGGCATAAAGGAAGGGCTCAAAGCCTTTGCACACCGCTGGCGTCCCTATACCTACCATGAAGACCCCAGCACACACTATGCCGTGCCCGGCGACTATGTAAAATCATGGCCGAGCGGCCATACGACCACCGTATTCGCGTCCGCGGTCTTTGCATCCTACGTATACTGCAGCTATTACCCTGATTCCCCACGCAGGATTCCATTCACCGCGGCTTGTCTTACGGCAGCGGCAACGGTCGGCACTATGCGTGTGCTCAGTGGCAACCATTTTATAACCGACGTGCTCAGCGGCGCGGTGATCGGCAGCGCCTGCGGCCTGCTCATCCCCTTTGTACACCGCGCGGGCACCGGCAGACCGGCGCAGAAATACCCCGTGTCATTTTCATTTCTTCCCACGGGATTTCTTATGAAGGTTATGCTATAATGGCCGTATGAAATATTTAATTTGTTCTGATATACACGGCAGTGCCGAAGCCTGTGAAAAAATCCTTTCGTTCTATACTGACATGCAGTGCGATTACCTTGTACTGCTCGGGGATATTTTGTACCACGGGCCGCGCAATCCGCTGCCGCAGGGGCATGACCCTAAAAAGACCGCATCGCTGCTGAACGCCCACGCAGGAACCATCATAGCCTGCCGCGGCAACTGCGACGCCGAGGTGGATCAGATGATGCTGGAGTTCCCGGTACTGGCGGACTATACGTTCATTACAGACCAGGGAGTCCGCCTGTTCTGTACCCACGGCCACGTCTATTCACCAGTGCGCGCCGACGGCGGACTTGCCGTCCCCGGAAGCAAAGAGCCGTGCGTTGCCGGATGCGATGCCGTCTTTTACGGCCATACCCACATACAGGTGCTGGAAAAAAACAAAGCCGGGATACTAGTATGTAATCCCGGCTCAGTTTCTTTGCCCAAAGCAGAGTCTCCCGCCGGTTTTTCAGTCTATGAAAACGGCAGGATCACGCTGTACAGCATGACCGGAGAACCGGTCGCCGTCAGCGGCTCGCTTTTAAGATCTTAGTCAGCGAACAGCGCTGTTGACAGATACCGGTCGCCGGAATCAGGCAGCAGCGCCACGATTGTCTTGCCTTCGTACTCAGGACGCTTTGCAACCTGCAGCGCAGCCCACAGAGCCGCACCGGAAGAAATACCGACAAGTACGCCCTCTGTCTTTCCCATCTCTTTGCCGGTGGCAAACGCATCGTCATTCTCCACCGTAATGATCTCATCATAAATCTTTGTATTCAGCGTATCGGGCACGAATCCCGCACCGATTCCCTGAATCTTGTGGCTGCCCGCCTTGCCTTTTGAAAGCACCGGAGACGATGCCGGCTCCACAGCGATGATTCTAGCATTCGGATTCTTTGACTTAAGGAATTCACCCACGCCGGAAAGTGTTCCGCCAGTACCGACACCGGCTATAAACACGTCAACCTTGCCGTCGGTGTCTTCCCAGATTTCAGGACCGGTCGTCTTAAGATGAGTGGCCGGGTTCACCGGGTTAGTGAACTGTCCGGGAATAAAGCTGCCCGGTGTATTCGCGGCCAGCTCCTCTGCCTTTTCAATCGCGCCCTTCATGCCCTTTGAACCGTCCGTCAGCACCAGCTCAGCACCGTATGCCTTCAGCAGGTTGCGGCGCTCCACGGACATGGTTTCCGGCATGGTTATGATAATACGCAGGCCGTAGCTTGTAGCCACCGATGCCAGGCCGATGCCGGTATTGCCGCTCGTCGGCTCAATGATAACTGAATCCTTGGTCAGTTTGCCTGAGGCAAGCGCGTCATCGATCATTGCCTTTGCTATGCGGTCCTTTACGCTTCCTGCAGGATTAAAATATTCCAATTTTGCAAGCACACGGGCTTTGAGTCCGTATTTTTTTTCAAAATTACCGAGTTCCAGAAGAGGCGTATGCCCTATCAGGTCCGTCACTTTCTTTACAATTTTCTCTGCCATAAACTTCCTCCGTTATGCTTAATACCTATCTGTTAAGTATGTATTTATACTATAATACTATTGCTGCTTGCGCATTTTGTCAAGCATTTCCTGCATTTTACTGCGTGCAGGCCGCAGATTGTCTCTGCTCAGCGGCACTGCAAAAAAACCGTGCCGCCAGCCTGTTCAAATTGTCCTAGATTACATAATCGATGCAGTCATTGCTGGTGACTTTCTGCACCAGATCCTGCAGAGAAACACTGTCCAGATAATTATTGATCACATCGGCAAGCCCCTGCCACATCCCGATGGTCGGGCACACGGCCTGACGCTCGCACTGATTCGGGGTCTGCTCAAGGCACGCAACCGGCGCAAGATTTCCTTCAGTGGTACGCAGGATTTCACCCACCGTATACTTATCCGCAGGCTTGGAAAGGCGGTAGCCGCCCTGCGGTCCGCGCACACTCTGCAGCAGACCGAATTTGCTCAGCAGCGCGGTAATCTGCTCCAGATACTTTACGGAAATGCCCTGACGGTCAGAGACATCCTTAAGTGCGGTGAATGAACCGTTATTGTGCTGAGCCAAATCAATCATAAACCGTAATGCATACCGGCCACGCGTAGAAATTTTCATGCTGTATTCCTTCTCTCTTTTAGGCTTTCCGGACTGAACGCAAAACGTATTATCGTCCGTATATTAGACCTGTTCGGAAACTGAGATTCCCGAGCAGGTTTATTGTACAATAAACCTAGTTATTTAGTATATAATACAGCATAACGTTAAAATAGTCTATCGCTTATTTTTCGTTTTAAAAAAGACGGCAGAGACAGATAAAAAAATATGAGGAAAAATGAACTGTATAAGGAACCTCGAAAAACTTCAGACATCGAAGATGTCCTTTTTCGAGGCTCCCATAACACTTGTCCGGGCATGCACCCGGGCGCAGGACTATTTGCCGCCCAGATAGGCTTTCTGCACACGGTCGTCGTTGAGCAGCTCACTGCCGGTTCCGGAGAACGTGATACGCCCCGTCTCCATCACATAGCCGTAGTCGGCGATCTTAAGCGCCGCCTTGGCGTTCTGCTCGATCAAAAGCACCGTAGTACCCTGAGAATTAATCTTACGGATAATCTCAAAAATATCCTTTACGATCAGCGGCGCCAGTCCGAGCGAAGGCTCGTCCAGCATGAACAGCTTGGGACGGGTCATCAGCCCGCGTCCTACCGCAAGCATCTGCTGCTCGCCGCCGGACAACGTACCCGCACTCTGCTTCATGCGTTCCTTCAGACGCGGAAACAGCTCGTACACCCATTCCCGGTCCTTTTCTATCTCAGCCTTGTCGGAGCGGTGGTACGCGCCCAACGTCAGATTCTCCGCGACGGTCAGATTCGGAAACACATGCCTGCCCTCGGGCACAAGCACAATGCCCGAAGAAACAATCTGCCGTGTGTTCATGCCCGTCAGCTCCATGCCGTTCCACACAATGCTGCCCGAGCGCGGCTTAACCAGTTCCACGATCGAATTAAGCGTAGTGGACTTTCCGGCACCGTTCGCACCAATCAGCGACACGATCTTGCCCTCGGGCACCTCCAGCGAAATCCCTTGCAGCGCATGGATGCCGCCGTAAAAAACCTGCAGATCCTTAATCTCAAGCATTAGTCTCCCTCCCTGCGCACGTCATCATTGTCGGAGCCCAGATACGCATCGATAACCTTCTGGTTAGAACTGATCTCCTGCGGCGTGCCTTCGGCGATCGTATTACCGTATTCAAGCACGTACATCCTGTCACAGATACCCATGACAACCTGCATGTGGTGCTCAATAAGCAGGATCGACAGCCCGAAATCGCTGCGGATCTTATTGATGAATACCATCAGGTCCGCGGATTCCTGCGGATTCATGCCGGCCGCAGGCTCATCAAGCAGGAGCAGCGACGGTTTAGTGGCAAGCGCGCGCACGATCTCAAGCCTGCGCTGCTCGCCGTACGGCAGAGAGGTCGCGCTGTCATACGCATGGCTTTCCAGCCCTACGCGCGCAAGCAGCGCAAGCGCGTTCTCACGGGCCTTGCGCTCGCGCTCCAGATAGGCGGGTGTATGGAACACGGATTCAAACAGATTCACCTTATTACGCAGATTCTCCGCCACCATTACGTTCTCAAGCACGTTCATCTCGCTGAACAGGCGGATATTCTGGAACGTGCGCGCAAGACCGAGTCTCGTGATCTGGTGCGGCTTAAGCCGCGTAATATCCTTACCGTTCCACAGGATAGTACCGCTCGTCGGCTTGTACACCCCGGTTATCATATTAAAGGCAGTAGTCTTTCCGGCGCCGTTCGGGCCGATAAGTCCCACGATCTCTTTATCATTCACGCAAAGATTCAAATCATTCACGGCGACCAGACCGCCGAACCGGATAGTTGTATGGCTGCACGAAAGCATCAGCGATCCTCCTTACGGGTGTCAGCGCCTGAGGAGCGCAGCTTCAGTCCGGGAGCTATGCCCTTTGCAAAACCGCATACCGCGTCCCACGAAAACTCATTCGAGCCCATCAGCCCTTTCTGCCGGTAGATAACCACGATCATAAGCAGCAGTGAGAACACCACCATGCGCAGCCCCGGCAGACCGTCCGTCCTGAACACCACAAAGTTAAGCGGACCGTCAAGGAACCGCAGCGCCTCCATAAGTACCGTAATAATAATCGAAGCGATCACTGAACCGGTGATGCTGCCGTTGCCGCCGAGCACTACGATCAGCAGAATATTGTACGTCAGGCTGAATACGAACATCTTGGGATCGATCGTCTGCATCAGATGACCGAGCAGCGCGCCGCCGATACCGGCCATAAAGCCCGAAATAACAAAGCTCACCGTCTTAACATGCGCAATGTCGATACCCATGGCCTGTGCCGCTATCTCATTGTCGCGCACAGCCTTGAGCGACCGCCCGTACGCCGAGTGGATGAGCGCCACCATGAACAGCACTGACAGTACGGCTATGCTCCACACCACATAGGTGGTGGAATATTTAGGCAGTCCTTTCAGGCCGAGCGCACCGTTCGTAACGGACTGCGTATTCGTAATCACCACGCGGATAATCTCTGAAAAACCGAGCGTAGCGATCGCCAGATAGTCATCATGAAGGCGCAGCACCGGCAGACCGATCAAAAACGCAAAGCCGGCCGTCACGAGCCCCGCGATCACAAGCGCGGGCAGGAACGGAAACTGTACGTTCGCAAGCCACGGAACGATGGGATCCAGATAAAAGTTCACCGCCTTCTGGTCGGGGCTCATCGTCAGCAGCGCGGACACATACGCGCCGATCGCCATAAAGCCCGCATGGCCGAGCGAAAACAGGCCGGTGAACCCGTTGATCAGGTTCAGCGACAGCGCAAGGATAATATAAATGGCCGACAGATTGAACACGCGCAGCGTAAAGCGGTCGAACGCTTTATCGGCAACAATAATGAGCACCAGCAGCAGCGCGCAGGCCGCGGCCGAAAGCAGCCGCTTCGTTTTTTTAGATACAGCAGTTTCCATCATACTTTTTCCACCTGATTCTTGCCGAGCAGTCCGGACGGCTTAAAAAGCAGCACCAGAATCAGCACTATAAACGCAAAGGCATCGCGGTATCCGGTAAGACCCGGCAGGAACGCGATGATCATAATCTCCAGGAATCCCAGCAGGAACCCGCCGAGCACCGCACCGCCGATATTGCCGATGCCGCCCAGAACGGCCGCGATAAAGCACTTAAGGCCGGGCATGGTGCCCATGGTGGGACTCAGCTGCGGATACTTAAGCACCCACAGGATGCCGCCGATAGCGGCCATGAGCGAGCCGATACCGAACGTAAAGGAAATCGTTTTGTCCACATCTATAGCCTGCAGGCGGGCCGCGTCAAGGTCAGTCGAAACCGCGCGCATAGCCATGCCCGTTTTAGTCTTGTTCACGATCCACAGCAGCACCACCAGCAGCAGTGATGTCACCACGGGAATAATCACGCTGATCGTAACTACTGTAACAGTTTTGGAAGGATCAGCCTCGCCGCCGAATTTCAGCAGCCTGTTAAAAAACTCAGGGATGGGGAATCCCTTCTGCCGGCCGCCGAAAATAACGGTGGCAAGATTTTCTATAAGAAAAGAAGCGCCGATAGCACTTATCATAACCGAGATTTTGGGGGAATCCCGGAGCGGACGATACGCAACCCGCTCAAGCCCGATACCGAGCACCGCAGTAATGCCGATCGCCACGATAAACGCAACCCACCACGGCATAACCAGCAGCGTAATAAGATAAAAAGCAAAATAGCCGCCGAGCATAAAAATATCGCCGTGGGCGAAATTAATCAGCCGCAGGATACCGTATACCATGGTATACCCGATGGCGATCAGCGCATACAAACTTCCCAACGAAAGCGCATTAACCAGATGCTGAAGAAAAAGTGCTACAGTCATGTTTTTTCCTAAAAACTCCGCGTAAACGACGTCACACGGAAGCGACAAATAAACCTGTCCGGAAACCTCAGCTTCCGAACAGGCTACTCTGAATATATGGGAACCTCGAAAAATCCGCCTGCGCAGACTTTTCGAGGAAGCCCGGAACTGCGCCCCGCCGCGGCGGGACGGTCAGCCGTACGGAAGCTTCTGAGCTCCCGTACCATGTAAACCGCAGGAAGCTGCCTACGGATTTACGATAGTCATGTAAGAGAATTTACCGTCCTTGACCGTCTTAATAAAGGCGCTCTTGGTCGCATCGCCGTTTTTATCCAGCGTTACGGTTCCGGCCACGCCGTCAAAGCCCTTGGTCTGAGCCAGCGCATCCTTTATCTTTACCGTATCAAGCGTACCGGCTCTTGCAATGGCGTCAAGCGCCAGGCGGTAGCCGTCAAAGCCGAGCGCCGTAACGGCCGCAGGCTCTTTGTGGTACTTTTCATCATATTTTGACAGGAACGTCTTGGCAAGCTCGGAAGTGGCGCCCTGTGCATCGAAGAACGTAGAAAGCACGCAGCCTTCCACCGCTTCCTTGCCCACGTCGATAAGCTCGGGGGTTTCCCATGTATCGCCGCCCAGGAACTTGGCCTGAATGCCCAGCTCGCGCGCCTGCTTCATGATAAGGGCGCTTTCAGTATAGTTGCCGGGAGCAAAGATAACGTCAGGATTTACAGATTTGATTGTAGTAAGCTGCGCCGTAAAATCCTGGTCGCCGGTGTTATAGTTCAGCTCGGCCAGAATGCAGTTGCTGTCGCCCGTAAGCTGCTTGAAGGTGTCTGAGAAGAATTTGGACAGACCAACGGAATAGTCGTTGGATACTTCACGGATAAGCACCGCCGTCTTGGCGTTCTCGTTTTTATATGCGTAGTTCGCCATGACCGTTCCCTGGAACGGATCGATGAAGCATACGCGGAAGTAGAACGGATTTCCCTGCGTTACCAGCGGATTAGTACAGGACAGGCCGATGGCCGGAACCTGCGCGTCCTGCACGATCGGACCCGCGGCAATAGAAAAACCGGAGCCCCAGGAGCCCAGGATCAGCTTTACTTTTTCGGCATCGACCAGACGCTGCGCGGCGTTGGCGGCCTCAACTTTGTCAGATTTATTGTCGGCAATGACAAGCTCCACCTTATATTCTTTGCCGCCCACCGTAACGGTAGGATACAGCTCGTTGGCAAGCTTGATGCCTTCTACTTCAAGCGCGCCGCCGGCAGCGTTCGCACCTGTCATGGGCTCAAATACGCCGATCTTTATAACGTTTCCGCTGCTGCCGGACTGCTTGCCGCCGCAGGAAACCAACATTCCAACACTCAGTGCCGCGGCGAGCGCACCAAGAACCGCTGTTTTTGCCATACGTCTCATTTTTTCCTCCATATTTCGTAACAAAAATGCCGGGACTTGCAGTTTCTACACAAATCCCGGCACCGTTGCATGAATAATTATACATTATTCATGGCCATAATGCAAGAACTTTGCATAAAAAGATATTGAAATCAGTTTTTGTGACCGGCAGCCGCTCCCGCCGCGTACAGCCGTCCCTGCATAAGGGAGCAAACCGTACCTGCATAAGGTTACGCAGTTTCCGTGTCTGCACGGGCAGTCTTTCCGTGCAGGCACGGGCAGTCTTTCCGTGCAGGCACGGGTGGTTCTTCCGTGCAGGCACGGGCAGTCCTTCCGTGCAGGCACGGGCAGTCCTTCCGTGCAGGCACGGGCAGTTTTTCCGTGCAGGCACGGGCAGTCCTTCCGTGCAGGCACGGGCAGTTTCCCTGCAAAAAACACGCTCCGTTTACTTTTTCCCCGGTATACTCTAGTATGAATGCGCTGCGGAGCCCGGCACGGGTTCCGCACGGGAGCATGT
>CACZQF010000162.1 GCA_902783245.1 uncultured Spirochaetaceae bacterium | reverse complement strand
CGCTTGTGCTGCTTGCAGTGCCGAAAGAACGCAGAATCGGTTTGCCGAACAGCCATTATCTCATTCATCAGCCGATGAGCGGTATGAAAGGTGTTGCTACAGAAATTGAGATTCATGCTCAAGAAATGGCAAAGACTCGTGAAAAAATTGACAAGCTCATAGCGGCAGAAACCGGACAGGATCTGGCTCAGGTTTCAAAGGATACAGACCGGGATTATTGGCTTAATGCAGAAGAAGCTCTGAAGTACGGTTTGATCAGTAAAATTGTTACGAACAGAAGTGAACTTTAGTTTTTTATAAATGGTATTTAATCTGAGCAGGCAGCTTTCTGAATCGATTATAGCTGCTATGGAAGATCAGAATAATCATTATGCAGTTAACGCAGAAACTGCTGCCGTTGTGCTTTTAGATGTAAATGCCATTGATGATGACTGCTATTATGCGCTGCCGGTATGGAGTCCGGCAGATGGCTTTAGCTTAAGGGAACGTTTTGTTGAGTCCCTGCGTAATAATAGAATATATGAAGAGTTATGGCATGTTCTTCATTCTGGAAGGGGGGTGTTCAGAAATTTTAAGGAAACTTTACGACGGTATTCTGATATAGAGACTAAATGGCATCTTTATAAAAATTATGAAATGCAAAGAGTCGTCAATGGGTGGTATGATTCTTTAAGAGAAATATGGGGTCTGAGTAAGTTAAATCAAGAACCGGAAGATTTTGATGATTTAGTTTGTAAGGATTTTGTATTCAGACAGTATGATTCTTTGCTTGATCAGGAATTTATTTCTGAAAAACTTGATATAGCAATAGGCGATGCTTCTGCATATCCTCAGGATGTGGCTGATTCTTTGCGTGATTTGTGGCGGGAGATATTTACTGGCACGGTTTTGAAAACTGATTTCGGGTTTTCATGTCTTACTCCTGCAAATGATATTATAGGATGTATTACATATTCACAGCGCAGGAGCATACATACCACAGTGTATTATATTACCTGCCTGTTCGTTTTATCAGAATTCCGAAGTCTGGGAATTGGAAAAAAACTATTATTAGCAAGTCTTGAAGACTTGAAAAAAAAAGAAAATGCATGGGTTGTTTTAGCAGATATATTCGTACCCGACAGTATTCTTCCTTTGCTGGAAAGAATCGGTTTTAAAAAGATCGGGGCTGTCTTTGTTTTAAGTATATCTGCGGATTTTAACGTAATGTCATAAAAAAAGGAGTAGTTGAATGGCATTTAAGCATGACGAAGATATTAATATGGATTTATTTGTTGCGGCGTTGCAGGATGCAGTCACTAAAGTAAAGACTGAGGAAAATCCTGAGGTTCTGAACAGTCTGAAAAAAGCATACAAGCAGGCAGTTCCTTTTTCATTACGAACATATGTTGCAGCATATTTGACAAAAACTCTGATCGGCGGATCATCCGGAAGGGATTCTTTTAAGCGCCGGCACAATTATCGTGAAATGAAAGGTTCGGCTGAGCGTGAATCTAGCTGGAAAGAGCGCCGTTCTGTAAGTGATGATGTACGCAGAGAAGAAATCAAAGAACGTGCTCCGAAAGCTCCGAAGGTACAGATTGATGAAGCGCTTGCTGCGACAGTGTTTGTAAGCATCGGTCGTAACCGCAGAGTATTCCCGCGCGATTTGATAGGGCTGCTTGCCGGAGTTGCGGGATTAGATCGGGAGCGTATAGGCGATATACGTGTTCTGGCAAATTATTCTTTTGTACAGTTGTTTGCTGAAGATGCGGATAAAGCTATTGCAGCGCTTAACGGCTATGATTACCGTGGCAGAAAGCTTACGGTCAGCTATTCAAAACAGCGGGATTCAGAAGAATCTGCTGCCGGCAGTGCTGACGAATCACGGCTTGCGGAAGAACCGGTTGCATCTGTGCCTGCAGGATCTTTTGAGCCTTCATCTTCTGCAGAAACTCCGCTTGTTTGATTTTAGATGACAATACTGCAGACCGGTCCGCTTTCTGTTAATACGATACTTCTGCCGATTGGAGATGGCCGTACAGTCATTGTTGATCCAGCTGGCAGTGATCTTTCAAATGACAGAAATGTTATTCTTGATTACATGCGGGAAAACAGTCTGAAACCGGTCTGCATTTTGCTGACACATGGCCATTTTGACCATGTGATCGGCGTTCCTGCTATAAAAGCGCAGTATCCGGATTGTCCGGTCGGTATTGCTGCTGATGATGCTGAGGCTCTGGGACATGAATCTCTGACGTATCATATGTACAGCCTGCAGCGTTTCGGCCTTGGTTTTGTGAAACAATACCTGACGGATCTGCCTGCATCTGACTTTATTCTTCCCTATGACGCAGATCTTTCAAACATTCCATGCGGAGATTTTACGGGATGGAGTGTTATCCACACGCCGGGGCATACAGCCGGATCTGTGTGTTTGTATAATAAAGATAGAAAAATCCTGTTGTCTGGTGATACATTGTTCTATAAAGGAACAGGACGTACCGACTTATATGGCGGCAGTGAAGAACAGCTGATGCACAGTGTGCAGAAACTAAAACAGCTGGTCACTGATGATACGCTCGTTTATCCCGGTCACGGAGAATTTGGTTTCCCCTTTAACGATGCATTCTAAGCATGTGTATACAGCTGTTACCAGATAGGAGTGCAATCTGGTAAAAACGGCGTATAACCGCCGTCCGGACTGATCTTAAAAAAAGTTGTCGTTATACTATTGTTTTTTGCCGTAATGTTCAGCACTGCTATGGACGGGGGCATGCCGCCTCTGGGCCGCGAGCAGCTGCCGGGGTTAATAGTACGAGGAGCTGTCATTTCTTCTTTTGCCATGTGGGTGTGACCGTACAGAACAATATCCGCTGAATGTTTCTTTGCTTCCTGCCGCAGCGAATCCGTACTGTAATAGGCTCCCTGAATATGTCCGTGTACTGCAAGCAGCGTGTGCTGTGCTGCTTTTAGGCAGACTGCTGCCGGGACGGTCAGATCCTGCTGTGTGCCAGCCTGTTCAAATGATGCGGGAAACAGCGGCGGATCGCCGTTGCCCTGTACAAAGCCTATTACTGGAGGCAGCATTTGCTGCCCCTCTTGTGTCTGTGAAAGCTGGGTCAGTGTATAGCAAAGGTCTCCTATGCCGTCACCGCAAAAAATGCATGCATCGCAATGACTGCCGTAATCAGCCATAATACGCCGCACGCGCGTCCTGTCTCCGTGTGAATCAGAAAAAACAAGAATCGAAGCTTCATGCTTGGACTGCAGGTTTTCCAAGGCTTCTGAGGATGCAAGCAGATGACCGGGTTGCTGTATAAGTGAATTCATATCTATTCAAGAATAAAGTGATTGCCTGCCTGTATACCGGTTTCCGTATCAACATAACGGTGGATAATACCTACAGATTTGGCAAAAAGCTGAACATAGTCGCCTAAAAACACATCATATTTAAGCGGCTGGCCGTCAAGTCTGAGATAATTTATAGCAGATATCAAAAGGCTGGAAATATCCTTTGTAATAATATGCTCATCATCAAGATTCGTTTCATCAGTAATTTTAGAAGAATGAACGGCATCAAGTATAAAATCGGAGATATACTCAGTTCCAAGAACATCGTCCTGCGGAAACAGTGAGAATACAGGAAACGGCAGCGTTTTGTCGTAAGCGGCCATCAGCTTGGAAATGACGGCATGGGTGTTCTCCGGTGCGCCGAGCAGAATGATTCCTCCTATAGAAAGTCCTTCCAGGTAATCAGTGAGCAGAGAGATGCGTTCTCTGCCAGAATGCTTAAAATCGTCAGGAAAAATGAGCGGAACAATGAGACCATTATTTTTTGCCGTGCCATATTGTGACTCAAGCTTATCCAGCATGTCCTGTATAAAAGGTTCTGTATTAAAGCCGTAGCCGAACAGAACGATGATTTTTTTATCCGCAGGATGCCATTGTACGCGGCCGGTGCCTTTTGTATCCTGCTGTGCTGCCGGACGGACGCTGATGGACAGAGAGCCGTCCGGAATGTGGCTTTTGATAGAGCGGGTACAAGAATTAAGCAGCAGGCATGCTGAAATAGTACAAAGGATAACAAAAATCGGTCTCATACCGCTCTATTCTACCAGATTTAATTAGAAGTGCAAAGTAAGCGGCCACAGGCTTTTAGCTGCGAAACCAGCTATGGCTGTGATGGAGGTTCATATGGCATTGAATAAAAAACGGGGTTTTAGTATCATTTTTTTGTGGAATTAGTACAGATACCGTTTCAGATTATCGGCAGCATAGGTCTTCTGCTGTACGGTATGAAACTTATGAGCGATGGTGTACAAAAAAGTGCAGGCGACAGTCTGCAGCGCGTATTGAAGCTCATGACAGGCAACCGGCTCCTTTCTGTTTTAACGGGCGTTTTTGTGACCATGATCATTCAGTCATCCGGCGCAACAACTGTTATGGTTGTTTCCTTTGTCAATGCAGGCCTGCTGACGCTTGTGCAGGCTATAGGTGTTATTTTTGGCGCGAATATAGGAACTACCGTAACTGCATGGATCGTTGCTGTATTCGGAGACATGCACATGGCCGCTTTTGCCATTCCTGTATTCGGTATCGGATTCTTTATCACCTTTATAAAAAAACTTCGCAGGGAAGGCCTTGGAATTGCCCTTATGGGGTTTGGCCTGCTGTTCTTTGGCCTTGACAGGCTGTCATCAATCATTTCGCTTGACGCCTCTAATCTGCAGTTTCTTACAAAGATCAACGGCACCGGTATTGTGCAGATTTTGACAGGGGTGGCAATCGGCATCGGGCTGACAGTGCTGCTTCATTCTTCAAGCGCTTCTACGGCAATTGTGCTGACTATGGCATCGGCAGGCGTGATCAAATGGGAGCTTTCCGCGGCAATCATATTGGGCAGCAACATAGGCTCTACGGTAGATTCCGTTGTGGCTGCTGCCGGTACGCGGGTAAATGCCCGCCGCGCGGCTTTTATCCATGTGATGTTTAATATAACCGGCACGCTGCTTGCAGTTCTGCTGTTCAGGCCGTTGCTGACAGCTGTGGATATGCTTGTTCCCGGACCAGTGGAAAACAATATAAAGCTGCACGTGGCCATGCTGCATACGTTTTTTAACAGCGGTGTAACGCTGCTGTATCTGCCGTTTATTCCACGGCTTGCTGATATAGCAGAGCGTATCATAAAACCCTCTAAGTCAGAAATACGGGATGTGTATGTATTGGATTTTCCGCAGATTACCGGAAAGGAGCATGCGAGTGCCTTTGTGTTCCGTGCGGAAAAAGAAATTGCGGCTATGTCCGAGCTGGTCATCGCAATGTTCGATGATATCCAGGTTACGCTGCTTGGAAGTGATGAGGCAAGCATGCAGGAGCCGCTGGCCAGGATGGAGCATAATGAGCAGTATGCGAACCAGATGTATGAGCAGCTTACAAAATATCTGCTGAAATGTGAGCAGCTTCCTGTAAGCCGAACCCAGCTGAATAATATTTCTATAATGCTGCAGATTGTCGATGAGCTTGAGGGAATGGCAAATGACTGTCATGTACTGTGCGCGCGGATACAAAAGAGTATTGCAAAAAAGATGGTGTTCCTGCAGGAAGATCTTGACGGGCTTGTACCGTATATGGAGCTTACAAAACAGTTTATAACCTTTGTGCATATAAACGTGAACAAACATCTGAACGCTGAAAAACTTTCGTTTGCAAAGGAAATGCAGGAGCAGATAGACAGCTATCGGAAGGAATTGAAAAAGACGGCGAGAAAACGCTTGGAAAGCGGTGCGGATGTAAAATCAGAGCTTTTGTATATTGATATGATACGGCATATAGAAAAACTTGGTGACAGATCGTTCGCAATATCAGAAGCGCTGACGCTTACAAAATGAGGTCACAGATCTGCGCTTTTGTAACGGCAATCAGGTCGTTCGGCGCAAGCATGATCTGCTGGCCGCGTACACCTGCACTGATATAGATCTGAGGGTGCTGCAGCACCTGACTGTCAATGAATGTTCTGTACTGGCGTTTCATGCCCAGCGGAGAGCAGCCGCCGCGAACGTATCCGGTAAGCGCAAGGAGCTCTGCAGGTTTTACGGGCGCTATTTCTTTGCAGCCCGCGGCTGTTCTGGCTTTTTTTAGATTAATTTCGTGTGTGGCGCTCTGACAGAAGACGCAGATTTCTTTAGTGTCTGTGCGCATGACAATGGTTTTAAATACACAGGCGGCATCAATGCCAAGCTTTTCAGCAAGCATTTCTGCAGCTCCGCGCTCCAATTCATGCTCACCGTCATCTTCGTATGATGCCGCCGTATATTGAATATGCGCATTGTCAAGAATGCGCATGGCATTTGTTTTCTTCATCAGTTCTTTTCTGCGTCTGTGAAAAGAGTGTCGGCTTCGTAGTTTGCAATAAATTCCTGTACATCTGCAGAATCAAGGATGATACCGTATTCGTCAGAGGAACCGGGGGTAATACTGTCACTGAGTCCTTTAAAATCATTGTAGCTTACTACTTTGCCGGAAAGACCTGCTTTATCTGCACTTCTGCTAAAACCCGCAGCGCTGCTATATTTAATATAAATTTCACTCATATATAAGAACCTCCAGTTTGTATACTGCTACTATAATACCGCTAAAAGAGATGATGTGCAAGTAAAACTGTTTGATAGTATGGAAATCAATTTTTATGCCCGGCAGCCGCTCCCGCCGGGGACTGCCCCGCAAAACGGCTTACTCGAAGCTGCGCTGTAAATACCGCGCTTCGCTTGTGCAGATGTTTTGCGTTGCAAGCCCCCGGCTCCGCGGCTACCGGGCACAAATTTACTTTCCAATTCGTGTATAGGACTACAAAATTGATTTTTTGGGTTTGACAGTAAAACTGTTTTAGTAGAAGCAGCGCACAGTGCGTGCTGCTTCAGAGTTTATATAGGGCATAAAGCAAAGGTATCGTAGGCATAAAGCAAAGGTATCGTAGGCATAAAGCAAAGGTATCGTAGGCATAAAGCAAAGGTATCGT
>CACZQF010000161.1 GCA_902783245.1 uncultured Spirochaetaceae bacterium | reverse complement strand
CGTATATCGTCTGGGCAACGCTCCTTACCACAACGGCATCGATCATCTGCGGTCACTTCGGCCTGTTCCAGTCGTTCAACTACCTGCGGGCGTTCCTGTATCTGGGAGTTCATACCGCCTGCATCATCGGCGCCATGGTTTTCTTCAAGCTCAGGCCGGGCAGCAAGCACATAAAAACGATATTCCTAATGCTCATACAGAGCGAAGTCTGTTATCTTGCAACTACACGGGGCATGTATCTGTTCATCAGCTACCTCTTTGTGCCCTGTCTGAGCCTGCTCTACTATGACAAACTGTTCACCCGGCTGGTCACCTCGCTCGGCTACGTGGCAATGCTTGCAATACTGCTGTACCGGCTTCTTTTTATCGAAACGGCACAGGCTTTCAACATGTCCACATGGCTGCTCACCTACGGTCTCGGCCTTTCCATCGAATATCTGCTGTGCATGTTTGTGCTCATGAGCGTTTCCAACACCGCGGAACGCACGATCTATCAGCAGTACCGTGCCCGTATTGAAGCAGAGGATGCACGCATGGAAGCTGAGGATGTCCGCATGGAGGCCGAAGAAGCCAAACGGGAAGCGGACAAAGCCCGTATTCGGGCAGAAGAAGCGCTCATCGGTGCAGAAGAAACACGGCTTGAGGCCGAGGAAGCCAGAAAGCGCGCGGAGCTTGCGCGGCAGAAAGAACAGAAAGCCCGTGAGGAAGCGCAGGAAAAAGCATTCCGCGTGCTCATGATGCAGCAGCAGATGCTCAACGGATTTGCAAACCTTGTCGAATCCAAGGATCTGACCACCGGAGAGCACATCAAGCGTACCACCGCATACGTCCTGCTGCTCTGCCGCTCTCTCAAGCAGCTGGGCTTCTACAACGAGCAGCTCAACGACCGTGAGATCGAATACATCATCAACGCGGCGCCTCTCCATGACCTGGGCAAAATACAGATTCCAGATGCCATTCTGAGCAAACCCGGCAGGCTCACCGACGAAGAATTCGCCGTCATAAAGCAGCATCCGATCATCGGCGAGCGGCTCATCCGCGAGAACATGCAGTTCTTTGAGGACGAGCACTACATCACCACCGCCCGCCACATGGCGCTGTACCACCACGAGCGCTGGGACGGCAAAGGCTACCCCAACGGTATCAAAGGTGAAGAAATCCCGCTGTGCGCACGCATCATGGCTGTGGCCGACGTTCTGGACGCGCTGCTCCACAAGCGCTCCTATAAAGAAGCCATGCCGTTCGATCAGGTAATCAGCATCATGCAGGAAGGAGCGGGCACGCAGTTCGACCCCGCCATTGTCCAGGCGCTCATGTCATGCCTTGAGCAGGTTAAAAAAATCGGCTCCTGACCGCATCATACAGCAGCACCGCATCAGTATACGCTGCTGTACACTGCCCGCCCGTACATCCAGTCCGTCCGCCTGTAAAGTTCGGTTGTTCCGTCCGCAACATTATATCCCGTCACCTTAGAGTCAGAAACAGAAGCAGTCCAATACCAGTCATTACGCAGCGGTGTAAAATACTCCCTGTTTCCGGGCGCATTAAGAACATCTGCAAGCTGCCGGATTTTCTCCAGTTCTCCGAGCGCAGGAATATACCATTTTGCCTGTTCCGATTTACCGCCAAAATTCGTCTGCTTACGGCACGCCACGAACAACGGATAGCCCTCAAAGCTCGAATTTGACATGCTGTCCATTACCTTCATAACGGTAATCCCGCTCTCATCGTCCCTTACAAAGCTCCGCGCGTTGTATGTATCAGACCACTGCAGCATCTGATTGCCGTTCCAGTTCAAATCATCAAGCGCAACCATCTTATAGCCGTCCGCCGTCACATCATAGATTACGCCGCAGGGTGTATAGATGCACTCCTGCGAATACAAAGAACTGTCAGCGCTGTAGTAGATCAGCTGACCCGCGGTATAACCGGAGGCCTGCACGCGCTGCATCTTTGTTACCGTTTCCCGTCCGTCAGCATATCGTACGCAAGCATACACCGAATACCAGGATCCGTCCGGGGGAATGTTCGGAATCGAAACGTACAGATACCCCGTAGACGAGCTGCGAATACGTGCATTGACCGGCTCCATGACGACCGGATCAGCTCCGTCACACCATCGCGTAATCAGCATCGTCTGGGGCACCCTCGCAGGCTCCTTCAGATAGACATACAGCTTCTGCTCCTTATACAAATAGGCAAGCTTCATATCTACATTCTTTTCAACCTGCGTATCTTCTTCCATAAAAACAAAATGCGCCGTACCGCCGCCGGAAGCATCAAACACGGCAGACGTACGTACCGGACGGCCGCGCCGCAGTGCGAACAAAGACAGCGTCCAGCTGCCGGGCGCCAGATTAAGCCGCAGCGCGCTCAGCTCATCATAGCTCAGGCACGAAGCGGACACCGTCTGAGAACCGGCGGAACAGCTGCCGCTGAGCTCAAAATCAGAATAGGCCATGCCGTTTTCAACCGTGAGGGTCACCGCGGACGCATCACGCAGCTCCGTTCCGGTACTCTTCTCCGTTTCCGTACGTTCCGAAGCCCCGTCGGCGGGCAGCGCGCAGCCAGTCAGCCATACCGGTATCAGCGCAAGCTCCATACAGACTGTAAGCGCAATACTTAAATAGAAAAAAAATGCATTGTACTTTTTATTCATATCGCCTCCTTATCAACCTCCGCATTCCAGCGGTTACTTATTTCATGCAGGCAGAACAGCAAAAACATGAAGTAAAGCAGAAAAAAACACGAGCCCCGGCACGCGCATAAATCCTCCGTGTCCAGATGTTCAAACCAAACGTTTTCTGCTATTCTGTTACGCATAAGAGGCACTGCGAATGAACCAGCATATATATCCTGAAGGATGTGCGTTCGGCACGATCGAAGACATAAAAGATAAAAAAGTAACTGTCATGGGGCTCGGCCTTAACGGCGGCGGAGAAGCGACCGTCAAGTTCTTTCTGAAGCACGGAGCCTATGTCACGGTCACCGACATGAAAACTCCGGAGCAGCTCAAGCCCACCATCGATTCCATCGCGGCTGACGCCTCTACGGACACATCCCGTCTTACCTACCATCTGGGCAGCCATATTATTGAAGACTTTTCCAACGCCGACTGCGTGATTAAGAATCCGGGCGTCAAATATGACGGCAACATCTACCTGAACGCGGCAAAGGCGATAGAAACCGACATCAGCATTTTCCTGCACTTTTCCCGCGCGCCCATAATCGCGGTTACCGGCAGCAAGGGCAAATCATCCACCGTCAGCGCCATCCATTACGGCCTGCAGCAGGCGGGCTTCACCGCATTTCTGGGCGGCAACATAACGGTAAGCCCGCTCACTTTTCTGGAGCAGACCAATGAAACCACGCCCGTAGTACTGGAGCTGTCCAGCTGGCAGCTGGCCGACCTGCGCGGACGCAGGGCACTCAAACCCCGTATCGCCGTCATCACAAAAATAGTTCCCGACCATCAGAACTGGTATGGCAGCATGGAGTCATATGTAGCCGACAAGCGGCTCATCTACGCTGACCAGACCGCGGATGACTATACCATACTTGATGCAGATGACGACGAACCCGGTACCGGCCCTGCCGCCGGAGGGACATGGGGCGACCTGTTCGCCTCCGAAACAAAAGGCACGGTCCTGCGCTACAGCAAAAAACCGCTGCCCGCCGCTACATACGGCGCATGGCAGGAACCCCATGAAGACGGATTCAGCGGCAGGATGCGGCTTCCCGCTCAGAGCGGCACCATTCTGAGCGGCCTGATCGTCCCCGGCGCGCACATGCGAACCAATGCGCTCAATGCGGCGCTCGTGCTTGTGCTCATGGGCGTAGCCCCCGAAAAAGCAGACGCCATACTGGCACGCTGGCCCGGCATACCGCACCGGCTGCAGTATTTCCATCAATACACGCATTCCGGCAGCAAGCACGGCACGGCCGCCGGCGCAGGCAGCTACAGTATCAGATTCTACAATGATTCATGCGCCACCGTACCGGAGGCGGCAGCGGCAGCATCACAGGCGTTCGGCAAACCGGTAATCTTCATAACCGGCGGGACCGACAAGCAGCTGTCATTCGCACCGCTTGCGGCGGTGCTCGGCTGCAATGACGCGGCTGCCATTCCCGTAAAAGCGCTGTATCTGCTGGCGGGAACCGGTACCGACAAGCTCACCCCGCTGCTCGACAAAGAGAACATCATCTATAACGGACCGTACAATTCATTGGACGACCTTCTGCAGGATATAAAGGATTCCGCGGACGCCGTCTGCTGCAGCACAGAAAAAACGGATATAGCGGTCTTTTCACCGGGCGCCACGTCATTCGGCATGTTTGCAAACGAATTCGACCGCGGCAACCAGTTCATGGATAAAGTACGCAGGATTTTTTCATAATGACGTCCCGGAAAAACTGCAAAAGCAGGTTTCCGGGATTCTGTAAATTCATAAAAATGACAAAAAACTGCACAAAATGTTAAAATACGCTTGCAATTATTAATGATATTCAGTATAGTGCACCTACATTTTATTCATGCGTGAGACGCCTGCCTGAACATAAGGTTCCTTCTAAAAGGCAGCTTTTACATCCTTCCTGTAATCTGGTATCGGTTTTGTATTTGTTCCGGAGGCTGACACACGTAGCTATGCGGCAGTTTGACTGCGCAGAGGAACACATATGGAATCAGAAATCTCTTTTGAAGACCTGGGTCTTGATGAACAGACCCTGGCTGCTGTAGCCCGCAAAGGCTTTCAAACCCCGTCACCTATTCAGGTACTTGCAATTCCGCGCCTGCTCAACGGTGACACGAACCTTATTGCAAAAGCACGTACCGGCACCGGCAAAACCGCCGCGTTCGGTCTGCCCATCGTCCAGACGCTGCATGAGCAGAGCGATCATGTCCGCGCCCTTATTCTGGAGCCCACCCGCGAGCTTGCGGTACAGACCTGCACAGAAATGCAGTCATTTGCGAACGGAAAATTCCCGCGCACCGTTGTAGTCTACGGCGGCGCCTCAATGGGAGAACAGATCCGTGACCTGCGCCGCGGCGCCGACATCGTAGTAGGTACACCGGGACGTATTCAGGATCATTTGGAACGCGGTACGCTCGACATTTCCAAAATCGATTATTTTATTCTTGATGAAGGCGATGAAATGCTCGACATGGGCTTCATCGAAGATATAGAAGCCATTTTCGCGCAGGCAAATCCCCAGAGCCGCATTCTGCTGTTCAGCGCCACCATTCCTGCTCCCATTCTCAAGATCGCCCAGAAATTCATGGGCGAATATGAGATCGTAGAGGAAGAAGGCGTAACGGAAGAACCGCTGCTGATCGACCAAAAATACTGGGTTGTACGTGAGAATGAAAAGGTTGAGGCGCTCGTACGCCTTATCGACATGTCCCCGGACTTTTTCGGTCTGGTATTCACACAGACAAAGGCGGACGCAGACCTTGTAAGCCAGCAGCTTGACAAGCGGGGTTACGAGGTGGCCGCACTTCATGGTGATATACCTCAGGGGCAGCGCGAAAAGATTCTGGCCCGCTTCCGCAGCAAAAAAACACGCGTGCTCGTGGCAACAGACGTAGCCGCGCGCGGCATCGACATCACCGGTCTGAGCCACGTAGTGAACTACTCACTGCCGTTTGACGGCTCTACATATGTACACCGCATCGGCCGTACGGGCCGTGCGGGCGCGGCGGGCTGTGCCGTAACATTCGTACGGCCTGACGAAAAGCGCAAGCTTATGTACCTGCAGTCAGCAGTGCGCAAGGCAAGCAAAGGCGAAATGACCGCGGGTACCATACCTTCCATTGATACCGTACTCGGTATCAAACGGGAACGTATGTTCAACGAAATGAAAGAGGCAATCGGTCTGGTACCGGCAGCCGCAGAAACAGCAGTTGATGCCGCAGCAGGCTCAGCAGGCGCAGATTCCATACCCGCTGCGGATGACGAAGATGAAATCATCCCGCTGGACACTCCGGTTACCGAGCCCGCAGAAGCGGCCGCACCGGAAGATGCCGTACCTGCGGCAGCCGCGGAAGCTGATGATGCGGCTGCAGTTCCAGAGACAAAGCTCATCACGCCACAGCCGATCTTTACCAAAATGGCAAAAGAACTGTGCGACGGACAGGACCCCGAGGCAGTGCTTGCCGCAGTGCTGTCCGTAACTTACGGCAAGGCGCTGGACGCTTCCCACTACGGTGAAATCTCCGTCATAAACAGCGCAGGCCGTGCATCAAACAGCAATCAGGTACGCCTGTACGTACAGCTCGGCAGACGCGACGGATACAATGCCCGCTCCATCGCAGACTACTTCAGCTCACTGCTGCATATTCCCGGCAGAATGGTTGACCGCATCGATGTAGCCATGAATTTCTCGCTCGTCAGCCTGCCCTCCTCCGAAGGCACCAGAGCGCTGGACATGTCAAAGCGCGACAGCAGCATGCCGCACATGCACATTGATATAAAGGATGAAGGCAAAGGCAGCCGCCGTGGAAACAGAGGCGGCTCACGCTTCCGCGACCGCGAACATGACGGCTTCGGCTCAGAAGACCGCTTTGCCGTAGGCAGAAGCCGCCGCGGCGGCCACGAGGGCAGACGGGAATCTCCGTTCGGCGGCAGATCCGGCGGATTCAGAAGCAGCCACGGACGTCCTAACGTCCACGTTCCCACGGAACGCGCAGGCAGCGCCGGTCTGTACAAACGCAAAGGCGCAGCCGCAGACACATTCTAAACCATCCGGTTCATTTCCGCATACGCAAGGCCGGGTCACCTGAATCCAGGAGGCCCGGCCTTGCGCATAATCTACAGCCAGCTGACGCACCTTTCGTAAGTTTTGCATATCGGTATGTGACAAGTCTGCATATCGGCATGTGACGAGTTTGCATATCGGCATGTGACGAGTCTGCATATCGGTATGTGACGAGTTTGCATATCGGCATGTGACGAGTCTGCATATCGGCATGTGACGAGT
>CACZQF010000160.1 GCA_902783245.1 uncultured Spirochaetaceae bacterium | reverse complement strand
GCATCACTGCCGGTGTATCCTTTTGCTAATACGGTGCAGCTGGTGGCACAGCCGGTCAACGGTGATCAGTATACGGTGGTGTCGTTCAAGCATCCAGGCGGTTCATTTACTGTACCGTATACGGTGCCTAAAGGTACTACGCTGATTCTGAATGTAGCGGGAAAAGATTTTCGGCGGGTAACCGTGCAATAGACTTTAGACCTGTTCGGAAACTGAGGATTCCGAACAGGTCTTTTCAGTCAGATAAAAGACAGGCGGCTGTTTCTGATCGGATCCTGATCGGAAACAGCCGCCTGTTGTTTTTAATAGCTATAGGACAGAGTCCTGTGGAAACAGCTTACTTTGAACTGTTTTACCGGGCTTTCTTTATATATTTAGGCAGCAGAATTAATCCAATGGCAAAGAATACCAAATCGACAACCCAGCAAACAAGCAGGCTGTCAGCCAGACCGCCCGCCAGGAATCCACAGAGTGCGCAGACAGCTACGAATATGGCGTAGGGCATCTGTGTTGCAACGTGCTCCAAATGGGGGCAGCTTGCTCCTGTGGAGGACAGAATCGTGGTGTCTGAGATCGGTGAAGCATGGTCGCCGAATACTGCACCGCTGAGTACTGCAGAAACGGAGATCATTGAGGCGTTTATAAGCGTTGCCTGGCTCAGACCACTGCCTTCTGCCAGACCGGTGACGATAGGCATGGCGATCGGAATCATAATGCCGAAGGTTCCCCAGCTGGTACCGGTAGCAAAGGAGATGACTGCGCTCAGAATGAACAACACGAACGGAAGCAGACCGATGGGGAAACCGCCGTTTTTGACAACTTCGGACAGATACAGCCCCAGTCCAAGACCACCGTCTTCACGCGGAGACTTGATGATAGTACCGATTGACCAAGCCATGGTAAGGATGATCAGTGCAGGCACCATGCTTTTAATACCGTCTCGCAGAGCTTCTGCAGATTCCTGCAGTGACATAAGTCTGCGTCCCAGATAGTAGATATAGGTCAGGAAAATTGTGGTCACGATGGCATAGCACAGTGCGACGGATGAGTCTGTGTTGTTGAATGCTTCTCCAAGTGTCATAGAGCCTGCGGCCTGAATGACGCTGGTGATGCTTTCTCCGTCTACGGCGCTGAACCATGTGGTTACCGGAAAGTATATAATAGCGCTGACAATGAGCAGAATAATGGGGAACAGCATGTCCGCAGGTTTTGCCCGTGTGGTTTCTGATTCCGGTACATTGCCGGTGACCGGGCCGTATTTTGCTTCGTTGTAGAGCTGGCCGTTCTGTGCGGCTTCCTCAGATGATTTCATGGGACCGAAATCGCGCTGAAACAGAATCACGCAGAATACCATAAGCAGTGTGGTCAGCGCGTACAGATTGAACGGTATGGCATGGATGAAGAACGAAAGCTCCGTCATGTCCAGCTTGTCGAACCCTTGGGCATTGCGCACGATGGAAATAACGGTGACCACCCAGCTTGAGATGGGTGCAAGAATGCAGATGGGCGCTGCGGTAGAATCAAGAATGTAGGCGAGTTTTGCACGCGATACGTTTGTTTTGTCGCAGATAGGGCGCATGACCGTACCCACTGACAGAGAATTAAAGTAATCATCGATGAAGATGATTGCGCCGAAGATGAGCGTCATGAACTGGCTGCTCTTTTTGGTTTTAAGCCGGTTTGAGGCCCAGCGGCCGAAAGCTCCTGATGCCCCTGTTTTGGTAAGCATGCCGACAAGGCCGCCCAACAGCGCGCAGAACAGGAAGATGCGGATGTTCCATCCATCGGCGAGTGAACCTGCGAGCAGGTCGGTAAGCTTCATGATTGCAACGGCCGGGTTCCCGCCGGAGATAATCAATGCGCCTGAAAGAATGCCGAGAAACAGAGACGCCACTACATCCTTTGTGATAAAGGCAAGCAGAATGGTGAGCAGCGGGGGGATAATACCCCAGATACCGTAATGTTCCATAATTGAACTCCTGTGGCGGCCGGTACATGGTATGCTGTCGTCCGTGTCCGCCGATTACTTTTATAAAAGTAAAACTTGTAGTAGTATAATATCATTGATTCAGCATGTGTAAAAGAGAAATAGCAAAAAAAATGCATAATTAATGCATAAAAATACAAAAAATACGGAGCGGCGTTTATATGAATTATCCTTTTGACCATTTTCCCCTTGTCTGTCTGACTCTTTCCTATAACACTATCGCCGAAGATGTGGCTGTAGCAAAAAAATACCGCCCCTATGTTGACCTGTATGAGCTGCGGGCAGATTTTCTTGATGAAGCAGAGCTGCTGGAGATCCGCAGGTTTCCTATGCTTGTTGACCTGCCGGTGATCCTGACTATCCGGCGGCATATAGACGGCGGACAGTTCCGTGGAGGAGAGGCCTCGCGTACTATGTTGTTTGCGCGCGCGCTTGCGTTCGCAGATCAGAATCCGCGCAATAACTTTACCTACGTTGATTTTGAGGATGACTTTCATGTGCCGAGCCTGCAGGAGTCTGCGCTTGCGTTCGGAACACGGATTATCCGCAGCGTGCATGATATGTCCAGTCCTATTACGGATCTGCCTGCCAGACTTGAGGAAATGCGCAAGACAGGGTATGAGCTGCCTAAGATTGCCTGCATGCCGCAGTCTTTGGCCGATGTAACCAGAATGTTTACGGAATGTTCACGTCTTAAGGATTTTGACCAGATTATAACGGGAATGGGGCCGCTGGGGCTGCCTACACGGCTGCTTGCGCGGAAGCTTCATTCATATCTGACGTTCGTTTCTCCGCCGGATAAGCTGGCAGGTATGAAAAATATAGGTCATATTGACCCGGTGACCCTGCATGATGTGTACCATTTTAAGGATATTGATGATGATACCGAAGTGTTCGGTATAACCGGCTGGCCGCTTACGCATACGTCCAGTCCGGAGCTCCATAACACCGGTTATAAGCAGCATGGAATCAATGCCGTGTATATTCCTGTAGCATCTGAAAATATACAGGATGTACTTGGGTTTGCCGATGCGGTCAACCTACAGGGACTTTCGGTCACTGTGCCTCACAAAGAGGCGGTATTGCCGCTGTTGGATCATAAGTCTGATGAGGTGGAGAAGATCGGCGCATGTAATACCATGGTACGGGAAAACGGTCAGTGGACAGGATACAATACTGATGCCATGGGCTTTAAGGAAGCGCTGATTGATTTTATGGGCACGGATTCGCTGAGACATAAGCGTGTGGCAATTATCGGCGCGGGTGGTGCGGCAAAGGCGGTTGCCTACGCTATAAAACAGCTTGGCGGCAAGGCGTGTATCTTTAATCGTACTCAGTCAAAAGCAAAGGCGGTTGCCGCGCAATACGGCTTTATGTATGCGCCGCTTGCGCCTGAGTCAGCGTCGTTGCTGGCAAAGTATTCCAGCTTGATTATACAGACTACGTCCAAAGGTATGGGCGGCGATTCTACGTCATCCGAAGAAACTGATCCTCTGTGGTTCTATGAATTTACAGGAAAAGAACGGCTGTTCGATATTGTGTATGCACCTGATGTGACGCCGGTTATGGCGCGCGCCCGGCTTGCAGGCTGCAAGGTCTGCAACGGTATGCCGATGCTGCTTGCGCAGGGACACATGCAGTTCAAGCTGTTCAACGGCAGGGATTACTAGCAGCGGCATGCATGCATGCTGCTGCCGGCACCTACTGGATAAGTTTTGCAAGTACAGGATCTTTCTGACGCCAGTTTTTGTCTACTTTTACCTGCAGGTCAAGATCGATCTTATAGGGAAATATTTTTCTAAGCTGTTTGAGTGATTCTACACGGATGGTTTTTATCATGGATGCGCCTTTGCCGATAACGATTCCTTTCTGGCTTTCGCGTTCCACACAGACAAAAGCACGTACCCACAGCAGTTTTCCTTCTTTTTTCATCTCCATGTCGGCTATAGATATATACAGGGAATGCGGTATTTCCTGCTCCAGCCGGTTGATTGCCTGTTCACGGATTACTTCTGAAATCCTGAAGCCGACGTCCTGATCAGTGTAGAATTCTTCTGAATATAGATGAGGCGCTTCTGGCGCAAGCTCGTACAAGGCTTTGAGTACTTCGTTGATGCCCGTATCGTTTTTTGCTGATATGGTGAATATGCGGCTGTCGGGAATGTCCGGCAGCTGCGTACGCAGGAATTCCCTGCATGATGCCGTATCAGAGTCTGCCGCATCGGTTTTATTTATAGCCGCCACCGTTTTTGCAGCATAAGGTTTTATAAGTGCGGCTGTCATCAGCTCTTCGTCCCCGGGCCTGCGGGTGCTGTCCAGTATGTACAGCACGGCCTCCGTGTCGGCAAGCTGATCCTCGGTTATGCCCTTGAGCTTCAGGTTGAGCTTTTTTTCGGAGTTATGGTATCCCGGCGTATCGATGAACACCAGCTGACCGAGCCTGGTGTTCACGATGCCCCGTATGGCATTGCGGGTGGTCTGCGGCATGGGCGACACAATGGAAACCGGCTCGCCGCACGCCGTGTTCAGGAACGTGGATTTTCCGGCCGACGGCCGTCCTACAATGGTTACCACTGCGGTTTTAGAGCCCGTGGCCGCGGGCGTTTCTTTTTCTGTATCCATAGGCTGATTATACCGCTGCCGCCTGAAAAAGTCCACGTACGTGTTATATGAACGGGGCGTGGATGTGGATGCTGCGCGGCATGCGTGCTCTTACTGCGCTTGCTGCCAGCAGGGAAATTAATTTTTGTGACCGGCAGCCGCAGAAGCCACACCTGCGGTGTAGCCTCCGCCGGGGCCCCTCACTGGCAGGTGTACCGGGGTTTACCCCGCCGCCGTTACACCTGCGGGACTAATCGGTTCCGCAGTTTTTGCTTATCGGGATGTGACGTGTCTGCTTATCGGGGTGTGACAAGTCTGCTTATCGGGGTGTGACGGGCCTGCTTATCTGGGTGTGACAAGTCTGCTTATCGGAAAGTGACGAGTTTGCTTATCGTGGTGTGACAAATCAACTGATTCGTGCGGAGGGTTTCATACCCCGATGCCGCTGGAAACTGCGTTGCGAACGCTGGAAACTGCGTTGCGAAGCTGCGTCGAGGTATGTTGATTGCAAGCGCCACATGCGGAACCCAGCGGTTCTGGCAGATAATTGCAGTTGCCGCCGTGCCTGCCAGAAGACGCTACGGCAGCATTGCCTTTAGCGTGCTGATGGTCGTGGGCTCGCTCTTGGAGGAGGGGAAGCTGCTGTACAGCGTATCTGCTCGGGAAGCCAG
>CACZQF010000159.1 GCA_902783245.1 uncultured Spirochaetaceae bacterium | reverse complement strand
GCTGCGTCCTCTTGTAGTTGTTGACACATTTATGTTATTCAGCTATTATAGACGAACTCACGTGAATTACAAAGGTAGGTAAGGATATGTCCAGAACATGCGATATTTGCGGAAAATCCCCGATGTACGGTAACAAGGTCAGTAAGTCTTTTAATCACACAAAGCGTACTTGGAGACCGAATCTGCACAAAGTAAAGTCAGAGATCGACGGTACTACACGTTCATACAAAATCTGCACAAGCTGCCTGCGCAGCGGCTTCCTTGTAAAGAAAGTTCGTGTGCCCAAAGAAGTTGTAGAAACGGACAAACAGTAGTTTATTTCTTTCTGAGCAAAACCCGTCGTTTGTCGACGGGTTTTTTTATGCCTGTAGTCTGCCGGTACCGCAAAACTCGCAGGCTTCCTCGAAAAAGCCATGAAAGTGTTTTTTTCGAGGTGCCCTTATTCATGTTCCATAAGACGGTTCTTTATTGCTTCCATGCGCTTGTCAAGCGCTGCAATTTGTTCAGCACATTTCAGCAGATCTTTTGAAATTTCGGTAGTTTCATTTTCCGGTATGTTTTTTTTGTAGCGCAGCTTGTGCTCAAGGCTTGCCCAGAAGTCCATGGCTATAGTCCGCAGCTGTACTTCCACTTTCATGCAGCGTTTAACGTCTGCAAGAAAAATAGGAACCTCCACAATAAGGTGCAGGCTGCGGTAGCCTGACGGCTTAGGTGATTTAATGTAGTCCTTTCGTTCAATAAGGCGGATATCATCCTGCTGAAGCAGGTAGTCTGCAAGCTTGTAGATATCGTCCAGAAAGGCACAAATAACGCGGATACCGGCCACATCGTAAATATTCTGTTCAATAGCTTCTTCTGTGAACGGCAGGTTAAGCTTGTTAAGTTTTTTTGCTATGCCGTCTATGGATTTGAGCCTGGTTTTTATGGTCTCAATGGGATTACGGTCATAGTGCAGGGAAAATTCTTCATCCAGTACATTGAATTTGGTTTCTATTTCCAGCATGGCGCATTTATAGTATGTCATGAGTGTACGTACCGGCAGCATTGATTCCTGCATTTTTTCTATGAATGAGTCGTTTGTCATGTTTTTAAATAGATAGCTTCTGATTTTTTCCTGCTGCATGGAGGCTCCTTATTACGCGGGCTTTATTGAAAGGCCTGAAATCGTGTTTCCCAAGATGCCCGTAATACTTCTTTCTATTAAAGATATTCATAAAACAACTTGCAGGCAATAGAAATGAATGGTATGGTAAGGACAGTAGATCAATTCGCTCACTTTGTTGTCGCTCAGGTCAACGAGTTTGCAATCACTGAATTTTAAGAGGTGTATATGGCTAATATGGCGAAAAACCGCAGGCTGGTGGGAAGCCTGCTCGTACTGGTTGTAGTTCTGATATTTTCCGTCACATCGGTGACGATCATAGAGCCGACGGAACGCGGCGTTGCCGTTACATTGGGAACTCCCGGCAGCGAGGTTTTGGGACCCGGCATGCATTTTCATGCGCCGATGGGTATTACCAGAATCAAGAAGGTTTCGGTGGCACCCATAAACAAGCGTATGACGTTCAGCGTTGGTACCGACGGCGCCATTACGCGCGACATGCAGACGGTCGGCGCCATGGTTGAGGTGTTCTGGAAATATGATGAGAACCGTATCGTGGAGGCAGTCTCTCAGTATAATAAAAACATTATTGAGGATGCGATTATTAAAAGCACCATTGCCTCAGTCAAAGAGGCCGTAGGTAATTATACGATCTATGAGCTGGTGGAAAACCAGAAAATAATCAGTCCTGCGATTCAGGAGCTGATCGTGTCTAAGGCGGTGAATTATCCGATCGTGGTGACGCAGCTTGCAGTGACCAACTGGGACTGGAGCGACAATTTTGACAAGCAGATTCAGGAGACGATGCTGCGTACCCAGCAGGTACGTCAGGCGGAGCAGGACCTGAAGCTTACGCAGACGAACGCTCAGAAACAGGTTGCTGAAGCCGAGGCGTCAAAAAATGCCGCCATTCTGAAGGCTGAGGCTGAGCTTGAGACTGCCAAGCGGAATGCAGAGGCAAAGAAAGTTGAGGCTGACAGTATCGCCTATTATAACTCCAAGGTTTCACAGAATATGACGGTACAGCGTGAGCAGTGGCAGCATGACGAGCAGATGGCCTATTATAATAAATGGAACGGTATTCTGGTTCCCCAGTATGTTCCGCTTACCGCCGCAGGCGGCATCGTGAACATCCCGGCGCCGTCCGGAAAAAACTGACAGATATTCTGAAATAAAAAACAGCCTGAGCCGCATGCGGGTCAGGCTGTTTTTGTATCGGTATATATCGGCTTGATACAGCCGACGGTCTGGTTCTATTTTCCGTACTGGGCTTCTATCTCTGCGATCTGATCGCGGACGGCGGCGGCCTGCTCATATTCCAGCCGCTCCGCATAATCTTCCATTTCCTGCCTGAGTGCCTTGATGAGCTTATGCCGCTGGGCGGGGACGAACAGGTTCATTGTCTTTTTGAGCACATCCGTCTGTATCTGTACGTCTTCCTTTGCCTCGGCCTTTTCCCTTGTAAGTATGTCCTCTACGGCCTTTTTAACGGTCTGCGGGGTTATGCCGTGCGCTTTGTTATAGGCTTCCTGAATCGTACGGCGGTGTTTTGTTTCGTCCACGGCCTCTTTCATGGAGTCGCTCATGCGGTCGGCATACATGACTACGGTGCCTTGCGCATTGCGCGCCGCACGTCCGATAATCTGGATAAGGCTTGTGGCTGAGCGCAGGAATCCGATTTTATCCGCGTCCAATATGGCGATGAATGATACTTCCGGCAGGTCTATGCCCTCGCGGAGCAGGTTGATGCCGATAAGTACGTCATAGGTGCCGTCACGAAGGCCTTTCAGAAGCTCTACACGCTCAAAGGTATCTATTTCTGAATGGATGTATGCGACCTTCAGGTTCAGCTCCTTCAGGTAGTCGGTCAGGTCCTCGGCCATTTTTTTGGTGAGCGTGAGCACCAGACTGCGCTCGTTCCGGGCGATGCGGAGCTGTATCTCTTTGTAAATGTCTTCCATCTGCCCCTGGCTCGGGCGTACTTCTACTACAGGATCCAGCAGACCGGTAGGTCTGATGAGCTGCTCTACTACGCGGGTACTCTGTTTAATTTCCTCAGGGCGCGGAGTGGCGGTTACATAGATAACCTGATTGAGCTTTTTGCTGAATTCTTCGAACTTGAGAGGCCGGTTGTCCAGTGCGCTCGGCAGACGGAATCCGAAGTCTATAAGATTCTGTTTTCTGCTGCGGTCGCCTTCGTACATGGAGCCGAGCTGAGAGACGGTTACGTGCGCTTCATCTATAAGGCAGAGAAAATCATCGGGAAAGTAATGCAGCAGTGTGGCCGGAGGCTCGCCTCGTGCACGGCCGCTTATAGGACCTGAGTAGTTTTCAATGCCGGAGCAGTATCCCATTTCTTTCATCATCTCTATATCATAGGTGGTACGGGTCTTGAGACGCTCCGCCTCAAGCAGCTTGCCCTGAGCAGTAAGCATGGCGACCTGATCTTCCATTTCGTGCATGATGCGGTCGGTTGCCGACAGGAGCATGTCATGCGGTACCACAAAGTGCTTGCCGGGATAGAAGACGGTTTCGTCCAGATTTTCCCGGATTTCTCCTGTAAGCACATTGAACCGCTTGATTTTTGCGATCTCTTCCCAGTCCAGTTCCAAACGGTATGCTTCGTCCGTCTCCATGTAGGCGGGAAATACTTCCACTACATCGCCGCGTATGCGGGATGTGCCGCGGGAAAGTACCGCGTCGTTTCTGGAGTACTGCATGCTCACAAGTTGTCTGCTGAGCTCGCGGATATCAAGCGTCTGACCTTTTTCTACGTGTACCCGCATGCCTTTATATACGTCGGGCATGCCGAGACCGTAGATGCAGGAAACGGTGGCAACTACGACTACATCGCGCCGTTCCATCAGACTGTAAGTTGCCGCCAGTCTGAGCCGGTCTATCTCTTCATTTATAGCCGCATCTTTTTCTATATATAGGTCACGCGCGGGTACATATGCTTCCGGCTGATAATAGTCATAGTATGAGACGAAGTATTCTACGGCGTTATCGGGAAAGAAGCTTTTGAATTCCCGGTATAGCTGAGCCGAAAGCGTTTTGTTGTGACTGATGACGAGCGTGGGCCGCTGCACACGCTCGATGATTTTTGCCATGGTAAAGGTTTTACCGCTGCCGGTAACTCCTTTAAGCGTCTGGTATTTATCGCCCGCAAG
>CACZQF010000158.1 GCA_902783245.1 uncultured Spirochaetaceae bacterium | reverse complement strand
CTTGTGGACGGCAAGCTGCTGCTGCTGCCGTTCTATGACGGAGAGCTGGTTAAGGATGTTGTAAAGCAGGCTACGAACCTGCTGCTTGCGGAAAATGGTACGATGACCGGCCGTGTATATGTTCTGGAAATTAAGAACGGTACGACCGTTACCGGTCTGGCTCATAATACGGCGGCATTGCTGCGCAGTGCGGGATATGATGTGCTCACTACGCTGAATGCGGACCGGAACGATGTGGAAAAGACCGCTATAATTAACCATATCGGTAATGCTGAGGCTGCCAAGAATCTTGGCGATTTTATACATTGTAAGAATATTATTGAAGAGACTGTCAATCTGGATCGCAGTGCTGATTCATTTGAAAGCGGTGCGGATGTGGACTTTACGATAGTGCTTGGTCGGGATTTTGACGGACGGTATGTCCATTAGGATCGTGTTTGGTTGCGGGAGCTGCCGTGGTATGAGCGTGCGGCGGTTCTTTGAAAATGCTTAGTTGAGGTTTTTATATGGATACGGCTGAAAAAGCGGTGGAGCTGGCAAGGCTTATGGAAGACGGCAAGGGTAAGGATGTAGTTGCCCTTGATATTTCAGGACTGAACAGCTGGACTGATTATTTTATTATTGTGACGATCAACAGCTCCGTTCAGTGGCAGGGCTTGTACAAGGATGTAAAGGAATATGCCAAGCAGCATGACCTGGAGATCCATGAAAGCGCGCGGAAGACTGCCGGTGGTGATGACTGGAATCTGATTGATCTGGGCCCCATTGTCATTCATCTGATGTCGCAGGATGCCCGTGATTTTTACGAGCTTGAAAAGCTTTGGCATGCAGGTAAAAAACTTGAGATTGCGCCGGCAGGAACCGGAGCTTAGTCAGGGCTGATGCCGCCGGGTGTTAAAAAATAAAAAAGCTGCCGTATAAGGCAGCTTTTTTTATGCGGAAGTACGGAGTACGTTATACGGTTCGTGCAGTGTTATCTGCTGGAAAGATCGTATCCGTCCTCTTCCTCTATATCATCAAAGGGCTCAATCGGATCATATTCATCATCTGCCATGCTTTCAAGGCTTTCCTCATTGCCATACATATCATCATCGAAATCATCGAGAATCATGTCATCATCGGAATCTTCAAAATCCATATCGGAAGTTGAATCCAGTCCGTAATCATCATCGGTATAGTCAAAACCTAAGGCTAAGGATGACGTGGAATCGGAAACATCGAAACTGTTTAACATGGTACCCCCCGGAGAGCCGCTTTCAAATAGCATTTTAGACCGACATTTATCGGCAGATAAAATGTATGCTAGCTTGCCCTTTATGTCAATATTCTTTTAGAAAAAAATGCGTTTCTTGACGGTTTTTTAGCGAATAAAAGATGTTGCTTCGATTCCTGTTGCGTCCGTGTATTTCATTTGACATAGATTTGAAAATTTGTATAATAGTAATACATATGTTGGCAGGTATTCGTGTCTCTGCGCCGGCAAAAATAAACATAGGATTGAAAGTCTTTCCTAAACGAGCCGATGGGTTTCATGATATCGAGAGTATTTTTCAAACGGTCTGCCTGTGCGATGAGCTTGAAGTGACGCTTACTGCTGAAAATCGGCGTGAGTTCACGGTGAGCTGCGATGCTATGGAGCTGCCGGAAGATAATACGTTAAGCAGAACATATGAAGCTTTCTGTGATTTGACTGGAAAAAGCATTGGGGTGCGGGTTATGCTGAAAAAGCATATACCTGCAGGCGGCGGGCTCGGAGGCGGGTCTTCAGATGCCACAGCTTTTTTGCGTGCACTTTGCACAATTACAGAGGAAACGCTTTCTGCGGAGCAACAGGCTGAGATTGCCGCTCGGGTAGGAAGTGACGTGTTTTTTTTCCTGCATTGCCGCTATCCAGGATGTGCGGTCGTGTCGGGTCGTGGCGAAAAGGTCAGAACAATATCGCCGCGTAGTGACATATATGTTCTGTTGGTTTTTCCGGGCGTTCATAGCTCTACGAAGGTTGCTTATGGGCTGGTGGATGCGTATATGGAGTCCGGAAAACTTGTGGACGGCCTTGGTCTGCCGGAACTTGAAGCTGAGTATCGTAAGCCTGCCGCTGAATGGCGTTTTACGAACAGTTTTACGGCTCCATTGGCTCAGACTCACCCGGAGATAGGCAGAGCTTTGTCGGATGTTCGTTCCGCGGGTGCTCTTTTTGCAGATATGTCCGGATCGGGCTCCACTGTGTATGGTGTTTTTGATTCCGTATCCGCGGTTAAAAACGCCTCTTTAGTACTTACTCAAAGCTGGAACTGCTGTGCGGCGGTTCCCGATGAGAATAAAAATGTTTCTCTTTATTAGCAGAGGGGGGAGTTACTGCGGAGGTGCGTTATGCAGGTTACGGAATTACGTATCCGGAAGGTAGAAGCAGAAGGTAAGCTTCGAGCCTATGTGACGGTTACATTTGATAACTGTTTTGTTGTCCATAATGTGAAAATCATTGAGGGCAAGACCGGATTATTTATAGCGATGCCGAGCCGCAAAACGGCTAACGGCGAATATAAGGATGTTGCTCATCCGATCAGTCCTGAGTTCAGGACTGAACTGCAGGATAAGATCCTTGCAGAATATAATGCCGGACATGTGGAAACTGGTTCCGGGGAAGACGACTGATATTGATCAGTATTGGGACGTCGTCAAGTGGTAAGACAATGGCTTTTGGTGCCATCATTCCGCAGGTTCGAATCCTGCCGTCCCAGTTAATATTAATTTAATTAGGTATTTTTTTAAGGAGATTCCGATATGGAACAGAAGGTCATTAATGCTAAAACCCGTACGGTGTGCGGAAAAAAAGCAGCTAAAGAACTTCGTGCAGCTGGCCGTATACCGGCAGTCATGTACAACTCAAAAGGCGAAGCCGTGATGATTGATGTTGACGAAGTTGAATTCAATAAAGTATGGAGAAATATTACCTCTACCACTTTGGTAACGCTGAATATTGACGGAAAGTCAGCCGACGCATTTATCAAAGATACTGAATACAACATCCGTACTGATAAAGTGCTTCATGCTGATTTCTTTGAGCCGGCCGCTGACAAAAAGCTGACGGTTCGGATGAAGGTTGAGTGTTCCGGTACGCCTGCCGGAGTGCTGAAGGGCGGTTTCCTTGTAAAACGGACTCCCGACGTGCTTCTTAAGAGCGATGCAAAGCACATGCCCCAGAAACTGGTTATCGATATTTCTAAAGTAAATATCGGTGAGTCTTTCTGTGTAAAGGACATCGAGCTTGACAAGGCAATCACAGTGCTTACTCCTGCTGATACCCAGCTGGTAAGCGTTGCTCCTGCCCGCTAAACTATTCTGGTGACAGATGCTCACCGGTAAGAAAAGTCCCCGTGCGCGGGGGCTTTTTTTTTGCGTGAAATCTGCCGGGGAGGACTGCGGTATGCGGACTGACGGTACGGTGTTACTGCCGTTTGAAAAACAGGTGCTTCTCGGATTGCAGCAGTGCGGACTGCAGGATGTATACGAGCCTGCGTTGCTGGGAGTGGCGGTATCTGGCGGCGCGGATTCCGTGGCGCTGCTGACGGCGCTTGCCCATATCTACCGTGAATCAGGACCTGAGCTGCAGGTTATTACGGTGAACCATCATATCAGGCCTGCAGGCCAGTCCGACGGGGATGCCCGCTATGTTGCCGAGTACTGCGACGACCTTGCTGCGCATGGGTATCGTGTGCGATGTACGGTCTGTGAGCTCGGGACGGATGCGGTGCGTACAGCCGCCGCCGGCCGCGGGAAGGGTATTGAGGATGCCGCGCGCGAGCTGCGATATGAAGCGTTCCGTTCGTTTGCCGCTGACCATGACATTCCGTTTATCTGTCTGGCGCACACAAAAAATGATCAGCTTGAAACATTGCTTATGCGGTTTCTGCAGGGCAGTGCTGGCATGCCCGCGGCGGGAATTCCTGCAGTGCGCGATATTTTCTTGCGGCCGCTGCTGCTGGCGGAGCGTTCTGATATTGAATCATATCTTACTTCGTTAGGTGTGACATGGCGCACGGATCAGACAAACTTTGATAATCACTACATGCGTAACCGTATAAGGAACCGGCTTGTTCCATTTTTAAACGAATGTGTTCCCGGTTGGCAGCGGGCTGTGCTGTCAGGCGCTGAAAAGCAGCGCGAGGATTCCGCCGTTCTTGACAGTATTGCGGACAACAGCACATGGAATCGTGTTCCGGGACATGCCGGCTGCGTGACTATGGATGCCGCCTGTTTTTGCGGCCAGAGTCCGGCGGTGCGGCGTCGTCTTTTATACCGTGCCTGCGTTCTGTGCGGTGCTGATGCACGGCTTCCGTATGCGGTGGTACGCCAGGTGTGCGCATGGAACGGAGCTGAGCCTTTGAATCATGAAGCGGCCGGAATACGGATCGGCGTACGGCAACAGAAGATTTTTGTAGAAAAGCAGACGAAAAAGGCGACTCAATGCGGTTTTTTTGCTATGATTACAAAAAGCGGAGCGTATACGCTGCCTTTCGGTACGGTACATGTGTGCGGAAGCACGGTGCGGCTTGTTCCGGATGATGGCGTTGAAACCGTATATGACGCTGTGCCTGTGCCGTTCTGTATCCGGAGCAGGACTGACGGTGACCGTATTATGACTGCTGACGGAAGCATGAAGCTGGTGAATGAAATATTCGCTGACTGGCATGTGGCGGAGCAGGAACGGGATCGGGTGCCGCTGCTGCAGGAATTGCGTACTCCCGGTCAGCGCATAGTATGTGTCTGCGGCGGTATGCTTGGCTATGAGGATTGGATTGTAAAATGACGAAAAAGTTATGCCGTTTGTGTATTCTGTGCGCCATGATGCTTGCCGGAATTAAGACCGGACTGCAGGCGCAGAACAGTGCGGGTGCCGCAAACCGCGTTACTGCCGTACGCTGTCTGGAACTGGCAAAAGAATATATGCAGAAAAAGCAGCCTGATAATGCGCTGTCGCAGCTTATGCTTGGTCTTGCCTATGACGAAGAACTGTCCGACCTGTGGTATCTGCTTGCGGAAAATCAAAAGAGCAGGGGAGTACCGTTTTTCAAGGTGCGCCCGTCGGTGGAAAAAGCGCTGCAGCTCAATGACTGGCATGACTATAATCGCGATAATGCACGCATCCTGTTCGCTTCTATTCTGAGCTCCACAGGTTTATACCGGCAGGCGCTGGAGCAGCTTGACAGCGCTCCGTTCCTTCTTTCGGCGGATGCAGAATGTATACGGATAAAGTCCTACTATTGCCTTGGTACTGCATCGGCAGTTGCTGCGGCGCGAAACCGTATAGAGTCCGACCGCCGTGTATATAAGAACGACTGGCGGTTCGCGCGGCTGTTCTTTACGCATGAATATGCGATCAAAGATGCAGCTGCGGCCGGGGCTTCCGGACGTCAGCGTTCTCCGTCCGGCGCGGATGAGGAACGCGTGCGCGATCTGGCGGAAAAGCTGACGGCGCAGCTTGCGCTGTATAAAATGCCTGCTGATGTTGACACGGAGCTGCGTATATATGCCGCTGCCTTTGCGGCCGGAAGTGAAAAAGAGCGTATGCTCAAGGCTTTTTCTGCGGCGGGCAAGCGGCATCCGCTGTATGCCGTTGAGGCGCTGCGGGCAGGCATCTTGTCACAGCAGAAAGCATTTGAATATTTTCGTTCTTTTGCGGATACATCAGTGACGTTGACGCTGCTGCATGATTTTGTTGTTCTTATTACCGAGCCGGAGATAAAAAAACTTGCGGCTGAGTATCTTACTTCCTATGAAGGCTGCGTGACCGTCGATACTGAGGGGAATCTGGAGCAGACGCTCTCCGTTTTGTTTGAGCGCGGCAGGCCTGCCTCCGCAAGCTTTGACCGGAATACTGACGGTCTTGAGGACTGGAATATCCAGTGCGATTTCGGTACTGTCACCTCAGCCCGCGTGCAGGTTCCGAACGTTTCTTCTGACCCCGACAAGCTGCTGACCGTTTTGCTGTCATATGATTCTTATCCTTCAATACAAAGCGTACGCTATGACGACGCCTCGTCTGATTCAGTGGAAGAGTTCCTGTTTCTGCCCGGCGATTACCTGTGGATGCCGCTTGAAATGAAGGCGGATCCGGTGGTGGCGTCCGCGCTTTCCTGCGAATTCTTCCTGCCGGTGCCCGCGTCCACTGATCCTGCGGCATCGTGGGACAAGCTGTTCCGCAACAGCTCCGACTACCGCGTTTCATACCGCAGTCAGCCTGACCAGAGCGTCAGGTTCATGCTGCAGCAGGGGGTGCCCGTCTCCGCGGAGTACTACACCGGCAGCACGCTGTATGCCAAGATGAGCTTTAAGAATGGCCTGCCCGACATAAATCTGGTGGATAAAAACCTTGACGGTCTGTTTGAGACGACCGAAACATACGGATACGACCCGGACAATCTGCTGCACCGCAGCGTGGACGAGCAGCGCGATACCGTTGCATACGTGTTCAAAAAAGACCGGCCTGAATACAGCGGTATTTATATAAAGGGAATCACGATAGACCGCAATAATGATGCGGTTCCCGAATATACAGAAGAATACCTTGCTGATGACGGCAAAGTCTGCTCATGGGACAATGACGGCGACGGTGTGTGGGACTGCCGGTACATCAAATATCCATGCCGGGAAGGCCATGTGCTGCGTGAGGATGCGCTGTTCTATCTGAATCCGGGACATATTCTGGTGCAGGTGACCAGCGAAAACGGTGCGCCGGTTTTGATCAATTCGGTTAATCCGGCGGATGCAGCCAACGCTGCTGAGACTGCCGGAACTGCTGCGGATACAGAAGATGCCGCAGCAGTTCCCCGGAGCGAGCAGGAGCCCGGACTGCACACGGTTACTGCGGGCAGTATGACCGGATTCTACTGGGTGGACGAGCCCGGAACGGAAGATGACGAACGTGCGGTTGCTGCCGCGATTTCCGCCGAGCAGGAACAGGGCGTGAGCATTATCGTACAGAGCGGTTTCGCTTCTGACGACTCTGATGATTCCGCGGCAGCTGCTGCCTCCGGTACGAAACGTGCGGAGTCCGAATCTGCTGATTCTGTGTCCGCTGATTCTGCCGCGTCTGATGAACGTGCTGCGGGACACCGCGTGCTTGCCGTCCGGCTGGGAAATATTATATATGGAAAACTTGTCCCTGAGACTCAGAGGTCTGAATCTCAGGATGATGGAACTGTCAAAGATGAATAAGATTGTACGTAATGCGGGAGCCTGCTTTGCCGCGGCCTGTGTGCTTGCGGCCTGCAGCTCGTCAAAAAAGCTTGATAAAGCGGTATATACAAAACCTGACTACACGGTGGAGGATGTCAGGAACCTGGAAATCGAGCGGATTCAAAAGGTGGTGGAAAACCACCCTGTTGAGGCGCTGTGGCGTGCCTACCTTGTGAATGATGACGCCACGATAGCGTCATGTACGGATGCGGTGGTAAACGCCTATAAAGAAGCGTACGGCTCGGAGGATTATTTTACCGCGCTGTACTATTACCGTTCGCTTGATGCCGTGGGGTACGGCAGCAGGGATAATCTGGGGATTTCGCTTGAAGAGCTTGAAAACCGCTATTATAAGGATGTGCCTGGGCTCAGCGCGCCTGCCGATGCGGCCGCGCGGCATAATTCCATATCCAATTCCGAGGATATTGCGAACTATATAAATGGTACGGTGACCATCTGGGTTGACCAGGGCATAAAGGTGGAGCGCGGCGTAGGGTATGCAGACCGCGTGATCGGTTCCGGATTCTTTATCGCCAAGGACGGCTATATCGTCACCAATCATCATGTAATAGCCAATGTGGTTGATACAAAATACGACGGTGTGGCAAAGCTGTTCATCAAGCTTTCGGCAGATTCTGAAACCCGTATTCCTGCCAAGGTGATAGGGTGGGATTCTGTGGTCGATCTTGCGCTGCTCAAGGCGGAGATCGATGCGCCCTACGTGTTCGAGCTCGGTTCCAGCTCCGGGCTTGCGGCCGGCGACAAAATCTATGCCATAGGTTCGCCGCTCGGTCTTGACCGGACGCTTACTTCCGGCATCGTATCATCAACAAACCGCAAGTTGTCGTTTTCTGGCAATGTGTTCCAGATTGATGCGGCGGTGAATGCCGGTAACTCAGGCGGCCCCTGTATCGATGTGAACGGCCGGGTGCAGGCTATTGTATTTGCCGGTATTTCCGAGTATCAGGGACTCAATTTCGCTATCCCGGTGGAGTATCTGAAAAGCGACCTGCCGCTGTTGTATCACGGCGGTGAACGCGTGCATCCGTGGATTTCTGCCTACGGGCACACTAAGCGCATCGGCTCGGCACAGGTGGGCGTAGAAATGCAGTATGTGCTGCCGTCGGGAAGCGCGGGCCGCTCTGACCTGAACACCGGTGACACCATCGTAGCAATAAACGGACGTCATGTCGGTACCATGGAGGATCTGCACGGCATCTTCCGCCAGTACCTGCCCGAAACGATTGTAAAGGTCACCGCGCTTGATGAGGCCGGAGATTCCTATTCCAGACTCGTGTACCTTGAGAAGCGGCCTAAGTATCCCGGATACACCATCTATCAGCGGGATCTGGTGGAGCAGTCTTTTCTGCCTATATTCGGCATGCAGCTGGAATCGGTGTCTACGTTCAGTAGCCGCAAATATGCCATCTCACGGCTTATTACCGGCGGTATCGCCGATGAGTCCGGTTTTTCAGAAAACGATCCGGTGGATATTCACCGCATAAAGGTTGCTGACAATAAGTCCACCATCTATGCTGAGTTGTATACTAAAAACCGTAAGAAAGGCTATCTTGATGTAGGTATAGCCCTTTCTGCATCGCTGGACAATCCCTATTATTTCTAAAGAGAGCGTATATGACAGAACTGAAGTATAAACGTAATTTTTGTATTGTAGCCCACATTGACCACGGTAAGTCCACGCTGGCCGACCGCCTTATTGAAAAGGCACGGATCATTGACGACCGTCAGATGATGAATCAGATTCTCGACAGTATGGACATAGAGCGTGAGCGCGGCATTACCATTAAAAGCCAGGCGGTCACGATTCCCTATAAAGCAAAAGACGGCCACGAGTACGAGCTGAACTTTGTAGATACTCCCGGTCATGTGGATTTTTCCTATGAAGTTTCCCGCGCAATCGCTTCGTGCGAAGGCGCGCTGCTTTTGATTGATGCCACGCAGGGCGTTGAATCCCAGACAGTAAGCAATATGTATATGGCGCTTGAGCATGATCTGACGATCGTGCCGGTAATCAACAAGATAGACCTTGCCTCTGCCGATGTGGAGAGCGTCAAGCATCAGATTGACCATGACCTGGGTCTTGATCCTGACGAGGCGCAGCTTGTTTCTGCCAAGACGGGCGTCGGCATAGATGATCTGATGGAGGCCGTGGTTACCAAATTCCCGCCGCCGGGCGGTGATCCTGACGGAAAGACGCAGGCGCTGATCTTTGACTGCCACTATGATGATTACCGCGGCGTTGTGGTTCATGTACGTATGATGGACGGCCGTATAAAAACGGGCGACACGATCCGCATGATGCATAACAATTCCGAGTACAAAGTGGAGCAGGCGGGTATTTTTAAGATCAAATACGAGGAGACGGGCGAGCTTGTTGCCGGAGATGTAGGCTATGTGATTGCCGGTATCAAGACCGTGAGCGACGTCAGGGTAGGCGATACTATCACTACGACGGCGGCTCCTGCGGATGCTCCGCTGCCCGGCTTTAAGGAAGTAAAGCCGGTGGTGTACTCCTCAATCTATCCTATGGACTCAAACGACTACGAGGAGCTCAAGGCCAGCATGGAGCGGCTCAAGCTTAATGATGCGAGCCTTGTGTACGAAAAGGACAATTCTCTTGCGCTCGGCAACGGATTCCGCTGCGGTTTTCTTGGCCTTCTGCATCTGGAGATCATACAGGAACGTCTGGAGCGTGACTATGACCAGGCTGTGCTCTTTACCGCACCGTCAGTCCGCTACAAGCTGGTGCTCACCGACGGAACTGAAACATATATCGACAACCCGTCGGAATATCCGTCCGGACGGATACGCGAGGCGGAGGAACCGTACATCCGTGCTTCGGTCATTACGCCGGCGGAATTTCTTGGCGCCATCATTGCATTGTGTACGGAAAAGCGCGGCGCCCAGACGAATATGCAGTATCTAGATGAAAAGCGCGTGGAGCTTACGTATGAAATGCCGCTGGCCGAAGTCCTGTTCGACTTCTACGACCGGCTCAAAAGCTACAGCCGCGGCTATGCATCGTTCGACTATGATGTTATCGGTTACCGTCCCACGGAGCTGGTGAAAATAGACATACTGCTTAACGGAAAGCCGGTGGACGCGCTGTCGCAGCTGACGTTCAAGGATAATGCATCGCGCCGTGCTCATGAAGTGTGCGCACGGTTAAAGGATGAGATTTCCCGTCAGCAGTTCAAGATTGCCATTCAGGGCGCTATCGGCAGCCAGATCATTGCGCGCGAAACCGTGAATCCGGTACGCAAAGACGTGCTTGCAAAGTGCTACGGCGGTGACATTACGCGTAAGCGCAAGCTGCTTGAAAAGCAGAAAGAAGGCAAGAAGCGTATGAAGATGATCGGTAACGTTGAGCTGCCGCAGTCCGCATTCCTTGCGGTGCTCAGGGAAAAAGAGGATAACTGATCCGCGTCTTTTTTATGGCAGCCTGCGCAGCGCCGCCTGTATATCTTTCAGGAAAAAATCGGCTTCAGTACGGATCCGCTTAAGGAACGACTGATCGGTTGTGAGCGCGTAGCCGTCGGGAAAGTGCAGATACAGGTATTCGCGTCCGTTCAGCAGCTCAAGCAGCGTGCGGTCGAATTCCTGCTTGGACAGATGCTGCCCGTGCATGAGCAGCTCCCGCAGTGATTCCAGCGCGGCCTGCTCCTGCAGCAGAAAACTGCGTACAGCCTGCAGAATGGTATCAAAAGCAGAACTCTTCAAGATTTTGTCGTATTCTGGTACGGCTCCGGCGGACGTGCCTGCCGCAGCTGTAAGTGCGTCAAGCTGATCCGGCGGTACCGTCTGCGTCATGTTGAGCAGCAGATTGCCGCCCGCATTGTACAGCTCCGGTACGGCGGCAAAGTAGTCTCTGAACTTGCGCGCATATCCTTCAAGCGCCTTTGTGGTTACTATGCGCCCGCCCGGCCCGTGTCCTGCGGTCATCGTGCCTGGTCCGAACGAAGCGTCATAGTTCGCCGCGGGGTACAGCCGGTTCTGCGCGATCAGACGCGCGGTATGTGCAGGGGCACCATTCGCATGGGTGTGTCCTTCTGTATACGCAAAGTCAAGTCCGGTAAGAATTACCGGTACATTGCCGTCAGCCCTCAGAAACAGCGCGATCTGCGTAGCCGTCAGTCCTATAGAACCGAGCGGCGGTATTACCGGCGGCAGTACGCCTGCGGCCGCGGTGCGCTCCAAAAAATCAGTGTCATCATACCGTGATGTAAAAAAGCATATGTTTCCGCCGGTAAGCTGGGTAACGTGCGGGCGCGATATAATATCCGCGAACAGCATGATACCGTGCCTGCGGCAGCCTATGTACGCCTTTTCAATGGCGGCCTGACATTCCATGCCCGCCGCAGCGTCCGGCGTAATGCCGCTGCTCAGCAGCACCGGCAGCGCGGCATCCACCGCGAGTACATACAGCCTGTTCCTCAGACGGCGTATGTCCGGTACGGCGGCAAGCAGGCTTTCTCCTGCTCCTGCGACGATGATCGGTCTGGTGACGGTGCGCGCGATTGTCTGCAGCGGTACGGAGCCGGGCAGATGCGCCAGATTCTGGAATAGATTGCGTGAGTACAGCCTGCCGAACTTAATGAGCGTAAGCCGGTTCTTCCAGAACTGACCCGCCGCGTCTTGTGCAGCTGCCGCCAGCGCCTGATAATACTGCTCATGAAATGCATAGCCCGCTGAAAAGGTAATGGTTATAACTCGCTTGAACGTACCCGGCGGCGGCAGGCTGACGCCGCTTTTGGTAACATACCGGCGTTTCTGCAGCAGTTCATGCAGCCGGGAGGACTCCTGTACTGAAAGCAGTACGCTGGAGCTTGAATCAGTAAAATGCTGCGCCGCCAGTTCATGCAGCGGCTCTTCAAGCTCGCAGCCGAATACCATGCAGCCGCCGGGCAGTTTTTGCAGCAGTTCTGTCAGTCCGTAGCACAGGCAGGGCGAAAAGCAGATGACCGCCGTGTTCGGCTGTATTGTCAGCTGCTGCACGGCCTGCAGCACCGCTTTTTGCGGTGCGTATTTAGAATAGAGATATCTTCCTTTATATAAAACGGAAAAGCCCTGTCCGGCAGGAACCGTACAGGGCTTTTCTGATGCCATATCGGACGGCATACAATCCTAGTTGGAACCGCCTGTCAGGAACTGAATGACTGCCTGATAGACATTGTTCTTTACCTTGGGGCCGGTCAGCAGCTTGCGCTGTGAAGCCTGCTGGTCATACTGGCGCAGGCGGCCGGGATATGTTTTCTGCACGATATCATCGCTGTCCGTGTGGTCGCTTTCGCCGGTCATCTTGAGCACCAGTACGTAGTTGCCCAGAACGATGGGCTCGGAAAGCTGATCCTGTGTGAGCGAGAATGCTTTTGTCAGGAAGTTTTCGTTCATACCTGCGCCGGCAAGCTCCTTAATAGAAGGAACTGCATTGGCAATACTGACGTTGCTGTAGTTCAGCGGAAATGCCGGAACTTCAGTCTTCTGAAGGCTCTGGACTTCACATGCGGCGTCAAAGCCGGACAATGCTGCTTCTGCGCTGAAATCCTGCGCAAGCTTGGTGTAGTAGTCTTCAATGCGGCCGTATTCATTGCTCTTGATGTAGTCTGTTACGGTTTTGATAATTGTTTCGTCCGCAAAGTCCGGCTGCACGGCGTTGCCGTCGGCATGGAACACTGCGTAGCCTGCTGAGACTGCGATTACGCCGCTTGTCTGACCTTCAGTCAGGTCGGTGACTTTTTTCAGATCAGCTTCATCGGTGATAATGGTCTTAAGCTGGTAGAAGTATTTGTTGCGCAGCTTGCCGTCATCGCCGCTGTAGTTTTTAGAGGAGTATTCTGCAACCGCATCGCCGAATGCGAGCGATTCCTTGGTTACGCGCTCAAGCGCCTTTTCAGCGTTTGCTTTGTCTGCGGTTGTAATGACCGACAGATTGTATGATGCGAACAGATCCTTGTGCTCGGCACCGTATGCGGCAGCCTGCTCTGCGGGATACTGGCTCATGTCGAATGCAACCATGTCGAAAGTACGCTCTTTGCTGCCGATGCTGCGCAGGAAGCTGATTTCATCAGCAGAGGCCTTGAGACCGTACAGCGGAGTGTCCTTGAGCGTGCTTTCGCCGCCGAACACATCTTCGTAGTAGCGGCTTGCGATCAGGGAAGATTCAATTTCCTTGCGGATCGTGCGCTTTTTTTCATCAGACGCCTGTGAGTACAGACGCTGTGAGAATGCGCCGGTGGCTTCGTCAATAAAATCACGCTGCGTTACTACGATGCGGTCCACCGCCTGTTCAGAAGGCTTCCAGCCGCTTTTTTCAACAGCATCGGTATATGCCATTTTTGTTACTGTAGATTCAAACGCGCTTTCAAAAATATCAAAGTAGTTGGGCTGGTACTCCAATCCCTGATACTCAGCCTGCCATTTTGCAAGCTGCTCATACTGGCTGGCTGCCCGGGTGAAGTCTGTGTCGGGCGCATAAGATACATCCTTGCCGTTATAAGAGCCGAATGAAAGCTTCGTATAGCTGCGGCCATTGCCTACCATGGCGGGCAGCAGTACAAAAATAAACGCTGCCAGAAGCAGTATGACGACTGATCCGATGGTATAGAACTGTTTTTTCATATGTTCATCCTTAATAAATAAAAAAATATTTTCCTGATATGTACTATAAAAAGTACATAATTTTATCATAGTACGGAAGATGTAGTCAAGGTTTTCAGAAAGGGGTGCGCTCAGATTCGGCGCCGTCCGTATGATCTGCACCCGGCCGGGTGCAGGTGCTGCTCATGGTAAGGTGATGGTTATGCCGCGCAGCTGATTGTAATGCGGACAATCAGCTGAAAGACAGATGAGCAATCGGTATTTTTCCTTGAAAACGTCTGTTCAGAGTGCATATAAATCTGATACAATTTAACTGTTATGGATACATTTCTTTTTTCGTTCAATGCGATACTTCCGATTATCTGTCTGGTGCTGCTCGGATACGTGCTGCGCCGCAATAATATCTTTACGGACGAATTTCTGAAGGTGGGTAACAAATTCGTATTTTCATTCTGCTTTTTTTCCACAATGTTCATGAACATTTACGGCATACAGTCCTTTGATCCGGTGTACCGGGACCTGACGGTGTTCGCCGCGCTGGCAATTATTTCACTCATGGCCATAGGTCTGGTGTTCGTGCTGCTGTTCGTAAAGGATCCTGCGCAGAAGGGCGTGCTGCTGCAGTCGTTCTACCGGTCTAATTTTGCCATCATCGGCATTCCGCTCGCGCAGTCTCTGTTCGGCGACCGCGGCGGTCCGGCTGCTGCCATAGTTCTGGCGGTGACCATACCGCTGTACAATGTTTCGTCCGTCATATTCCTGACGGTGTTCGTCAGGGAAGGAAACCAGAAGATTGCGCTTGGTAAAATCCTGTACCGGGTGGCCACAAATCCGCTCATAGACGGCATCTGCGCCGGCTTTGTGTGCCTGCTGCTCCGCCCGCATCTGAACGGCTGGACGCTCAAGGACGGTAACCTGCGCTTTATCTACAAAACTATAGAAAACCTTGCCCGGATAACATCACCCATGGCGCTCATCATTCTGGGCGGACAGTTCAAATTCTCTGCTGCAAAGCATCTTCTGCCGCAGATTACGGTAGGCGTCATCGCACGCCTTGTGCTTGCTCCCGTGCTGGGGCTTACTGCGGCGCATTTCCTGTTCCCCGGATTCGGCGGACCTGAGTTTGCCGCGCTTACCGCGCTGTTCGGCAGCCCTGTGGCGGTGGCGAGCGCCATCATGGCGGTGCAGATGCATAATGACGGCGAGCTGGCGAACCAGCTGCTGGTGTGGACGACGCTGCTGTCATCCGTCACGATATTCTGCATCATTGCGTTTTTCAGAGCCTGGGGGATATTTTAGCTCCGGCGGAAGCTTTTAGATCCGGCGCAAGACGCATTTTTATACGTTTTTTTTGCAAAAGTTCTGCTATTTTAGGTTATTTTATATTGACGCATAATTTTTGATATTGCATAATTATGAGCCATAGTGTGATTTTCTTCATAGTAATGGTAGCAGTTTACGTGACCAACGGGTTCGTTTCAAAGCCTTTGGCTTAGAGAACGTCCTGAAAATAATAAAATCGGAGCGTGAGAATGAAAAAGAGTCTGCTTAAAAGGAGTATGCTTCTGGCCGTGCTCAGCTGTGCGGCTTCCCTGATTTTTGCAGGCGGCGCAAAGGAACCGCCTGCGGCCGGTAAGAAATCGGCCGCCGCTTTCCATATCGGCATCGCCACTGAGACTGTCTCTCAGGCGGAGGATGACCTGCGCGGCGCTGAGGAGCTTATCAGACGTTACGGTGCCGTTAAGGACGGCGGCATGATCCAGCACATCACCTATCCTGATGACTTTATGTCACAGCAGGAAACGACGATCTCACAGATCGTGGCCATGGCCGACGATCCGCTCATGAAAGCCGTTATCGTAAATAATGCTGTTCCCGGAACTGCAGAGGCATTCAAGCGTATCAAAGAAAAACGCCCCGACATTCTGTGCTTTGCGGGCGAGCCTCAGGAAGACCCGCTTGTAATCCAGCAGGTGGCCGATCTTGCGCTGAGCAATGATTTTATGTCACGCGGCTATACGATCATCTGGGCTGCCAAAGAAATGGGCGCAAAGACGTTCGTGCACATTTCATTCCCGCGCCATATGTCCTATGAGTCGCTCGGCCTGCGCCGCAACATCATGGAGCAGGCGTGCCGCGACATGGGCATCCAGTTCGTGTTCGAGACCGCTCCCGATCCCACGAGCGATGTGGGTGTGGCCGGCGCACAGCAGTTCATTCTTGAGAAAGTTCCCCAGTGGATTGATAAATACGGCAAGGACACCGCGTTCTTCTGCACCAACGATGCCCACACTGAGCCGCTGCTGAAGCAGCTTATGACCTACGGCGGCTACTTTGTTGAGGCTGACCTGCCGTCACCGCTCATGGGCTATCCCGGAGCGCTCGGCGTTGATCTGACGCAGGAAGCCGGTGACTTCCCCAAGATCCTGAAGAAGGTTGAGGATGCCGTCATTGCCAAAGGCGGTCGCGGCCGGTTCGGTACGTGGGCATATTCCTACGGCTTTACCGTGAGCGCAGGTCTCGGCGAATTCGCCAAGCGCGTTGTGGAAGGTTCAGCCAAAAAGGACAACAGCGCCGATCTGTACAAGGCGCTCGGAGAATTCACGCCCGGCGCAAAGTGGACGGGCGGCTACTATGTTGACCAGAGCACCGGAATCCGTGCAAAGAACCAGATCCTGATCTACATGGACACCTACATCATGGGACGCGGCTATCTGCCCACCACCACGGTTGAGGTTCCCGAAAAGTATTTCAAGATCAAGTTCACAAAATAGCCTTGTTTGATAACTTTGTTATCGCTCAGGTCTAATAACGCCGCAGTGATGCGGTTTGTTCAAACAGGTATATAGCCGGATGTAATGCGGGCAGTTTGTGCTGCCTGCGCAGCCGGATTTGAAATAAAAATCTTGATTCATACGGAGATATGTTATGAAGAAAAGTATTATGGTTTTGGCGGCGCTCTGCTGTGCCGCTTCTGTAGTGTTTGCGGGCGGCTCAAAAGACGGCGGCTCTGCAAAAAAGGCTTCTAATGGAGCCGCTTTCCATATCGGCATTGTAACCGGTACGGTGTCACAGTCTGAGGACGACCTGCGCGGTGCTGAAGAGCTGATCAAACGGTATGGTTCCGCAAGCAACGGCGGCATGATCCAGCACATCACCTATCCTGATGACTTTATGTCACAGCAGGAAACGACGATCTCTCAGATCGTTGCTCTTGCAGATGACCCGCTCATGAAGGCTATTATCGTAAACCAGGGTGTTCCCGGTACGGCAGAAGCATTCCGCCGCGTAAAGGAAAACCACCCCGACGTTCTGTGCTTTGCCGGCGAGCCCCATGAGGATCCGCTTGTAATCCAGAAGTCTGCTGACCTTGCTATCAGCAACGACTTTATGTCACGCGGCTACACGATCATCTGGGCTGCCAAACAGCTTGGTGCCAAGACATTCGTGCACATTTCTTTCCCGCGCCACATGTCATATGAAACGCTCGGTCTGCGCCGCAACATCATGGAGCAGGCTTGTAAGGATATCGGCATTCAGTTCGTGTTCGAGACCGCTCCTGATCCTACGAGCGACGTCGGCGTAGCCGGTGCCCAGCAGTTCATTCTTGAGAAAGTTCCCCAGTGGGTTGAAAAATACGGCAAGGACACTGCGTTCTTCTGTACTAACGACGCTCACACCGAGCCGCTGCTGAAACAGCTGGCACAGTACGGCGGTATGTTCATCGAGGCTGACCTGCCGTCACCGCTCATGGGCTATCCCGGAGCATTCGGCATTGACCTGACCGCTGAAGCCGGTGACTTCCCCAAGATTCTGAAGAAGGTTGAGCAGGTTGTCTCTGACAAAGGCTGCGCAGGCCGCTTCGGTACCTGGGCATATTCATACGGCTTTACTGTAAGCGCCGGTCTCGGCGAGTATGCAAAGCGCATCATCGAAGGCACTGCAAAGAAAGACAGCAGCGCTGACCTGTTCAAGGCTCTGCAGGAGTTCACTCCCGGAGCAAAATGGAACGGCGGCTACTACATCGATCAGAGCACCGGTGTTCGCGCAAAGAACCAGATTCTTGTCTACATGGATACCTACATCCTCGGAAAAGGCTATCTGAAGACAACGGAAGTTGAAGTTCCGGAGAAATACTTCAAGATCAAATTCACAAAATAATTTTATTTGAATATGACTACAGAACCCCGCCGGAACGTAAACTGTTCCTGACGGGGTTCTGCTGTCACTAGGTTAGTAGTTACATGAAAGATGAAATACCCCTCCTACGTCTTAAAGGCGTAACAAAAGATTTTGCAGGAACGGTAGTTCTTGAGGATGTATCGTTTGATCTCCATAAAGGAGAGATACTTGGTCTTGTCGGCGAAAACGGTGCCGGCAAAACGACTTTGATGAGTATCCTGTTCGGTATGCCGGTAATCGCTGAAACCGGCGGCTACGGCGGCAGTATACAGATTGAAGGGCAGGAAGTCCATTTTACGAGTCCGTTTGATGCCATTGATGCCGGTATCGGTATGGTGCATCAGGAATTTTCTTTGATTCCCGGCTTTACTACGACCGAGAATATTATGCTCAACCGGGAAATCACAAAGAACAATGTGATGGTTGATATTTTTGGTCCACGTCTGAGCGTTTTGGATCGAGTTTCCATGAACAACCGCGCGCAGGCCGCCATCAAGCGGCTCGGCGTTGATATAGATACAAAGATGAAGGTTTCCGAAATGCCGGTAGGTCACAAGCAGTTTACGGAAATAGCCCGTGAGATTGACCGCGATAACGTGCGCCTGCTCGTGTTCGATGAGCCTACTGCGGTTCTTACGGAGTCCGAGGCCGACATTCTGCTTAAGGCTATTAAAGAGCTTGCAGCGTCCGGCATTGCGGTCATCTTTATTTCTCACCGCCTCCATGAGATCATGGACATCTGTGACCGTGTGGTTACGCTGCGCGACGGTAAGACTATCCGCGACGTGCCCGTAAGTGAAACGAATGTTTCCGACATTGCGGCATCTATGGTCGGCCGTACCGTGACCGCTGAACACCTGAAAAAGCATGCCGAAATGAACGCGGCAGAAACCGAGGTGCTGCCTGATGACTATATTCTTGATGTGAACCATCTGTGGGTGGATATGCCCGGTGAGACCGTGCGCGACGTAAGCTTTAAGGTACGCCGCGGTGAAATATTCGGTATCGGCGGCCTGGCAGGTCAGGGCAAGCTTGGCATTCCCAATGGTATTATGGGCCTGTTCGCTTCCGGCGGCACCGTTCTGTTCAACGGCAAGGAAATGCCGCTGAACAATCCTGACGCCATGCTGCGCGCAGGTATTGCGTCCGTGTCTGAGGACCGGCGCGGTGTGGGCCTGCTGCTTGACGAAAGCCTTGACTGGAACATCAGTTTTTCCGCCATGCAGGTCAAAGGCCAGTACCTTAAGCCGTACCTGGGCGGCCTGTTCAAGCTTCGTGATGAAAAGGCCATGAGACGGAACGCTGAAGCATACATCAAGATTCTTGAAATTAAATGTACGGGCGCTGACCAGAAGGCCAAGGAGCTTTCCGGCGGCAACCAGCAGAAGGTCTGCCTTGCCAAGGCGTTCAGCCTTGAGCCCGACCTGCTGTTCGTAAGCGAGCCGACGCGCGGTATCGATGTAGGTGCAAAAGCGATCGTACTTGAAACCCTGCGCCTCTATAACCGTAGCAAGAAGACGACAATCGTCATGGTTTCCAGTGAGCTTGAGGAGCTCCGTTCTGTGTGTGACCGTGTGGCCATCGTATCCGGCGGTAAGATTGCCGGTGTTCTGCCTCCGCGTGAGGATCCGAGCAAATTCGCGCTGCTTATGTCCGGCATTACCGATGTTCCGGGCGTGGAGCCGGCGACAGGTAAGCAGAAGGAGGCCGACTGATGATTAAAGTGAATAAAGCAATTATAGAAGAAAAGCTGCGTGAGTTCGGGCTTCCGCGCCTGATCATCGCGGGCTTCCTGGTAGTGCTGTTCATCATGGCTCCCTTTGTGGGCGTGTCCATGGCGGCTACGCTGCGGGATATTTTTAACCGTTTCGGTCAGAACGAGCTGCTTACGCTCGCCATGGTACCGATGATCCTTTCCGGCGCGGGACTGAACTTCGGTCTTTCGCTTGGCGTTATCAGCGGTCTGCTCGGCTCAACGCTTGCCATGCAGTTCGGTCTGACGGGCTGGGCAGGTATTTTCGGCGCTATCGCGCTGTCCATACCGTTCGGCATCCTGTTCGGCTGGTTCTACAGCATCCTGCTGAACCGCGTGCGCGGCGAAGAGATGACGATCGCTCTGTACGTCGGCTTTGCGGCGGTTATGTTCATGTCCATTATGTGGCTTGTACTTCCGTACACAAGCGAGAACATGGTGTGGGGTTACAAGGGCAAGGGTCTGCGTACCACCATCACACTGGACGGCTACTGGGTTAAGCAGTTCAGCCACTTCCTGATGATTAAGATCGGCGACTTTGAGTTCCCCACGGGCATGATCCTATTCTGCTCGCTGTGCAGTTTCCTTATGTGGCTGTTCATGCGCAGCAAGACGGGCACTGCAATCACCGCGGTGGGATCCAACCCTGATTATGCGCGCGCAAGCGGTATCAATATCAACAAAATGCGCACGATCAGTATTATCGTGTCTACGGTGACCGGTGCCATAGGTATTCTGATGTACCAGCAGAGCTACGGTTTTATCCAGCTGTATCAGGCTCCGCTGTACATGGCGTTCCCTGCGGTAGCTGCTGTACTTATCGGCGGCGCCTCAATCAACAAGGCTTCCATCGCCAACGTTGTGATCGGAACTATTCTGTTCCAGGGAATACTGACGCTTACACCGTCGGTCATCAACAGTATTCTGCAGACCGATATGTCCGAGGTCATACGTATCGTACTGTCCAACGGTATGATCCTGTATGCACTGACTAGAAAAACAGGAGCGACCAGATAATGAATGCATTAACCAAGAAAAGAGACGTAAAAGGGTTCTTAGCCGATTATCTGGTGGCGGAACTATTTTTGGCACTGACGGTGGTTTCTATTCCGCTGTCAGGGTATTCTGGACAGTTTATTTTTCAGGAGATCCTGAACCGCATTGCGCGCAATGCGTTCCTTGTGTTCTCTCTGATCCTGCCGATCATGGCAGGTATGGGTATTAACTTCGGTATGGTGCTCGGTGCCATGGCGGGGCAGATTGGTCTTATCTTTGCCATGGACTGGAGCATTTCCGGTCTGCAGGGACTTATCTTTGCATCGCTCATCGGTCTGCCTATCTCCGTGTTCCTGGGCTGGATAGCAGGAAGCATCCTGAACAAGGCCCGCGGCCGTGAGATGGTCACGAGCTACATCATCGGCTTCTTCTTCAACGGTATCTATCAGTTCATAGTGCTGTATCTGTTCGGTTCTGTGGTTCCGCTGCACAACAAAGCCATCGCGCTGTCTCGCGGCTACGGCGTCCGCAATACGCTGAACCTTGATCCGGTACGTCAGGCGCTGGACAACCTGCTCATGCTGCGCGTAGGCGGTATCAATATTCCGCTGTCAAGCTATCTGGTCATCATCGCGCTGTGTTTCTTTGTCATGTGGTTCAGAAAGACCAAGCTGGGACAGGATATGCGTGCCGTAGGCCAGAATCAGAGCGTGTCCAATTCTGCCGGTATTCCGGTTGAAGGAACCCGTATCATTTCCATCGTTATTTCAACCGCATTTGCATGTCTCGGACAGATTATCTTCCTGCAGAATATGGGCAACATGCAGACATATAATGCCCATGATCAGACCGGCTTCTTTGCGGCTGCCGCTATTCTGGTCGGCGGTGCGTCTGCCTCTAAGGCGAGCATTACGAACTGTTTTGCTGGCGTAGTGCTGCTGCACCTTATGTACATCGTAGTGCCGCGCGCCGGACAGAACCTGTTCGGCAATGCGAATATCGGCGAGTACTTCCGCCAGTTCATCGGATACGGTGCCATTGCATTCGCGCTGATTATCCATGCATGGCGTGCACACCGCAAGGCGGAGCTTGCCCGTCAGGGCCTCCGTGCCGGAGTTCAGGGAGGTAATGCATAATGACATCGACTAAAAGAGGACTGATTGTGCGCTGCTGCATAGCAGTGGTATATGTGGTGCTTGCCGTGTGCATGTTCATTACCGGCCGCTCACACACGCTTCTGATCGACAACAACGGTGCTGAGGACGGTTCGTACAAGGCCATAAAAAGCATGTCGGTTACGATCAACCATCTGGAGCCCAGCGAGTTTATGAAGGGCGACCGTGACAAGTTCACCATCAAGGGACAGACCGTGAAGATTCACGTGGAATCTTTTGACGGTATGCTCGATGAAACCTATACGCTGAAAGTTCCGATGAAAGAGGATTCAGTGCTGATTTCGATTCCTAAGCTTGCTGCCGGAATCGAAGACGCTATGATTCCTTTTGATCTGAACAAATAGCGCAGGTCTGTCCGGAAATGCCCGAGGTGTCGGGAATACCGGGCAGCATAAAGAGCCGTGTCCCGTCCGGGCACGGCTTTTTTTATATAGGAACTTCGAAAAAATTCAAGCATCGAAGATGTCCTTTTACGAGGTTACCTGTAAACAATACCCGGCTTATGTGCGCTGCTGTACCTGCACGTGAGCCGGATGCGGAGAGAGAATACTATGGAACAGAATGTAACGATCAGAGTTGCGCTACCTGAGGATGCACCGCGCCTGCTTGAGATTTATGCGCCGTATGTAAGGGATACGGCGGTGACGTTTGAATATGAGGTGCCGTCGGAAGCAGAATTCAGGGATCGTATAACGTCCGTGCTGCAGGGGTATCCCTATCTTGTGGCGGAACGTGACGGCCGTATCATCGGTTATGCGTATGCCCATGCCTTTGCGGTGCGCAAGGCTTATTCGTGGAACGTGGAGATGTCGATCTATGTGGATTCATCATGCCGCCGCAGCGGTGCAGGAAAAACTCTGTACGGCATGCTTGAGCGTGTACTGAAAGAAATGAACGTACTCAAGGCATATGCAATCATTGCCAGCACTGACCGCGAGGACCCGTACCTGACGGCGGACAGCGTGAAATTTCATTCACATGAAGGCTATGAAGCGACGGGCACGTTCCGTCAGACCGGATGTAAATTCAACCGTTGGTACGACACGGTCTGGATGGAAAAATCGCTCGGAGAGCATACAGCAGATCCCGCGCCGCTCAGGCCGTTTGCCGAAGTGCGCGGGCAGTTTTTCAGCGGCAACTGACGGGATCTGCAATTTTCGTGCCTATTTAAGCTGCAGGCCGTCTTTGAATGCCTTGCCGACCACTTCGCCGATAACACGGTAAGCCTGGAAGGAAGGATCGTAGGTGATGGGCTGCAGCTTGCCAAGATCCACTTTGCCGTCGGTCAGAATGCGGTCATCCGCTTGCTGCGCCACGATGGTTCCGGTGAGCACGCCGGTCTCATCATTCCAGCTTTTTACGGTGCACTCAAGCGTAAGCGGGTACTCTTCGATGATCGGCGCGTTTACATGAGCGCTTTTATGCACATGCACACCGGCCTTTTCAATTTTGTTCACATTTGATCCGGTCTCCACGCCGAAATAATCAGAGATGACGACGGTATCCTTGGTTCCGAATGCCACGGTGAACGCACCGGTCTTTTTCAGATTTTCCGTAGTCTTATGCTTTGCCAGAAACAGCGTGATTTCGCCAAAATCAGACTGAATGCCCCATGCCGCGTTCATGGCGTTGGGTACGCCGTTTTCGTCATAGGTTCCGATAATAAAGACGCCTTCCGGGGTGATGGTAGACTGCTTTGCTGAGTATTCCATTGTTTGCGCTCCTTTATAATAAAAAAGATAAATTGTATATAAGGGAACCTCGAAAAACTTCAGTTTTTCGAGGTAACTTTGAAAATGCGATGTTTTAATTCCTGCTATTTTCAGGAATTAAAACTTGCAGGCTTCCTCGAAAAAGCCACAAAAGTGGTTTTTTCGAGGTGCCCATAATATAATTATACTGCTGTGGGACACGAAAAGTAAACAAAAAATGTCTGCGTATCCGTGCGGGCCGGCGTACCGGCATATCGGACGGTACGCCGGCAGTGTACAAGCTG
>CACZQF010000157.1 GCA_902783245.1 uncultured Spirochaetaceae bacterium | reverse complement strand
GGAATTTCTGTGGAGCAGACGGCACGAATCGTGCAGCTTCCGCTTGAGGAAGTGCGGCGGCTTGCCGCAGATGTGGTTAAGCAGGCGTAGGCGGAAAAGCAGCCGGGCGCAATTCTTACATTTATACTGCATCGGACCGCGGCACCGTGCCTGATGCAGGACTCACGAGCCCATACCCTCCGCACAAATAAAAAATTATTATTGCCGTAACAAATCCTTTATGAGTATATTTTCTTTATATAGCTATTTTGCCCACAGAAGGCAGTTTTAAAATCATACCGGTTTTTAATCCCCCGCCTTGTTTGTTCCAAAAAGCACAATAACGCAGGAGCCGCCGGAACCGTCCGGCATCCGCGGCTCCCCCACATTACAAAACATTGGAGGTTCTATGATAGAAGTCTCGCACTTATCCCGTACATTCGGGACATTCCGTGCCGTAAACGACATCAGCTTTTCCATACCAACCGGACAGATAGTCGGCCTGCTCGGCCCCAACGGCGCCGGTAAATCAACCACCATGCGCATGATCACCGGTTTCCTTGAAAGCACGGGCGGCACCGTGACCATAGACGGCATCGACATCACCGCGGATCCGGTGGCAGCCAAGCGCAAGATCGGCTACATGCCCGAATCCGCACCGCTGTACGCCGACATGCTCGTTGAAGACTATCTGGAGTACATAGCCAGCATACAGGGCATGGATCCTGAGGAACGCGTACCGCACCTGTGCGATGTGTGCGGACTTAAGGAAGTCATGCACAAAAACATCAGCGAGCTTTCCCGCGGATACCGCCAGCGTGTAGGCCTTGCCCATGCGCTCATGAACGATCCTGAAATCCTCATACTGGACGAACCGACGAGCGGTCTGGATCCGAACCAGATCGGTGACGTGCGCAACCTGATCAAAGAGATCGGCAAGACACGCACCGTCATCATATCAACCCACATTCTGGGCGAAGTTGAGATGCTGTGCAACCGCGTCATCATCATTTCGCAGGGCAGACTTGTGGCCGACAGCCCCACGACAGAGCTGCGCGAGCGCTACGGTCATCAGCTTTCGCTGCAGATCGCCGCGGCGGGATGCACGCAGGACGAGCTGCTGCAGGCGCTGTCCGCAATAGACGGCGCCGCGGGCGTAACCGCCGCGCAGGCCGATGCGCTGCCGGGTCAGGAAAAGACCGCCGGTGCCGTAGTGTCTGTAAAGGACGCGGCGGAAATCCGTCCCGCGGTGTTCAAGCTCATGACGGAGCGCGGCTGGATACTGTACGAGCTTACCCCGCTGCGCAACAGCCTTGAGGACGTATTCCACGCGCTCACTACATCGGAGATACACAAATGACACAGACAACATTACGCAAAAAGCACAATCCGGCGGCCGTCATTATGAAGCGCGAGCTTGCCGCATATTTTTCAAGCCCGGTGGCATACATCGTCACGGGTCTGTTCCTGATTTTTTCAGGCTTTATGTTCTTTTCCACCTTCTTCCTGTCAAAACGGGCCGAGCTGCGCGGATTTTTCAACACGCTGCCCATTCTGCTCGCGTTCTTTATACCGGCGCTCACCATGCGCCTGTTCGCGGAAGAAAAGCGCAGCGGCAGCCTTGAAACGCTGCTTACGCTGCCGGTGACCATCACGCAGGTGGTGGCGGGCAAATTCCTTGCCGCATGGATCACAAGCTTTGCCATGCTGGTGCCTACATTCGTGTACGTAATCACCGTGGCAGGATTCGGTACGCTTGACTACGGTCCTGTGATCGGCGGATACCTTGGCGCGCTGTTTCTGTGCGCCGCATACTCCGCCATCGGCCTGTTCGCCTCGTCCGTGACCAAGAACCAGATCATCGCCTTTTTCATCGCCTTTGCCGTCTGCATCCTGCTTTCGCTCATCAGCATCTTCCTGGTGGTGCTTCCGGCCGCCGCGGTGAACCTGCTTTCATGGTTCCTTGCCGACACCCACTTTAATTCTATTGCCCGTGGTATCATCGATACCAGGGATCTGCTTTACTTTGTGTCGCTTACGGCGCTCTTTATCGGGCTTACCGTTCAGACCGCACAGAACGACAGGAGATAATCATTATGAAACGATTCATACAGTGGCTTAAAAGTCCCGCGAGCGACTTCAGCCTTTTTGTTATTCTTCTTATCCTGATCAATCTGGTAGGCGGCAGGGCGTTCCTCCGGCTTGACCTGACCGCGCCCAAGTCATACTCACTTTCGCCCGCCAGCCGCCAGCTCGTAAAAACGCTGGACAAATCAGTTACCGTGCAGGTGTTCTTCTCAGAAGGACTGCCCGCACCCTACAACAGCATAGAGCAGTACCTGCGCGACATTCTTGCTGAGTACAAAGGCGCGTCAAAGGGCAGATTCAACTATTCGTTCTTTGACATGACCAGGCAGGAAAACCAGCAGCTGGCTTCTTCCTACGGCCTGCAGCAGGTGCAGATCCAGCAGTACGGTGACAGCGAGGTAGGCTTCAAGCAGGTGTGGATGGGAGCCGCAATCCTGTACGCCGACGCCATCCAGACGCTCGACTCGCTCACCACGTCAGACGGCTTTGAGTACAAGCTCACCACCGCCATATCAAAGATGATCTCCACCACGGATACGCTGTCCGCATTGCCGCAGGGCAAGACGTTCAACCTGACGCTGTACCTGTCGGAAGACCTCAAGGGCGCCGGCATCATGGGTATGTCCGGACTTGAGAAAGCCGTGCAGGCCGCCTATGACAGCGCGAATAAAAAGAACGGCGGCCGCCTTGCCTATACAAAAACATCTCCGTCAGCCGCCGAAGTGCCTGAGCTGGCGGCAAAATACGGCCTGTCATCCATTCCGTGGCAGTCACGCACCGGCGAAAAAGGCGTGAGCACCGTGGGTCTGGTGCTGGAATATGAAGGCGGTTTCAAGCAGATTCCGCTGGCCATACAGAACGTAGGCTTCGGCTATATTCTGGCAGGCGTAGACAAGCTTGAGCAGGCCATCGACCAGGCGGTGGAATCATTTATTTCCAGCCCCTCGGAAATCGGCTATGTGACCGGGCATCAGGAGCCGGATCTGGAGAACAGCAATTCAGGCGCCGCGGCATTCAAACATCTGGTTGCCGACACCTACACCTTTAAGCCGCTCGATCTTGCCGCGGACGATATTCCCGCGAACATGAGCACGGTGGTGGTGAACGGCCCGCGCACGCCGTTCACCGAAACGGAGCTGTACAAGCTTGACCAGTTCCTTATGAAGGGCGGCAACGTGATGTTCTTTGTGGATCCGTTCCTTGAGCAGGCGAACCAGTACACGCGGCAGGTGCAGTACCAGCCCAACGACACGGGACTGGCAAAGCTGTTCGACGCATGGGGACTTACGCTCGGCAAGGACTATATTCTTGACGAATCATGCTATAAGACAACCGAAGGCGGCTACGGCCTGCTTTCACTGAACTGGGCGCCCATGGTACAGAAAAAGTACATAAACCAGAAGCACCCGGTGTCAAAGAATCTGGGCTACGTCATTTTCTTCCAGAACGGTTCCATCGACACCGAGCAGGCGGAAAAGAATCCCGACCTGCAGGTTACCAAACTTGTGACTTCATCGAACCGCTCATGGCTCATGAAAGACAACATCATGCTGAATCCTATGATGATAACGCCGCCGTCCGACCCCGCGCAGCTTAAGCCCCAGAATCTGGCGGTGCTCGTGGAAGGAACCTTCACAAGCGCGTTCACCGAGGCTCCGGCCGCGGATACAAACGCAGGCGATACAGTACAGCAGGGCACACAGGATTCATCCGGCACCGTGCTGTCCGTAAGCAACCATATTGCAAAGGGCGTCCGGCGCGGCAGAATCTTTATCACCGCCTCGTCCGCGCCCACGACGCAGCTCATTGACGATCAGGGACAGCAGCCCGTCGCCATCCTGCTGCGCAACGCAACAGACTATCTGAACGGACACGAGGAGCTGTGCCAGATGCGCACCAAGGGACTTTCGCTGAGCTCCATCGAGATCAGCAGCGCCGCGAGCGTGGTCTTTGCCAAATATTTCAACCAGTTCGGTCTGGCGCTGCTTACGGCGCTGGCAGGCCTGCTTGTATGGCAGAACCGCAACAAGCGCCGCAGACGCATACACGCCCGCTATAATCCTGATGACGAGCGCGACATCACCACTATGAAAAAAGAGGGTACCAAATGAAAGCACGTAAAACAGCATTGCTTGCATCCATAGCAGTCCTGCTGGGCATATACATCATACAGCTTGTGCTTGCGGGCAGAAGTTCGGTAAAGACGCTCACGCTCAAAACGGAGCCTGACACCTATACCATAGCAGCGTCTGACGGTACTACCGTGCTGAAAAAGACGCCGGACGGCTGGACCGTCGGCGACAAGGACTACGCCGCCAATGAAACTTCAGCCGTGTCCGTGGCAAACGCGGTAAAAGAGATCAAAGTGCTGGACACGGTCTCGCACGCTGACTCTGAGGCGGAGCTGGAGCGTTACGGTCTTACCGGCGCGGATTCATTTACTGTTACGGCATCGGCAGGCGGCAAAACGCTGCGCACCATCACCGTGGGCAAGGCGTCATCCACCATGTCGCAGACGTATATAAAAGTTGACGGCGGCAAGGAAATCTATCTGGCCTCAGGCTCATATAAGAATACCTGCGGCAAGAACACGGATGACCTGCGCAGCCGTGAGCTGTACAATGTGAATGCGGAAGAGATAACCAAAGTGGCGGTTGCCTCGCCTGACGCAAGCTGGCAGATGGAAAAGAGCGCCCCGCAGAACGGCGCCCCGGCAGTCTGGGCGGTCACCGCCGGCACGACGGCCGGCGAAGAGCCCGCGCAGGAAAAGCTTTCCACCTTCGCCTCATCGCTCGCGCACATGGGCGTGCAGTCATGGGCTGAGGACGGCACGGAGCTTCCCGACACCCCGGCAGGTACCATCACAGTCACCGCAGGCGGCCGCGACATTACGGTAACGGTCTACCACACCGGCAGCGCCGACGACGTGCAGTATCTGGCCGTCAGCTCCGAGTCACCGTACAAGTTCTATCTGGCCAAGTATATGGCGGACAAAGCTTCACAGAAGCTTTCCGAACTGTAGCCGGAATATTCAGAACCATATCTGTACTAAGCCAGGGAAACCTTGTGTTTAGTACAGATATCTAAATTGCCGCTGGCAGTCCCCGGCAGGAGCGGCTGCCGGCGGCAAAAATTGATTCGTGCGGAGGTTTTCATACCCCGACGCCGTTTGAAACTGCGTTGTGAAGCTGCGTCGAAGTATGTTGATTTCCATATGCCTATAATTAATTTCCACTGAAAACTGCACTTTACATTTGTTTTTTCTATACAATATGATATACTTATAGAGGGTGATTCTGGAGGCCGTACGTTTTCGGACGCCGGAATATAAATTGGTGCAGACATAATGTTATCAGATGTTGAGTATAAACAGGCTCTGAATTCTACCTCGAATCCTGCGTTCATAGCGGCCCCCGTCTATGATGGCGCCAATAAAATCGTGGATTTTACTATTGAATATGCTAACCCGACACTGTGCCGCATCACCGACTACACCGCCGACAACGGCGTACGGTTCAGCAATCTGCACGATACGATTCCAGAAAGCCTTGACTGGTTCAACTACGCGCTTGAGTCCATAGAAAAAGAGCGCGGCTTTGACATTACGTTCTACGCCGATTGGGCGGTGACATGGTTCCACATGACCGTAGACCGCACCAAAAACGACAAGTGCGTGTTCATCTTCACCAACGTCAACTCCCTTAAAAAAGCCGAGCAGAAGTTCACCCGGCTTATGTACACCGACACGCTCACCGGCATAGCGAACCGAACCTACTTTAACCAGATATTCAACAACGTCATAGAACAGGCGAACAATGACCACACAAGCGTGGGCATTATGGTCATCGACGTGGACAACATGAAGTCCATCAACGACGTATCGGGCCATATCACCGGCGACAGCGTGCTGCGGCGCAGCGCGCATATTCTGGAAAAGTTCGAGGACGAGAACACGCAGATATTCAGGCTCGGCGATGATGAATTCCTGATGCTCATCATCAATCTGCCTTCCAAAGACCGCATGTCCGTTATCAGCGGCGCGGTCTTTGAGACGTTCCAGCATAACAACATCAGTATATCGGCAGGCATAGCCATCTGCCCCGACGACAACAACCAG
>CACZQF010000156.1 GCA_902783245.1 uncultured Spirochaetaceae bacterium | reverse complement strand
GAGGACGCAGCTACCGTTGTCACGTTTTTATACCAGGCTATGCCTGCTCCATGCACGGTGCCAGCGCTTCTTTCAGCGCCTTGTCATATGCCGGCAGCGCGCCGCTGTGCGACACCACAAAGTCCGCCATTCGGGTACCCGCTTCAATAGCTTTCTGCACATCGCCGCCGGTATACACATATGACGCAAGGAATGCGGCCGAAAAACTGTCGCCGGCACCGACGGTATCCACCACCGGTACAGGAGACGGCTTTCTGGTATATATCGTATCGTTAAAATAAGCCGCACACCCTTTCTTGCCGAGCGTAGTCACCACACCCGTCAGCTTAAAGTCATTGATGATCCGCCGGATAAACACGTCATCCGAACAGTTATAGCCGAGCAGCTTCGACAGTACGGGTATCTCCTCATCATTCATTTTCAGGATATCCGTATGCTGCAGCGAGCCTTCAATAATATTCCGGTTAAAAAACGCTTTGCGCAGGTTCACGTCAAAGAAAATGATATCGGCCTGAATATCCCGAAGAATATTCAGCAGCGTGTTCCGGCTCATGTCGCTGCGCTGCGCAAGCGAACCAAAACAGAACACATTCCAGTGCTGCTTAAAAAATGCGCTGAACTGCTCATGCGAAAGCGAGATGCAGTCCCATGCACATGGAGCATTAAATTCGTATGAAGGAATTCCGTTTTCCAGCGTCACCTGCGTAAACCCGGTGGGAATGCCGGGCAGAACCTGTATAAAGTCGGTGTTGACTTTTTCCTTTTTCACGGCATCCAAGGCTTTCTTTCCCAGCTCATCATTTCCGAGCGAAGAAATCATGGATGTCTTGAATCCAAGCCTGTTCAAATGAGCTCCGCAGTTGAGCGGTGCGCCCCCCAGACATTTCTTATCAGGAAGAATATCCCACAGGATTTCCCCGAACGCCGCAGCCTGCATCTTTTTTGTCATAACACATCTCCCATAAAGCCTCAGCGGCAGCCGCGCGTCAAGAACGGCGCGGACAGCATCTGCAGGCTTTAGAATGCAAGTACTCATGCCGCAAAGTACACGGATGAACTTTACGGCATACCACCTTTCACGTACCATTATCCCTGTAAATCTTTCTAAAAGCAAGATGATTTTTGTCATATTAAAACCATGGACGGTCGTATAACAACATGATATAGTAACTCCATGAAAATAACGGATACCATTTCTTCTATTAAAATCGGAGCAGTCTGTATCGGTACAATCCTTGCAGCCGCTTTCTTTTCCACGATAACATCATGCTCTGCCAAAGGAACTACCGGAGGTGCCGCCGTTACCGGCGCACAGGCCGAGCAGTTTATCTCAGAAGTGTCATCCTCCGCACTCGGATGGATGGATCCAATAGTCATCGCATTCACAAAAGAAATGGTCTGTGAACCTGAGCAGGGAATCACCCTGCGGCCGGCGCAGAAAGGTTCTTGGCAGCGGCGCAATGAGTTCACCGCTGTCTTTACGCCGGAAAAGCCCTACAAAGCCGGATCGCGCATCACGCTTACCGCAGACTGTGCGCGCCTGCTCGGAACGGGCAGCAGTACGGATACCTGTACACGCGACTTTCTGGTAAGCACACCGTCATACACTGTCACGCTTGATGAGTTCCTTATGGACTCATCGGACCGCAGCTTCAGTCTCAGCGGCTCATTCACCACGGACATCCCTGCAGGAACCTCCGTGCTGCAAAAAAGCCTGAGCGTAACCTACGGCGGCAAACTGCTGGCAGGTAAGCTGCCGGTAGAATGGCAGGGCAATGAATCCGACACCACCAGGCGGTTCACCATACGCGGCATCACTCAGCACCGCACCTACCGCATGCTCACGGTGAGCTGGAACGGCCGCGCGCTCGGCGTAACCGGATCGCAGGACAAGCTGCTTGCCGGACGTCAGGAATATCTGATCCCGTCGGAGCAGGACTTTTCGATCATAGATATCAACACATCAAAACCGAACACCATACTCGTAAGCTTTTCGCGTCCGCTGGACACCGCACAGGACATTCCCGGATTCATCAGCACGCGTACCAGAAGCGGCGGCACGGCTAAAATCAACTCCACCGTCCGCGGCAACGTACTCACCCTGTACAATGACGGCAACTGGGACGACATAACCGAGCTGACGGTTCAGGACGGCATAAAGAGTACCGACGGCATCCTGCTTGCAGCGGCCTCAAGCGTCACGCTCAACGAGCACTGGGATCTGCCCGCCGTAGAGTTCGCAAACTCCGGCGTTATTCTGCCCTCCTCACAGGGTACAGTGCTGCCGGTGCGTACCCGCAACCTGAGCGGACTGCTCGTACAGGCATACGCCATCTACGACCGCACGATAAACCAGTTCCTGCAGGTAAACGACCTTGACGGCAACGAAGAGCTGTACCGTGTCGGCGAGCCTGTGTGGACCAAAAACATCTCGTTCGACTGGAACGACTCCATGCAGAATAAATTCATCACGCGCGGACTTGAGCTGTCAGAACTGGCAAAAAAATATCCGGGCGGCATGTTCCAGATACGCGTCACCTTCCGCAAAAAGAACGTAAAATACATCTGCCGCTCCGGCCACCGGGACTTCTCTGAACTGCCCATGCCAGATGACATGATAGAGCCGGAACGGCGTCCGCAGGAAAGAAGCTCATGGGACTACTGGGACAACATGAACTGGCGTGAGCGGGATTCCTACTGGTCATATGACGACGATCCCTGCCACCCGGCATTCTATACACCCTATTTCAACAGCAGCTGCCTTATAAAGCGCAACGTGCTGATCACCGACATAGGTCTCATGGCAAAACAGACCTCGGACGGCGACCTGTATGTAACAGCTACGGACCTGAAGACCGCAAAGCCGCTTTCCGGAGCTGATCTGACGCTGTGGAATTTCGTGGGTACGCCCGTTGCCACCGCCGTTGCGGATTCACAGGGCGGAGCCGTATTCACGGCAAAACCGGGTACATCACCGTATGTAGTCACCGCCTCATACAACAAGCAGCAGTCATACCTTAAGCTTTCAGAGGGAACCGGTCTGAGCATAAGCCACTTTGAGACCGGCGGCGAAAAGTCCGTGGACGGCGTAAAGGGCTATATCTACGGCGAGCGCGGCGTATGGCGGCCGGGAGACAACATCTACCTGACCTTTGTACTGCAGGACCTGAAAAAAACGCTGCCGTCCGACATTCCCGTATCATTCCAGCTGCAGGATCCCATGGGCAGGGTGACCGAAAGCCGCACGCTCAGAAACAACGTAAACGGTTTCTATCCCATCACTATAAAAACGAACGCGGGCGCACCCACCGGCGTATGGCAGTCGCAGGTCAAAATCGGCGGCAAAACATGGACCCAGCCGCTGCGCATAGAAACCGTAGTGCCGAACCGGCTTTCCGTAAAGCTTGAGACACAGCAGGAATACCTGGTACCCCGCAACAACACCCTGAAACTGTCAGGCGCATGGCTCCACGGCGCACCTGTGCCGGAGTACACAGCGGACGTTTCCGTAAGTTTTTCACGGGCTGCCACCGGATTCGACGGCTACAGCGAATATTCATTCACAAATCCGCGCAATTCGCTCGAATCAAGCAGGGAGCTTATCTGGGACGGCTATCTGGACAAAAACTCACAGGCCGAATTCAACGTTGACCTGCATGCAGGCAGCAACCTGCCGGGCAAACTCAAGGCAAACTTCCTGAGCCGCATATTCGAACCGTCGGGCGCATTTTCTACGGAATCAAAATCATTCAACTATTCACCCTATACGCGCTATGCAGGACTCAAGCTGCCGAAAGGCGACAAGGAACGCGGCATGCTGCTTACCGACGTGGACCACACCGCGGACGTAGTGCTGCTGACCACGGACGGCAAGCCCGTACCTGACGCTACGCTTTCCTATGCAGTCCATAAGCTTGAATGGAAGTGGTGGTGGGAAAAAGACGCGCTCACCGACGCCACCTATGTGTCGTACCGCTCCGAATCGCTCGTAACGGAAGGCACCGTACGTATAAAAGACGGCAAGGGCGCCTTCAACTTTATGGTAAAATATCCGTCATGGGGACGGTATCTGGTAACCGTAACCGACGGTTCCAGCGGGCACAGCACCGGTAAGATCGTCTACATCGACTGGCCGGGCTGGGCCGGCCGTGCGCAGGAAAGCGGCTCGGGCAGCGCCTCCATGATCACGCTCATCAACGACAAGCAGAAATATACACCGGGAGAGACGGCATCCATCTCGTTCCCGTCAGGCAAAGGCGGACGCGCCCTTGTCACCGTGGAAAAGAACGGCCGCATACTGAGCCAGTCATGGCTTGAAACCCGTCAGGGCACCACCGTCTTTACAATGCCCGTCACCGCGCAGATGGCGCCCAACGCCTACGTGCATGTGACCATGCTGCAGCCGCATATGCAGACGGCGAACAGCCTGCCGATCCGTCTGTACGGCGTTGTGCCCGTAACGGTCGATGACCCCGGCACCAGACTCAAGCCCGTCATCTCCGCGCCCGCGCAGTTCGAACCGAACAAAACGGCCGCAATATCCGTATCAGAAGCACAGGGCAGACCCATGACCTACACCGTGGCGGTGGTGGACGAAGGTCTGCTCGGCCTGACCGGCTACCATGCGCCGTCACTGCACAGCGCATTCTACAAAAAAGAAGCCTCCCAGCTGACCAGCTGGGACATCTACCGTTATGTCATGAGCGCCTACAGCGGCAAACTTGAGACGCTGCTGGCCATAGGCGGTTCAGAAGAAATTACAGACGACAGGGAACGGTCATCAAACCGCTTTACGCCGGTAGTAAAATACTTCGGTCCCTATACGCTTTCACGCGGCGAAACCAAGACTACGGAATTCCTCATGCCCGAATATATCGGCGCGGTACGGGCCGTGGTTATCGCAGGATATAACGGCGCGTACGGCGAAGCAGAAAAATCTGTGCCCGTCAAGTCAGACCTTATCGTGCAGGCAAGTCTGCCGCGTACGCTCGGCACGGGCGAAACCGTCACGGTGCCGCTTACCGTATTCAACGGTACCGCCGCCGCACAGAACATAACAGTGTCGCTCGGCATCGAAGGAGCTGCCGCGAATGCAGAAGGCTCCAAGTCAACCCGTATAATCTCAGTGCCCGCCCAGGACAGCAGGGACGTATTCTTCAACATCACCACGCAGCGGAACGGTAATGCCGTATTCACCGCCAAGGCATCTATGAAAGGATACGCGGACGCGGTGTCGCACACTACGGTTCCCGTACAGTCACGCGGCATACCGGTCACCTACCGCACCAATTTCAGCGTAAAGCCCGGCGAAACCGCGGATGTTTCCGTACAGTCACCGTCAGAGCCGGCTACGATCACAAGCACCATGGAGCTGTCGGTACTGCCGTCGCTGAACCTGACGGAGCGCCTGCAGTACCTGATCACCTATCCGCACGGCTGCATCGAGCAGATCACGTCAGGCGGATTCCCGCAGCTGTATGTTCCCGGCTTTATCACGCTCACGCCGGAACAGACGGACACCATAAAAAAGAACGTAAAATCAGTCATAGAGCGGTATCCGGGCTACCAGACGGAAAGCGGCGGATTCTCCTACTGGCCGGGCAGCACCACGCCGCACGCATGGGGCTCATGCTACGGAGCGCACTTCCTGCTGGAGGCAAAGCGGTACGGCTATGACGTTCCGTCATCGCTGCTTACGCCGCTGCTCAACTGGCTGGCCAAGTCCGCAGCAGACTGGAGCTCATCATCAAATTCCGGCGATGATTCGTCCGACACGCAGGCATACAAGCTCTTTGTGCTCGCCTCGGCCGGCCGGGCGGACATAGCCGCCATGAACCGGCTTATGGACATACTCCAGAACTCACGGAGCAGTTCCGACCAGCCGATAGCATCAGCAACCTTCATGCTCGCAAGTGCCTATTCCGTGTCAGGCAGAGCCGACACGGCACGCACGCTGCTTAAAGGTACGCGCATCCGGCGGGAAGCCTACCGCAGAACGGGCGGAAACTTTGCATCGACCGCACGCGATCAGGCGCTGTACCTGTTCACCGTAACCAAAACCGGCGACATGGACACCGCAGGCAAACTGGCCAAGCGGCTTGCAGAAAACCTTGTATCAGACACCTGGTACAGCACGCAGGAAACTGCATGGGCACTGCTGTCACTGCTCCCCTACTACAAGGAGCAGCAGGCTGGAAGCTGCGCGTATACCGTCACCGCTGAGGGCAGAACACAGAGCGGCACCATAACGAACGGCGCAGTGCAGGAAAAGCTTGCAGCGGGCACCGGCTCCGTACAGAAAGCATCGGTCACGAACACCGGACGTACCATACTGTACGGTACCTTCAGCGCAAGCGGTATGTCCATAGCAGGCACCGAGCAGGAGCAGCATGACAACCTGCGGCTGGACGTAACCTACTACGACAACGACGACTACAGAATCAGCCGCAACTCGCTTGAACCGGGCGACACCTTCAAGATCCGTATCAGGGTAACAAACCTGTCGTACGAGACCATTCATAACATAGCTCTTACGGTACCGATACCCACCTGCTGGGAAATCACCAACGAACGGCTCAGCAGCGATGTATATGATGAATATCACGGAGACTCCTCAGAGAACAGATTCACCTATCAGGATATCCGCGATGACGCCGTATACACCTATTTTGATCTTGATGAGCGGGATGACAAAGTCTTTACGCTTTCAGGAACCGTAGTATATACCGCGGATTCATATTTCATACCGGCCATCCATGCACAGGCCATGTATGACGCATCCTGCAGCGCCGTATATCCGGGGCAGCAGGCGTCATCATGGAAAAATGATAAATAAGCTGCGGCCGCTGCTGCGCTCAGTGCGGCGGCCGGCCGTCATGGCTATCGCAGCCGTCGCCGCATCGGCGGCGCTGGCTGCCCTGCTTGTACCCGCCGTGCTCATTCCGCACGGCGGTCCCTATTCATACGCAGTATACGATGCGGCAGGCACACTGACCGGCGCGTCCGTCGCGGCAGACGGTCAGTGGCGCTTTACTCCCGGCAAAATTCCAGATAAATTCGCGCAGGCCGTAGTCTGCTTCGAGGACCGCAGGTTCTACCTGCATCCGGGAATCGACCTTATCTCCATACTCCGCGCCGCCGTCTACAACGCGCGCGCCGGACGTATCGTGTCGGGCGGCTCAACCATCACCATGCAGACCATCCGCCTGCTTGAGCACAACCCGCGGCGTACAATACCGCAGAAAATAAAGGAAGCCATGCTCGCGCTGCTGCTTGAGCTCAGATACAGCAAGCGTCATATACTGGAGCTGTACAGCGCGCACGCGCCTTTCGGCGGCAACGTAGTTGGGCTTGAGGCCGCATCATGGAGATGGTTCGGCCGTTCGCCCGAAAATCTTACATGGGCAGAAGCCGCCACGCTCGCCGTTCTGCCGAACCAGCCTTCGCTCGTATTCCCCGGATCTTCTTCCGAGCGGCTGCAGAGCAAGCGGGACGCGCTGCTTAAAGAACTCTGCCGCAGGCACCGGCTTGACGCCCAGGAGCTCAGCCTTGCGCTGCAGGAGCCGCTGCCGCAGAAGCCCTACCCGCTTCCTTCGGCAGCACCGCACTATCTGGAGCTGCTGAAAAAGCGGCAGCCCCGCAGCCATACATTCCGCACCACGCTTGACGGTGCGCTTCAAAAGAACACGGCCCGCATTCTGGAAAAATGGTCGCTCCAGTTCGCCCGCAGCGGCATACACAACGCAGCGGCCATCGTGATCAGCACGCGCACCGGCGACGTGCTTGCCTACTGCGGCAACACCGGCATGGACGGCAGAAACGCCGCCACCTGCGCAGTTGACATCATACAGGCACGGCGCAGCTCAGGCAGCCTTCTCAAGCCGTTTTTGTACGCCGCCATGCTTGACAACGGCATGCTGCTGCCCGACCAGCTCGTCATCGATATACCAACAAGAATCGGAAGCTATAAGCCCGACAACAACATACCCCAGTACCGCGGTGCCGTAGCCGCCTCAGAAGCGCTGTCGCGGTCGCTCAACATACCGGCGGTACGAGAACTGCGCCAGTACGGCATCAGCGCGTTCCTGGACTTTCTGCACCGCGCAGGGTTCACCACGTTCACACGCAGCGCGGACGAATACGGTCTGCCGCTCATTCTCGGCGGCGGCGAGCTGACGCTGCAGCAGACCGTGCTTGCCTATGCGGCCATGATGAACAAAGCCTGCTTTACGGGCAGCTTTCCCGCTTCCACAGGTGCCTGCTATCTGACGCTCGATGCGCTGCAGCGCGGCGTACGTCCCGCGGACGAAGCTGCATGGCAGTCATACGCAGGCTCAAAGCGCATCGCATGGAAAACCGGCACGAGCAGCGGCAACCGCGACGCATGGGCGGTCGGCACAACGCCGGAGTATACAGTCGGAGTATGGATCGGCAATGCGCGGGGACAGGGCTCCGCAGACCTGAAAAGCATAGCAACTTCCGCGCCCGTGATGTTCGATATTTTTTCCGTGCTGCCCGCCACCCGCTGGCCCGGCAGACCGCTTGATGATCTTACGGAACAGACAGTATGCGCAAGCTCCGGCTATGCCGCTGGCCCGTACTGTACGCGCACGCGTACTTCATACCGGCCTGCCGCCGCGCCGCACGGTTCCGTATGCCCGTACTGCCGCCCCGTATCGCTTACGCCTGACGGCAAGTATCAGGCCACAGTACAGGATATGACGGGCAGCTACGCGGGCATGCTGCCGCTCATAAAGAACTATTTTGTCCTGCCGCCTGCCGTAGAGTACTGGTACACCAGGCACACGCTCGGCTATACCGTGCTGCCGGGATTCGTACCGTGGCATGAGTCGCAGGAAATGTCGGAGCTTTCGATCGTCTTTCCGGATCAGGGAGCGCAGATTATTCTGCCGGTGGAGCTGGACGGCACGCCGGGCGCCATGGTGATGCAGGCGGCAGAGCGCGATGAAAGCGCCACCGTATACTGGGACATTGACGGAACGTATCTGGGCTGCACCACGGGTCCGCACACCATGGCAGTACAGCCCGCACCGGGCAAGCATGTGCTCACCGTAACGGACACGCTCGGCACGCGGCGCGTGCGCAGCTTTGAGATAACAGCCGCCCCGCAGTAACACGGAGCGGGCAGCAGCGGCCTCATCAGGTGCACTTGTTGCTTTCAGCCGGGTGCAACTGTTGCTTTCGGTCAGGTGCAACTGTTGCTTTCGGCCAGGTGCGACTGTTGCTTTCGGTCAGGTGCAACCGTTGCTTTCGGCCAGGTGCAACTGTTGCTTTCGG
>CACZQF010000155.1 GCA_902783245.1 uncultured Spirochaetaceae bacterium | reverse complement strand
TGCCCTGCAGCACGATGCATCGAGAAGCCGTTGGCGATACGTAAAAGCGTTTTTCCGAGGCCCGCCATTACACTCCCGTCGAGCCGAAGCCGCCGGCGCCGCGCTCCGTTTCATCCAGCGTGTCGGCAGAGACAAACGCTCCGCGCGTTACCGGCGCCACCACGATCTGGGCAATACGATCGCCGGAATTGATTGTAAAAGGCTCGGTACCCAGATTTATGAGCAGAACTTTTATTTCGCCCCGGTAGTCGCTGTCTATGGTTCCGGGCGTATTCAGGCAGGTGACGCCGTTTTTTGCGGCAAGGCCGGAACGCGGGCGGATCTGCACTTCATAGCCGTCGGGAATCTGAAAGCGCAGACCGGTGGGAACCAGCGCGCGGCAACCGCATTCCAGCTGCAGCGGCTCGGAAATAAACGCACAGATGTCCGCGCCCGCAGCTCCGGCAGTTTTATATACGGGTAGAGCCGCACCGGGCTCGGCAGTACAAAGAATGTTAATATGCTGCTGCAAAATACTCTCCTATTTTTGTTTTATTTCCCGGTGATAATTCCGGACCGAATATAACGGCCGCCTCCTGCGGCTTTACGAGCAGGCGTGCGATGCATTCCTGCACATCGTCACGGGTTACCGCTCGAAGCTGCGTAATAACATCATCGGTGTCACAGACAGGATACCCTGCCATGTAATTACGTGCAATACGTTTCATGCGGTATTCAGGATCCTCTGATGCAATCAGCTCCTCGCCGCACAAGTGCTCCCGGGCAGCATTCAGCTCATCGTCAGTCACAGGCTTTGTTTTCAACGTATGGATTTCATCCAGCAGATCCTGCATGACTCTGACGCTGCGTACCTTCGAGGATGAGGCATAGGCGCACCAGCAGCCGGTTTCTGTATAAAGACTGGAAAAACTGTATACGGTATAACAGAAGCCGCCCTGTTCCCGCAGACGCTGGAACAGCCGGGAGCTCATGGCGTCCCCTGCCAGCGCATTGAACACTGAAAGCGCATAGTACGCCCGCTCTGTCATCGGTACAGAAAAAGGATACAGCACAAAGAACTGCTCCTGCTTAAACGGCGCGCGGATGCAATTCAGACCGGGATGCCATACAGGATTCTGTCCTGCAAATCGGTTCGGAACAGAAGGAATACCGGAGGTATGGTCTGCTCCGGGTTCTTCCGGTACACGCGGTAAACCGGGCAGACAGGGCTTTTTATGAACCGGCAGATTTTCAAGCAAAGAAACCGCTTGTTCATCGGCACAACCGCCCGCAATGCATACCGTCAGCTCGCCGTGAACAAACTGTGCGTCATACCATCGGTACAGTTCATCGCGGGTCAGCTTGTCCACATCCTGTACGGTTCCGCTGATGCTCGCGCTGATCATCTGACCGGGCCAGACGGATTCACCGACAGCGTCGAGCGCAGCCTCCTCAGGGTCATCGGCTGCCGCCAGAATCTCGCTTTCAATAACCTTCCGCTCCCGGTCTATCTCGCGCTGCTCAAAAGCTGCTGAGCAAGCCATGTCGCACATGACTTCCAGCGCGGCATGCATATGCGCCGACGGAACCACACAGTACAGGCACACGGCTTCCCGCTCCGTATACGCGTTGACATATCCGCCGAGTCGGTCAAACGTGCAGGCAATGTCAAAAGCGCTGCGGGTACGAGTACCCTTAAAAAGAAGATGCTCTACAAAATGAGTTACACCACGTACTGTATTGGATTCGGAACGGCTACCTACAGAAAACCAGAAACCGATTGCCGAAGTTTTATGTCCGGCAACCGGTTCCGTTATGAGCACAACATTATTCCGCAATACAACGGGTGCAAACCGGGCAGTCAGCCCGGAACTTGCATCATGCGAAATTGATGTCATATAAGAAATTACTGTTTCTTACCCAGCTCTTCCACTGCATCAATGTAGGAAAGGTTCAGGCGTCCCATCTTGTCAACCTCAAGCAGCTTGACGGGAACCTGCTGTCCTTCTTTCAGAACATCGGTAACCTTCTCTACTCGCTGGCGTGAAAGCTTGGAAATATGGCACAAGCCTTCTTTACCGGGCAAAATCTCTACAAAAGCACCGAATTCCATGATGCGTTTTACGGTACCATTGTAAATGGTTCCCACTTCGGGATCCTCAACAATACCCTTGATCGCTTTCTTGGCCTCGTCAGCGCTCGTAGAAGTTTTGCCGTAGATAGTGACAGTACCGTCATCATCGGTGTTGATCGTAACGCTGTACTGCTGGCAAAGAGCCTTTACGTTCTTTCCGCCAGGTCCGATGAGAGCGCCGATCTTATCGACCGGAATCTTCATGGACAGGATTTTCGGAGCGTTGGGGCTGATGGGCTGCGGCTTGTCGATGCATTTTTCCATGATACTCAGGATATGCAGACGGCCTGCCTTTGCCTGCGCAAGCGCCTCTTTCATGATCTGGGTGGAAACACCGGCAATCTTAATATCCATCTGGAAGCCGGTAATACCGTCTTTGGTACCAGCTACTTTAAAGTCCATATCGCCAAGGTGATCTTCCTCGCCGAGAATATCAGACAGGATTTTGTACTGCTCGTATTTCGGGCCGTCAGTAATCAGACCCATGGCAATACCGGCAACCATTTTCTTCATGGGAACGCCGGCGGCAAGCAGACTCAGACAGCCGCCGCATGTAGATGCCTGGGAAGAAGAACCGTTTGATTCCATAATCTCAGACACGACACGGATCGTATACGGGAATTCGGTTTTGCTCGGGATCATCGGAGCCAGTGAGCGGCGGGCAAGATTGCCGTGGCCGATCTCGCGGCGGCCGGTTGTAAGCTTGCCAACTTCGCCTACTGAATAGGGCGGGAAGTTGTAGTGCAGAATAAAGTTTTCGCTTCTGTCGCCGTCGATATCGTCATATACCTGCTCATCAAGCGATGTACCCAGCGTGGTGACAGCCAGAGACTGTGTTTCACCGCGGGTGAACAGCGCAGATCCGTGCGGACGGGGCAGCACGTTGATCTCACAGGTAATAGGCCTGATCTCATCACATTTGCGGCCGTCGATACGGACACCCTTCTCAAGGATTGACTTACGCAGCAGTTTGTACTGGATATCATCAAGCAGCGCGTCGAACAGCTTTGCCTGAACAGGATCTTCGAGCTGCTCAGCATATTTTTCCTGAAGCTGCTTTTTCACCGCGTCAAAAGCAATGCTACGGGCCTGCTTACCGTCGCGGAAACAGGCATCCTGAACCAGCGGTGTCGCCTCGGCTTCGATCTGCTCCGCATTCTGCAGCACCACATCAAGGGGTGCAAGCGGAAGCTTTTCTTTACCGGCTTTTTTCTGCAACTCATCCTGCAGATGACACATATCGGTGATAAAGCCCTGAGCCTTTTCAAGCGCACCGAGCATCACTTCTTCGGAAGCTTCGTTCGCGCCGCCTTCTACCATGGTAAAGCCGTCTGCAGTACCAGCGACTACAATCTCAAGCTGGGCTTTATCCATCTGCTGGAAGGTCGGGTTAATCACATAGTCACCGTCGATATAGGCCACGCGGCATGCCGCGACAGGTCCATGGAACGGAATATCAGAAATAGTGACTGCAGCAGAAGATGCAATCACTGCAAGAATGTCAGGGGTATGAATGCCGTCTGCAGAAACGCAGGTGGGCACAATCTGAATCTCACGTCCGAATGACATTTCAAAAAGCGGACGCATAGGACGGTCAATAAGACGGGAAACAAGGATTTCTTTATCCTTGGGACGTCCCTCACGTTTTACAAAGCCGCCCGGAATTTTTCCAGCGGCATAGAACTTTTCATTGTAATCAACTGTTACAGGGACATAATCCATGCCTTCTGTAACAGAATGGGAAGCACACACTGTCGCAATGACAGAGGTACCGGCATACTGCGCATATACACAACCATTAGCCTGCTTACCGATTCTTCCTGTTTCCAAAATCAGCTCATCATCACCGATTTTGTACGTTACTCTCTGTACCATCAAAATCCTTCTAATTCTTTCTTTGTTCTTTTCCGCAATTTATAAAAAAAGCCTGTTGGCCGTATGCGGTTAACGGCCGGCAGGCTTTACGTGCAAATTTACTTACGCAAACCGAGCTCTTTGAGAAGACTGCGGTATGTCTCAAGCTCACGGCGCTCAAGATATTTGAGCATCTTTCTGCGCTGACCGACCAGCTTCATCATGCTGCGCTTGCAGCTCGTGTCCTTCGGGAACCGCTGAACATGTGCCGTAAGCTGCTTGATCCGCTCGGTAAGCAGTGCGATCTGAACTTTTGAGTTACCGGTGTCATTCTCATTTGCACCGAACTTGCTGACAACAGCAGAAGTTGTTTCTTTTGAAAGTGCCATTCTTTTATTCCTCACTAAAATAGTAGCTATATAAATTCAATTGTCCGTATTTGCAGCGCAGAACTGTCAGACGGAACCTGCAGGCGAAGGTTTTGAGATTCCATCTTCAGCTGTGCCCTGTAAGCAGCATCTCCACCGGAAACACTGCCGGACATATTTATCTGTACCGTATATACCCCGTCGCACGGCAAAACCTGCTGAATAAGCCGGCCGGATGCAGGATACATTGTATCATTCTCACGTTTCCATTCAGTATCGCGGCAGTCAAGCTGATAAGGACGGCCAAGCATTCCTGCCACCGACACAAAATCACCGGAAAGCACCGAACTTCGGATTCTGGATGAGCTCACACGCTCACCGCCATACATAACGGGCTGTACAATCTCAAGCTCAACAGCATGCTCAGCAGCATATGCCTGTATAGCAGGTATATCCGTCGCACCATGATATCCGCAATGGAAGTCACAGCCTTCCGCTAAAAACCGCATACCAAAAATCTGCCGTAAAGCAGATAAGAAAACATGCCCTTCCATTCTACCGAATTCATCGGAAAAGTCAATGACTATCGCAAAATCAAAACCTTTTTCAGCGCAATAATCAAGCCGCTGCCGCAGGGTGGAAACATCGCCGCGATACTCCTCAGGCCGTTTTCTGCCGCTCAACGGCCGGGCAAAAGTCACCACTCCGGAAGCAATGTTTTTCCGCCGCGCAGCTGCAAGAACGGCATCAAACAGCGCCCTGTGACCGCAATGAGGGCCGTCAAAACTGCCAATACTGAGCGCAGAAGCTTCCCGCAGGAACGAGTTACGAGTATGCAAGAGGGAAAGAACCTTTTCCCAAGTAATTATTTCCATAAAAACAGGCTACCTTTCAATCTCAGACTCAGGAGGAACAACAAAACCGTAGCGAAGCTTTCCGCCGGCAGCTTCAGCAACTCCGGCAAACACGCCGTCGGCGGTAAAAACTGCAAGCGGGCGGTTTTCACCGCCGTCATCCACCATCACAGGGGAAGACTCAAACAGACCGTTCCGCAGCGGACGTCCCGTATAAAAATCCCGTTCAACACCTCGTTTCAAAACCGCAGGAACAAGACCGCAGGTTTGTGCAAACACAGGAGTCATAGGCTGTATATGCGACAAGATTTCCTCGCGCAGTTTCTGCTCATACGTATCGTCAGGCTCACCATCCATCAGATCGTATCCGGCGGCATCCTCCAGCCGGAAACATCCGATCCGGGTACGCTTCAGACCGATCAAATGCGCCGCGCTGCCGCAATCAGCCGCAATGTCACGTGCAAGGCTTCTGATATACGTACCTTTCGACACATCGAATGCAACCTGCGCCGCCACTATACGCCCGTCATCATCTTGTGTCAGCGAAACAACCGTACTGTTGAACACGGTAACCGGTCTGGCAGGAAGCTCCACGTTTTTTCCTGCCCTGACAAGATCACTCGCCCGCCTGCCGTCAACATGAAGCGCAGAAAACGCCGGAGGGCGCTGCTGGATTTCACCAGTAAAACGCGTAAGCGAGCGTAAAAAATCCTCTTTTACAGGGAGCGGTGCATTTCGTATCACCATACCATTGGGATCAAGCGTGTCGGTCTCAGAACCGAACACAATATGTGCAACATAGGATTTATCGAGCGCAGTAATTCTTGAGGCAAGACGTGTCAGTGAGCCGGTACATACCACAAGCAGTCCGCAGGCAAATGAATCCAGCGTACCGGTATGCCCTACTTTATTCGTATGCAGCGCATGTTTTACCGCGTACAACGAAGAAAAGCTGGTTAAACCGGGACGCTTTGCGAGCAGTACAAGGCCGGACTGCCCTGCACTGCCCTTTCTACTCATCGCCGTCCGCCGTCAAAGCCGCGGCGTTTGACTCACTTTCCAGCTGATTCAGCTTCTGTACCATCTCAAAACCTTCTTTTATGCTCAGGTCAGCAACAAAGGTCAGACGGGGAAACTGTCTGATACGCAATTTTTTTGCAATGGATGACTGAATAAAACCTGCAGCACTCTGCAAGCCTTCCACACCCTTGCGCAGCTGCGCCTCAGGCAAAAAACTGGAAACATATACCGTTGCATATGCCAGATCAGCGACCACTTCCACCCGGTTTATTGTAAGGAATGTCGAAACCCGGGGATCTTTAATTTTCTGCTTGAGCAGCAGATCCGCGATCTCGCCGCGGATCTGCTCGCCAAGCCGTAATAATCTGAATCCACCCATTATTTCTCAGCCTTTTCGGCAGCCTTGCGGGCCTTTTTTTCTTTTGCGGCAGCCTTTTCAGCGGCCAGCTGCTGCTGCTCAAGCTCAGCCTTGGCCTCCGCCTCGGCTTTTGCCGCAGCCTCACGCTCAGCCTCTTTCTTTTCAGCTTCCGCGCGCTCATCAACAAGCGCTTCTCCAAGCTTTCTGGCAACCTCAACGTACTCAAACGCTTCAAGCTGGTCACCAACCTGAATATCCTGCCAATTCTCAAGGCCTACACCACATTCAAAGCCTTCACGAACTTCTTTCGCATCGTCCTTGAACCGTTTGAGTGAAGAAACCTTGCCGGTGAACTTAACGATACCGTCACGGATGAGGTTAACCATGCTGCTGCGCTTGATGATACCATCGGTAACGTAACAACCGGCAATAACACCGACCTTCGGAACTTTGAAGGTATTGCGTACTTCAACCGTACCGGTAACCTGCTCCTTCGTATCGGGCTGCAGCATGCCTTCCATTGCGGCACGGACTTCTTCCACAGCCTTATAGATGATATTATATTTTCTGATATCAACCTTTTCCTGCTCAGCCAGCAGTTTGGCTTTTGAGGTAGGCCGGACATTAAAGCCGATGATAATTGCATTGGAGTCAGCAGACGCCAGGGACACATCGCTTTCATTGATTGCACCGGCGGACGAATGGATGACAACCAGACGGATATCTTTTGTGGAAAGCTTTTCCAAAGCAGTCTTCAGAGCCTCTGCCGAACCCTGCAGATCTGCCTTTATGATAACCTTCAGTTCCTTGACCTCATTCGCATCAATCGTTGCATACAGATTATCAAGCGTGACTTTCTTAACGGCCTTCGCATCCTCAAACCGCTTGAGCTCCTGACGCTTAAGCGAAATAGAGCGCGCGAATTTTTCGCTCTCGGTCACCTGGAACGGATCGCCTGCATTCGGCATCTCCTCGATACCGAGGATTTCGACCGGCATACTCGGCGTTGCCTCGTCGATTTTCTGTCCCATATCATTGAACATTGCGCGCACGCGGCCTGAATAAATACCGGCAACAAACGGATCTCCCGTTCTCAGCACGCCGCGCTGGACAACCACTGAAGCAACGATACCGCGGCCCACATCAACACGGGTCTCAATGATCTTACCTTCCGCACGGCAGTCCTGCGGAGCCTTCAACTCCAGCATCTCGGCCTGCAGCAGGATCGCATCAAGAAGATCGTCGATGCCCTCACCCTTCAGAGCGCTGATGCTGACATACTGGGTATCACCGCCCCATTCCTCAGGAGTAAGCCCCTGCTCGGACAGCTGTGTACGCACGCGGTCAGGATTCGCCTCGGGCTTATCAATCTTATTGACAGCAACGATGATCGGAACCTTCGCATCCTTGGCATGGTTGATAGCCTCAAGCGTCTGCGGCATCACGCCGTCATCCGCCGCAACAACCAGAACTACGATATCCGTAATCTGCGCACCGCGGGCACGCATCATGGTAAACGCCTCATGGCCGGGAGTATCAAGGAAGGTGATATTTCCCTTAGGCGTAGAGACTGAATATGCACCGATATGCTGCGTAATACCGCCGAATTCGCCCGCCACGACATTCGTATGACGGATAGCATCGAGCGTCTTGGTTTTACCATGGTCAACATGACCCATGACCGTAACGATCGGAGGCCGCGGAAGCAGCTTGTCGTCCGCGACTTTTTCACTCTCAATGACCGTTTCATCGTACAGGCTCACCAGGTGAACCTCACAGCCATATTCAGAGGCAAGAATCGTCGCAGTATCAGAATCTATGGACTGGTTGATGGTGACCATCATGCCCATGGACATAAGCTTTCCGATTATATCGGAAGCCTTAAGGTTCATCTTGCGGGCAAGATCAGAAACAGAGATGGTCTCCATAATGTCAATCTGCTTGGGCACAACGCTGGCAGGAGTGACATTCTTTTTCTTTGTCTCATAGAATTTATCATCGTCGAATAATTCTTCTTCGTCCTTGCGGTTATAAACGGGCTTCTTGCCCTTGAACTGCTTTTTACCGGCAGCTCTGGGATCAGGAGCAACGGGTGCCGGCGCAGATCTGCCGCCGAAGCCGCCGCCCATCTTACCGGGCATACCGCCGTTAGGACGGAATCCGCCCTGTCCGCCGTTAGGACGGAACCCGCCGGGACGGCCCTGATAGCCGCCCTGTCCGCCGTTAGGACGGAATCCGCCCGGACGGCCCTGATAGCCGCCCTGCCCGCCGCCGCGGTTCTCACGCTCGCGGTTCTGGTAACCTTCCCTGGCCTGTGCGCCAGTAAATCCGCCCTCACGGCGCGGACGATATCCGTTCTGGGATCTTCCGGCATATCCGCCGGAATAGCCGGAACTGTTCTGTCCGTTACCGGAACCATAGCCGCCGCTCCGCTGAATACGGTATCCGCCGGAGCGCTGAGAGCGCGCATGATCAGACAGATTACCGGCCTTTACATTCGGACGGCGAGAATTAAGCTCAAACGTAACCGGAGCACGCTGGGGAGCAGCTGCCTGATCGGTCTTAGGCTGCTCAGCAGGTGCTTTTGCAGGGGCCGGAGCCGCAGCAGCGCGGACAGGACCTGCATCAGTTCCCGTACCGGCAGTTTCCGCAGAAACAGGCTCACGGCGCGGCTTTTCAGAAGACGGGGCAGATGTATCACCAGCAGAAGCACCCTGCGGCTTTGCCACAGGTACCACACCGGCACCCGGCCGTTTCTTTACGACAACAACGCGTTTTTTCTCCGGTGCGCTTCCATTACCGGCAGCAGGAGCCGCAGCGGGAGCCGCCGATTTCGGCTGTACCGGTTCTACCTTCTTCTTCTTTAGTACGAATTCAGGTTTTTTCTCAGATTCATCTGCCATATAGTCTATTTTTCCTCGTCCTCTTTAAATTCGAATTCAACCCCGCAAACGGGACAGTGTGTCATATCAAGGGTAATCTTAGCACCGCATTCAGGGCAGAAATATTCTTCTTCCGCAGGTTCGTCAGCAGCCGCACCGTCTCCGGCTCCGGCCGCATCATCCACAAACTCCACGGACTCATTGATCAGCTTATTGACCGCCTCGATCTCCGTCTTGGTAAGGCCGCTCACATTATTAATGCTGCCGTCGTTGACAGCCTCCACAAACCGCTCGATATCCTCGATACCGGCGCTTTTAAGGATCTCAGCCACACGCAGATCAACACCCGGCAGCTCAGCGATCGTAGCAATCTCCTCGTATTCAGGCTTAACGTCATCCCTGAACAGATTCTGCGCAGCTTTCCGTGTCTCAATCTCAGACAGATCCATTTCAGCGGCCTGCTCTTCGGTCTTAACATCAATGCTCCAGTCGCACAGACGGTTGGCAAGACGGACATTCTGTCCCTGCTTGCCGATCGCAAGGGAGAACTGGCTCTCATTGACGATCGCGAGCGCCTGCTTTTTGTCCTCGTCAAGAATAACCACGCGGCTTACTTCGGCGGGCGACAGCGCGTTCTTAATGAACACCGCAGGATCAGGATCATATTTAAGCACATCGATCTTTTCACCGTACAACTCACGGATAACGTTCTGGATGCGCACGCCCTTCAGACCGACACAGGCGCCTACAGGATCAACATCCTCACGTGTTGAGTACACGGCGATCTTGGTCCGGTATCCGGCATCACGCACAATCTTCTGAATCTCAACCGTTTTGTCGTAGATCTCAGGAACCTCAAGCTCAACGATCGAACGCACAAAGTTCGGATCACTGCGGGAAAGCACCAGCTGCAGACCGGTAGAAGTGCGCTTCAGGTCAACGATCAGCGCCTTGATACGGTCATTCTTTTCATATTTTTCACGGGGTGACTGGTATTTTACCGGCAGCACGCCCTCAACTTTACCAAGATCAACGTAGATATTGCCGTTGTGCTCACGCTGGTAATATCCGATGATAATCTCGCCGACCTTTGTTTTGTATTCATTATACAGATTATCCTTGAAGTTTTCATTCAGCTCCTGATGGGCCGTCTGCTTTCCGGTAGAAATAGCAGAGCGGTCAAAGCTCTTCGGATCCTCAAGAATATCGATCTCATCACCGATCTCACATTCAGGACTCAGCTTAAGCGCGTCCGAAAGCTCGATTTCCGTAACAGGATCATACACTCCGTCCACAATTGTCTTACGGGAGTAAATCGACACATCGGACATATCATCCGCAAAACGGACCACAGCATTGTCAGCCGTTCCGTAGGTTCGTTTATACGCAGCTTTCAGCGTATTCTCAATCATCTGTTTCAGAGAATCCTCTGAAAGTCCTTTTTCCTGTATCAACTGGCGGATAGCTTCTGCCATTTCTGACGGCATACTCAAGCCCCCTTCATTCTATTAAAGATGTATAAATTTCGCTTTCGCTATATTTTCAAACAAAACGATGCACCGCACCGTACCAGTTCCTTCTTCCGCGCCCGGCTGCTCCAGCGTCACAGACTTTTCGTCGGCAGACACGATCGTGCCGCCTACCCAGTCATTAACCGTTCTGTCCCAGACGCGCACCTGACGGCCGGTAAAGAGCTCAAACTCAGCCGCATTCTTGATATTACGCTCCATACCCGGAGACGTAAGCTCCATGTATGTGTCATCGGTTCCCAGCAGCGCCTCCAGACGGGGAAGCAGCGCATGATGAACCTTTGAGCAGTCATTAACACCGATATCAAGAGAAGGATCCTTTGCCGCAATAACCGCAAGAATACGCACCGTACCCTTCTGCGGGGTAATCCGAAGCTCCACAAGCTTATACCCCAGGCCTTCCACCAGGGGAGCACACTCTGCATAATGCGGGATTGTGTTTAATGAAATGTAATCCAAACCGTTCACCTGTAAGGGCAGCTCAAACCGAGCTGTGTGTAAATAAAAAAAGACCCGTTGTTGTCACGAGTCCATTTTAAAAGGTAATTAAAATGTACGATTAAAATATACCTTATACAAAGGAGCATGTCAATATTAAGCGTGCATTTTATCAGGACTTCACAGCTGAAACTTCTTTTTCTTTGCGGCGTTCACCGGGGACTAAAGTCAAAATCCGCCCTTCCTTCGGTCAGGTGTCACTGCTTCCTTCGGCCAGGTGTCACAGCTTCCTTCGGTCAGGTGTCACAGCTTCCTTCGGTCAGGTGTCACTACTGCCTTCGGTCAGGTGTCACCGCTGCCGGCTCAAAAAGCTTACGGCAGGATTCCATATGCGCAGGCAGCGGTATTGTAAACACGCGGTCAGCGCCGCCGTCCGCATGCGCTCCCGGAACAGTAAGCTGTACTGACGCAAGCATAAGCCGCTTTATGCCGCACGCTTTGCGCAGCAGCTTATTCTGCTTAAAGTCACCGTGCTTGTCATCGCCCGCAACAGGACAGCCCGCGCCCGCCAGATGAATGCGTATCTGATGCATTCTGCCGGTGGCAAGCCTGAGCCTGAGCCATGAAAGAGTGCACGTTCCTTCCGCAGTATGCACCTCGGTCGTCCGCAGCACCTCATAATGGGTCAGCGCGTCCTTCTCAACGCCGCCCTGCACCACCCGGTCGCTGACGGTGCCTTTCATGCCGCCGCGGGGAATACCGATGCACACCGCCTCGTACTCTTTGCGCACCTGTTTTCCCGCTATGAGCGCAGTCCATACGTGGGCGGCACGCGGGCTCTTTGCCACCACCATAATACCGGCTGTCTCCTTGTCCAGACGGTGCACCAGATATACAGGAAACCCCAGCTGACGGGGCAGCTCGGTATCAAGAGAGCGTGAAATTCCCGCTCCGCCCTGTACCGGAACGCCGGCAGGTTTGTTTATAATGAGAATTTCATCATTTTGATATAGCACCGGTATCAAATCCATCCGAAATATAATAGACGAGGACAGTGAAAATGACAATAAGACATCTGCATGTACCACACATAAAAACCGCGCTGCTCAGCCTGCTGCTGCTCGCAGCGTTATCGGCGGATATTTCCGCGCAGCTTTTCGCGCCGCCCGGAAAAGGATTTACGATCGACCTGCCCGTAGGCTTTGAATGCGTCCAGCAGGATCCCGACGGCAACGGCTACCTGTTCAGCTACAACATGCTTCCCGTGACCCTGATCATAAAGCTGTACGACAAGGGCGCATGCAGGGACGCAGCCGGCGCCGCCGCCACCGCGCTCGGCAAGCTCCGCGCCCGGTACGAGACCGCCGTCATGCAGTGGAACGGCGCCGAATGCGCGATCAGTTCATTCTCCATGACGCTGCCCGGCTCAGAAACCGGGCAGGAAGGCTGGGCCGCGGCAGCTCCGCTGCCGAACGAGTCGGGCTGGCTCACCGCGATCTGCTATGCGGATCAGGACAGAACCTGGTACTGCGCCAGAGCCATCAACTCCGCACTTGATTCCCTGTGCATCGGCGAAGCCGGCAGACGCACGCCCGGCATCATGACAAGCTTCGCATTCCCCGGCACCGGTAAAAAAGAGGTCACGCTGACCATTCACGGCAAAAAGATCAAGTCAGCTGTCGGCAGCGATGATGCGGAGGCAAACAAATACGTGGTTGAACGGGAATATGCCATACTGACGCTGTACGCGCGTAACAAAAACTGGCTTGAGGCATGGCGGCGGTACTACCGCATGATACACCGGGACGCCTGCAGGCGTACCGCACGGCTGGCGGCAGATATATACAAGACATTGTATCCGGCAGCAGTAAAAGCAGACAGCAAGAACCCGGACATGGAATACATACGGCAGCTGCTCAGCTGGATACAGGAATTTTCGTATGTGAGGGATCCGCAGAACGCGGATTTTACGGACATCGTCTCATGCGCCACAGGCTCACCGAGCGACTGCGACAGCCGTTCGCTTCTGCTGTGCATACTGGCCGAACATGCAGGTATTCAGTCCGCGCTGTTCATCTCACGGGAATACAGCCATGCGATCGCAGGGCTTGCGCTTTCCGCCGGCGGAGCAAAAATAACGGTAAACGGTACTGCCTACCTGCTTGCCGAAACGACGGCAAAGGTAGATCCGGGACTGGTGGCGCAAGATATGAGCGATGAATCTAAATGGATAGCGGTGGAGCTGCCGTAGCGTCACTACAGCCCGCCGCCTCCCGCCCGCAGGACTCAGACCCGACCTTGGTCGGGACAAAATGGTGGCTGACTGCACGACATCTCAGACTGCCGCCTCCCGCCACCTCAG